>CAKZTE010000077.1 GCA_937923115.1 uncultured Caulobacterales bacterium | reverse complement strand
TTGCGTTCATATTGCGCGAAGCCTTCAAAGTATTCAGTCCCGCCAAACGCTAGCATGACGCCTATCATCACAAATAGTTCTGCCGCAATAAGGCCCGTCAACGGCCAGACCGAAAACCCCATATCATGCAGTCGTTTTCCGTAAACACAGTAGATAATATAGAGCGCCAGAAACGGGAAAACCAAAGCCACAGAGAAGCTGAGCGCGCCTGGCGTGAGGGCGCGAAGAAAGGCGTTCACAGCCACAACAAAGACGGCAATTCCGGCCACGCCGATGAGATAAGGCTTTACGCCAATGTCCCCCGTAGGGCGCAAAAATAGATCAACAGCTTTACTAAACATGCGCTCTCATAGTCGGGCGCTTGGAACGGCGCAAGCGGCGAGTATGGCCAGAAAGTCGCATCATGATGCCGCGGCGCTAATCAGAGGAGCGCGAGGGCGGTTCGCGCTTGCGAAATATGGTCGCCGTCATGATCGATGACGGTAAAGGCATGGCCCTACGTATGCAAAAGCCGTGGAAGCGAGCCGTCCATTAAGTTAGGACAGTTTCGACTTTTGACCCTGCGGTAAGTGTTTTATGCACGGGGCATTTATTGGCAATTTCAACAAGACGCGCACGTTGACCTGGTTCAAGATTACCTTGAACGCTAAGCTCTCTAACAAAGACTTGAACGCCGTCTTCTTTGTGCATTTTGACGGTACAAGCAATGTGGTCCACGGCCCATTTTTTGCGCTCGCTATACATGCGAAGGGTAATCGTTGTGCAACCGCCCAGCGCCGCTGCAAGATATTCAAATGGTGTCGGGCCAATATCGGCGCTGCCAAGTGCGACAGGCTCATCGACATAAAGGTGATGGCGTGATGTCTTTACGTCATTAGAATATAGTCCGCCGGCCATGCCGTCTTCGCTGCGGCGTTCGGAGACTGTTACGGGTTCTGCCATGATGTGTCCTTATTAAATTAATCTTGAAAGGGCTATAATTTCTGTCCTTGTAAGCTCGTCCAGCTCTCTTGCCTCTTCATCGTCACCCCAATGCTCAAGCTGAAAGTCAAAGTCGAGACGCGAAAGCGTATAAGCCGCCTCCGCCCCCAGCGCGCCCTTCATAACAGCAAGCGCAAGTATGGCCGAGCCGTAAACAGCATTTAAATGCGCCAGCAATGTCAGATCTAAATCGTCAAACTGGGCGGCCATTTTAGCAACGGCTTCCAGCGCGGACTCATCCTGAGTAATCGCCATGACGCCCTCGCCCGTCTGGAGGTCAATGCCAAGCCCGCGTGCCCAGTCCAGCCACTTATCCCAGTTTTGCGCTTGTTTTGCATTAAGCGCGCGCGGAAAGTCTGCGCGGTAACACAGCAGGTCTGTAGCTGCATATTTTCGCACCTCAGCAATCAGCCCCTCGCGGTTTTCAGGCGTACGCTCCAGCGCGACATTGTAGAGGCGCGTCACGGGCATAAGGTGGGGACGAATAATATCCTCCTGTGCGTCCCATTCCGCCGCGATAAGCCGCGCGTGATTTTCAGATTGCGTTATCAGCGGCAGCTTGCCTGGCGTCTTGAGCATGCGGCCGTCGAGCAAAACTGCCCAGCCATCATCCGAGGGAGCCGCAGCGGCGGTTTCATAAAATCTCTTTGTCTTTGGCTTTGCCATTACGCCGCTAACCTTTGCGCAAAACCCTCAAGACCTTTGGATAAGCCGTCCATCGTCGAGAACATGACATCCGCGCCGCCCGCCATAATCTCATCTTCGGTATGAAATCCCCAGTTAACGCCAAAGGCAGCAACCCCCGCCGCTTTGGCCATAAGCATGTCAAAGCTTGTATCGCCAATCATTACAGCGGCGCTCGCAGAGCGGCCAATGGCATCGAGATTTGCCTGAACCATATGCGGATGGGGCTTTCCAGGGCCGTCATCGGCGCAGAAATGACAGTCAAAATAAGGCGCAAAGCCGTGGGTTTGAATAATAGCATCAAGGCCGCGCCGCGACTTTCCTGTCGCCACGCCAATATCCCAATTAGCGTTTTTCAAACCGACAAGCAAATCCATCGCGCCGCCGTAAAGCGGTTCATGCAGATTACCCGCGCGGCGGCGCGAGATAAACTCATCCTTATAGGTATCGACGAGCGCTAACAACTCCTCATGTAAAAGTCCCTTCGGCGCAAGTGTGTCCACGGCCTCCATAAGGGACAAGCCAACAATTTTGCGAGTTTGCTCATAATGGGGCGGCGTCAAATCACGCCGCATAAAAGCTGCAGCCATGCAATCCGAGATGACTTTTCGGCTATCGACAAGCGTGCCGTCTATGTCAAAAATCACGAAAGGCATTAGGCAGGCACGGCGTCAAATGACAGGGTAAGGCTTGAAGTTTTATCACCTTCGGGCAATGGGACTGTGCCGTGCCACATATGACTTGGGAACAGTAAAAGTTGCCCAGCGGCAGGCGCCATCATATGTTCCGCCCCAAGCGGTTTTCCGTTTGGTCCCAAAACCGTAAAGGGCGGCTTACCAAAGGCTATCCAGCCCGCTTTGTCTTTTCGCGTGGTAGTATCTTTGGGAATATCAACGTAAAAGGCTGAACTAATCCAGCCCTCAGGGTGCATATGATTTACGTGAAACCCTTCGCCTTGCAAACGCACGGACCACGCGTTTGAAAACCGAAAATTCTTGCGCCGCCGCCCGAATAAAGGATGTGTGTCATCGTCAGGCATAGACGCGATATAATCATTCATGGGCTCAGATAGAGCTTGGAAAAAGTCTTGAATAACGCGGTCATCGGCAAATCGAAGGTCGCTAGATGTTTGTGTTCCGCCGCGCAAGCTATGGTCCAGCGAGAAAGCTTGCTGATTATGACGCGTCATTAAGGCGTCCTTCAATTGCGAGAGAAAGTCATCCTGAGAGTTATATTCTGCCGGCGCCGCTATATCATAAGCCTTGATATGGCTGTAATCACACAACTGCTTATATTCTTCCTCTTTCCCTAATGCACGAAATGCTGTTGCACCCGCCGCTAGCCAAAATAAGTTTTTGGGTTGCCGCATTTGTCCCGCGTGGGATGCTTCAAGTGCAAGTTTAGCATCGCCAATCATCAAAGCGCCTCGCGCGAATTGCGCCATTGAAGATAAATCTCCAGGACGCGCTTTTAACGCGCGATCTGCATATTTAAACCCTTCGGCGCCGAGCCCCGCTTCAATTAGAACTTTGCTTCTTAAAAATAGCGTATCAGGAATTTCCCCAAATTTTGCCTCTGCTTGGTCAATCAAGTCTAGCGCATCATCATCGCGCTCCATATCAGAAAGAAGCTCCGCGCCAAAAAGATAAAATGCCCCTGCCTCTGGATTATCAGTGATAAACTTATTTATCAGAGCAACTGCGCCAGGCTCGCCGCCATCTTTATCAGTCCAGCGCAATTGGACTAAATTCCGAAAGGCGTCTCTTGATGTTGGCGGGAACGATAAAGCCTGGATGTAATGCGCTTCTGCTACGGGTTTTTGTCTGCGCGCCCTTGCGATATCCCCTCGGGCCAAAACAGTATCAGCAGACGTTGGAAGCTTCCCTGCAAGCGTTTCAGCAATCTCAAACTGATTTGCATCTTTGAGCGCAATCATAAGGCCTTTTAGCAATGTCGGATGATCAGGATTATGGCCAAGAGAGGTTTGCAGCACATCGGCGGCTTGGATAGGGTTTTTTCTTTGAAGATAGAGCTGCGCGAGAAAAACTGCCGGTTCAACATAATTCGGCGCAACTTCAAGCGCTGATTTAAAGGCTGCAATCGCGTCAAAGTCTCGGCTGAATGGCATCAAAAGACTGCCATAACTATTTAAATATTCTGCGTTACGCGGCGCAATTTTTAAGGCCGCCTCTATAGCATTTATCGCTGTTTCAAAATCACCCTGATCACGAGAGCAGAGCGCCAACACATGATGCGCCTTATGCGCCGCAGGATCTATCGCAAGAGCCTCCTTTACATGCAAAATAGCGGCGGGGTAATCTTTGGCCTTTAATGCACTAAGCGCGGCGTCTAGTTTTGTATCAGCTCTCATATCATCACCTCGCTTAAATATCCTCATCCATTGGCGGGATTGTCATATTTAAATCAAACCCTAGCGTGCGAAAACTATCTTTCATATGCGCTGGCAATGGCGCCGTGACGGACACATGCGTTCCATTAGGGCGCGGCATATAAATCGAATAGGCATGAAGGTGCAATTGATCAGCGAGGCCCCCGGGTTTAGGGCGGTCCGTCAAATACTTAGGATCGCCGACCAGAGGCGCGCCGAGCAATTGCATATGCAGACGCAGTTGATGTGTGCGGCCCGTGAGCGGCTGCATGACAACCCATCCCGCTTTTTGACCTGCCTGCGCTACCGTCTGAAACAGCGTGCGCGCATGTTTGGCCCCGTCCGCGCCGTGCTTTACTGCAACCATCACTTCTCGGCCCTCGTTAATGCGTCCAAAAGAAATGTCGGATTTCCCTTTGGCGATATAACCTTTGACTTCGCCGCCTAGCGGACGCGGCACGCCATTGCTGATACCCCAATATATTTTCTCTGCGCGGCGCGACTGGAACGCGCGGCCCGCCCAAGCTGCAGCGGCGCGGTTTTTAGCAATCAGCAAGACGCCAGAAGTATCGCGGTCAAGACGGTGAACAAGGCGGCATCCCTCGCCCAGCGCAGGCAGCAAGCCGTCAATGTGGCGCATGGTTTTCGTTCCGCCCTGCACGGCGAGACCATATGGTTTATTGAGCGCGATAAGGTCCCCGTCTTCATAAATGACGAGGCTCTTCATAAACTCCACATCAGCTGGATGAATGACAAACTCTTTCTTTTCTTCAGTCGGATCGGGAAGCGGCGGCACACGCACCATTTGGCCTGCCTCTAAGCGAAAATTTCCTTTCGCGCGTTTACCGTCCACCCGCAGCTGCCCCGTGCGCAGCAGTTTTTCAACGCGGCCATGGGCAACATGCGGAAACAGACGCTTGAACCAGCGGTCAAGGCGCGATCCTGCGTCCCCTTCAGGGACTTCAATTGTTTGAACACCGCTCACGTCATTTCTCCAATCACAGCGCGAAAATCTTTCTAGCCGTCATTAGGCCCAGCATAAGCACCAAGAGCGATAACAAAACAGAGCCGCTCACATAGGCCATGAATGGCGCATAGGCTTTTTTCTCAAGCAGCATAATCGCCTCAAGTGAAAAAGCCGAAAAGGTTGTAAATCCGCCCAGCAATCCTACGCCTAAAAACAAGCGCAAAGCGCTGTCGCCGCTCGCGCGCGCCGCAAGCCAAGCGACAAGTACCCCCATAAGAAAGCTGCCCAGAACATTAGCCGCCATCGTGCCGTAAGGAAAACCTGGGCCCGCCGCGCGCATGATGGCCCCACCGAGCAAATGCCTTGCAATAGCACCAATAGCCCCGCCAAGGGCAACATATAAAAGCGAGCTCATGGCGCCTGATACGCGCTCTCCTCCGAGGCCGCAACCCTGACAATGCCGCAATTGACCGCTTAATGTGAGCGATAATTATATTGCCCGCGCGCGTAAAATCGGGCAGAGGCTACCGCTATGAATTGGTTATCTAGACTTACGCCCCCCGGGGTCAAAAACATCTTCACCAAGAAGGACAGTCCAGACAATCTCTGGATTAAATGTCCGAAATCTGGAGAGATGGTGTTCTCGGCTGATCTTGCGTCCTTACAGCACGTCACGCCCGCGGGCCATCATCTGCGTATCGGGCCGGAAATGCGCCTCGGCTACACATTTGATGACGCCAATTACTTCGAAGTCGATGTGCCAGAGGTAGCCAAAGACCCGCTCAAGTTCAAAGACGACAAGAAATATACAGACCGCCTAAAGTCCGCGCGCGCGAAAACGGGGGATAGCGATGCTATGACCATTGGCGTTGGTCATATTCACGGCATTGAAACCGTTGCCCTTGTGCAGAACTTTGCCTTTATGGGCGGCTCGCTTGGTATGGCGGCGGGCGAAGGGTTTATCACGGCGGCGCAGTATGCCGTATCCAAAAATCTCCCACTGGTTGTCTTCACGGCGGCGGGCGGCGCGCGCATGCAAGAAGGCGCGCTCTCTCTCATGCAAATGCCGCGTACCACCATTGCCGTTCAGCAGCTCCGCGAAGCAGGGCTGCCATATATTGTCGTACTGTGCGACCCGACGACAGGCGGAGTCACCGCAAGCTACGCTATGCTTGGCGATATTCACCTCGCAGAGCCGGGCGCACTGATTTGCTTTGCCGGTCCCCGCGTCATTGAAGATACCATTCGCGAAAAGCTTCCCGAAGGTTTTCAGCGTGCTGAATATCTGGAGGAAAAAGGCATGGTTGACAAAGTTGTTCACCGCCACGCCTTGCGCCGAACGCTGGCTGATCTACTGAGCGTTTTGATGAAGACAGGCCCCCATAGCGCGGCAGGTAAGACTGATATGCCCGCCAAAACTGCGGCTGAAACCGCAGACAAGCTCTAGCGCCCTCGGAAAATGACACTGGATAAAACCGCCGAAGTCGACGCTGCCCTTGCGGTTCTGGCCGCTTTGCATCCCAAGAAAATTGACCTTGGGCTTGAACGAATAGAGCGCGTTTTAAAAGCGCTTGGCAATCCGCAAGACCGCCTACCACCAGTCGTGCATATCGCCGGCACGAATGGTAAAGGGTCCACCGTTAGTTTTGTCAGGGCCATGGCCGAGGCCGGTGGTCTGAAATGCCATGTTTATATTTCCCCGCATCTGGTTCATTTTCGCGAGCGCATTACCGTCGCGTCCGAGGAAATCACTGACACTCAATTGCTGGACGTCCTTGAGCGCGTGCGCGCGACGAATGCGGGACAGCCTCTGTCTTTTTTTGAAGCTACAACAGCCGCCGCCCTGCTAGCCTTTTCTGAGAGCGCGGCTGATGTCTGCATCATCGAAGTCGGGCTGGGCGGGCGTTATGACGCGACCAATGTCATAAGCAGACCCGCCGCAGTCGGCATTACCCCGATTGATATGGATCATGCCGAATTTCTGGGCCGTGACCTCGCGGGGATAGCGCGCGAGAAAGCCGGCATAATGAAGCATTTCGTGCCCGCCGCCATTGGCAAGCAAAGCGATTTAGTCAACGCCGTTCTTGAGGCTGAAGCCAATAAGCTATCGGTGAAGGCAACCTATTTTGGCCAAGACTTTCGTGCCTACCGCCAACATGGACGGCTTGTCTATGAGGATGAAAATTCTCTCATGGATTTACCGCTACCGGCTCTTGTCGGGCAGCACCAAATTATGAATGCAGGATTGGCTATCCGTATCGCGCGCCTCATGCAGTTTTCGGAAACCGCAATAGAGCGCGGGCTTGAAACGGTGACTTGGCCTGCCCGAATGCAAAACCTGACGAAAGGCCCCTTTGCAGACATGGTGGCCGATGCAGGCGGCGAGCTTTGGCTTGACGGGGGACACAACCCCCATGCGGCCCGCGCGGTTGCCTCGGCTATGGCGGAGATGGAATCAAAAACGCCGCGCCCACTTATTCTCATTACGGGTATTTTGGCCAATAAAGATACTGGCGGTTTTCTCGATGCTTTTGAAGGGCTCGCCAGCGCCGTTATCGGCGTAAGCATAACTGGCCATAGTTCTCTCGCGCCTGAAACCCTACAAGAGCTTGCGCAGGCACGCGGCATGGGCGGACAGGTTGCCAACAACCTCACCGATGCCTTGCAACGCGCGATAAATACAGGACAAGCCTTATCACGCCAAAGCCCAGACCAGCCTATTATCGCGCCGCGCATCCTCATTTGCGGCTCGCTTTATCTTGCAGGCCAAGTGCTAAAGCAAAACGGCTAAGCCATTAAAAAGGCCCTATTAAGAGGGCCTTTTTCATATAAATGTTGCGAGGCACTTAGGCGTGCTCATCAATCCATTCTTTAAGCTTCGTCTTTGTCATTGCTCCGACTTTGGTCGCGACAACTTGGCCGTCTTTGAAAATCATCAGGGTTGGGATACCGCGTACGTGAAACTTACCCGGCGTTTCTGGATCATCATCAATATTGACTTTGGCGATTGTCATTTTGTCGCCCATTTCGCCGGCAATATCCTCAAGCGCGGGACCGATTTGTTTGCAAGGGCCGCACCATTCCGCCCAAAAGTCGACTAATACGGGTTTTGAACTCTCGATAACATCGGCTTGAAAGCTGGCATCGGTTACTTTTACGGTCGCCATAACGGGCTCCTTTTTAGTTAATACCGTCCTCAGTTAGGAAGCCGCGGCTGCGGCGTCAAGGCAAGGCGCATCACCTTTGTGAGAGCGGTCGCTTTTGAGCGGAAACATTAAAGCCCAATCATCCAATCAATAGTTTGACGGCGCGCCCATTAATATGGACATAGCGCGATCAATATCTGTCATCAGTCCGTGATAGACTGGATGTGCCTCTTCATTAACAGAGGCCGCGATTCGAGCCTGAATAATCGATAGCTTTCTAACCTTCATCATAACAGGGCCAGGCGTTTGTAGAATTTTTTGAATATCCTCGCGTACGGCGGGCGGAGGTAAAGCTTCAATTGCAGGCTTTGAATTTTGACCGAAAGACGCGCCGCTATCTTTTGAATTTGAATTTACCATAAACCATTCCTTCCACCCTAAATAACGGGAAAAATGCGCTTGCGTTCCAAATTAGAGGTTTCGACTTTTTATTAGGTCGATAGCGGCATCCAGCAAAACGTCTGGCAAAATCATCATCTCTGCCCGCTCTGTCCATAAAAGGGCGCAGACAATTTCGCGGTCTGGAAAGGCCGTGCGCGCCATTTCGCGGTAAGCCGCCATCTGGCCAAGATATAATTCCGACACATCCTCAGCCCGTTTGGGCGGCGGGCGGTTGGATTTATAATCGACGATAAAGGCTTGTGTGCTAGTTAATGCGAGGCGGTCAATTTGTGCATTGAGGCGCAGATTCTCAGGCAAGCCCGCCGCGCGTCCCGCCAAAGAAATTTCGGCGCGGCTCCCCGGCGCAAAAATCTCCGCAAAATCTGGATGATTAAGAACGCGGTCAACGGTAGCGGAAATATCCTCTCGCAAAGACGGATCCAAGCCATCATGCCCAGATAAAAACCGCGCCATCGCCGCGCTTCTGTTAGGCCGCGGCACCTCCGGCAAAAGCTCGAGCAGCTTGTGAATGAGGTTACCGCGCAAAAAGCGGTCAGGGCTTTGGCTTAGCGGCGAGCGCGCAGCAGGTTCCAATCCTGCGGTCTCCGCCAAGAGTGTAGAGGGCGTAACGTGACGCGGCCCATATTTGGCAGGCTTAGGCGGCACGGCGCCAACCGCCCAATGCGGTAACTGAGCCTGCGATTTACGGCCGGGGCTGTGGTCGCGTGCCGCGGGAGCAGGCGGCGCGCCGTAAGCATAGCCGACGTAATCCTCGCTATTGAACGGTGTTTCAATCTGGCGCGCATCGAGACCAACAAGCGCCTTTTGCGCCCAATCATGCCAGCAGCCTTCGACTGCCTTCTGCGCCGCCCCCTCTTTCGGTTTATGTCCAGAAAAATAGCCGCAGACCAATAGCCGTGTTTCCGCCCGCGTCAGCGCGACGTAAAACAGGCGCATATATTCTTGGTATAGCTTCTCCTCGCGCACCGCTTTTACCTTCTGCAAAACCTCTGGCGTCTCAGCGGTCCGGCCCGGGCGAACAAACCCGGCACGAGGGTCAGAGCCATCGAGCGCTAACATGCCGTTATCTAGCACGGTTTTCCCGTCAGGTTTTTGGCTTGTGTCAGGTAAAATAACGACAGGCGATTCGAGGCCTTTTGCGCCGTAAACTGTCATCACGCGCACCTCATTATGGCGGCCATCAAGTTCGCGTTTTAGCTGTCCTGTGTCGGATAAAAAGCTTTGCACAAAATGCTGCAAGGAAGGCGCATGGCTTCTTTGATGCGCCAAAGCGCGTGCAAGAAACGCATCGATTGGGTCCGCCACTTCCATAGACAGGCGCTGATACATCAGGCGTAAATTACTGCGGCCATCATCGCGCGGGGCGGATAAGACCCCCTCAAAAAACTCATAAGGGGCGCGGGTCCGCGAAAGCGTTATCATCTCCTTCAGCGCCCGGCTTGCCGCTTCGGCCCAACCCGCTTTGTGATTTTGCAAGACCGTCCAAAGACGCATTTTGCGGCCGCCGCTTTGATAGGATAAGTCAAATAGCTCATCCTCTGAAATTCCAAACAGCGGACCCTTCAGTACCTCTGCGAGCGCTAGATCATCCCCCGGCAAACAGCAAAATCGCGCAATAGACATTAAATCTTGAACCGCAATTGAGTCAGATAGTACCAAGCGGTCAGCGCCCGCAACAGGGATGCCCTGCCATTTCAAATTACGGATAACCGCATTGAAAAATGGGCCTGTGCGTTTGCGCACTAAAATCAAAACGTCACTAGGCTGCATGGGACGGGTTGTTTCCCCGCCTGCGCCGCGTACGCTGACAGGCTGTTTTGTATCAATCCAGTTTTTGATCTGCTTTGCAATTTCTCGAGCTAAGGTTTCGCGCGCGCTATCCTCGCTATCACTATCAACGGGTTCAGGGCGCCAAGGTAATTCATTGTGATCATAAGTTGGCGCAGGTGAAAGCGGCCAAAGCTCAACCAAGCCTGGCACATCACGCTTAGCTGTGTGCCGAATAAGGTCAGAGGCAACGGGCACAAAGGCTTCACCAAACATTTTATGAAGGCCGTGTTGGTCCACAAATATCTCGTCAACAAAGCGTAAAATATCGGGCGCAGAACGAAAGGACATCCGCATGCGTATTCCACTATAGGCGCTGTTTTCCGCTTCAGCCTTCGTGCGCGCGATGAATAACTCAGGATCAGCGCCTTGGAAAGAATAGATGGATTGCTTCTCATCCCCGACGGCAAACATTGTGCGCGGAAAGCGCGGGTCGCGCAGTTGGTCATGCGTAAACATATCGCGGATAACATCGACAATATCCCACTGCTCTTGGGAGGTGTCCTGGGCTTCATCAACAAGAATATGCTCTATACCGCCATCGAGTTTATAGCTTACCCAATCCGACACATGGCTTTCCTTAAGGAGCTTGCGCGTGAGCATGATCTGATCTGCGAAATCCAATAGGCGGCGTTCGGATTTGAGGCTGCGGTAGCGCGCCGCGAAAACACGCGAAATTTCGAAGACCGCGCGCGTCGCCGTCAAAATTCTAACGCCTTGTAACTTTGCAGCGGTATCCGCCACAGCCTGCATTTCGGGCGTGTCGGCGCTTTTAGGTTCACCAAAGAAATCATAGGCCGCTGGCCCTGTGTCTTTAATGCCTATCTGCGTGCGCGGTAGATTATCTGTCTTGAGAATGATGCCCGCATAGGCGTCATAGGCTCGCACTGCATCCGGCTCAGAAAACAAAGCGTCAAACTGATCGGCATATTTGTTTTGCGCGGCGCTTTTGCTCTCGCGCAATCCTGCAATTGCCGCCCGTAATTTATCTTTTGGTACAGCGTCCCAAGCTTCACGCTTAACAGCCTCTTCGCTCATTTGCGCGTCTACGCCAAGCATATCAGCCAATCCTGCAGTGCCGCCGCCCGCTTCCCACGCAAAGAGTTTATAAATGTTTTGCCCCATCCAGCCGCGCAGGCCGTCTAGGGTCGCATTGGCCATGGTGCCCATCATATGAGATAAAGCCCAAGCGGTTTCGCTTTGCGGCGCGCCGTGCGCTATTTTCAAAATATCTTGCCAGACTTCGGCCTGTAGCGCGCGACCCTCTGCCTCATCGATCGCATCAAAGCCAGGCAATATTCCAGCCTCGACAGGAAAACGCGATAAAAGCCGTTCGCAAAAAGCGTGAATGGTTTGAACCTTGAGGCCTTCCGGCGTCTCCAGCGCATTAGCAAATAGACGCCGTGCTAAACGCAAATCGACAGCGGCGCTTTCGTCCTCGCCTAGCAGTTTATCAAGCTCCCCGCGAAGCGCCTTGGCCTCCATGATGGACCATTTGCCAAGAGTCTGAAACAGACGAGTTTGCATCTCCGACGCGGCCGCTTTGGTATAGGTCAGGCAAAGGATTTTATCAGGGGTCACGTCGCCGCCAGAAAGCAGCAATCGTGAGACGCGGCTAACGAGAACGTGGGTTTTGCCAGAGCCCGCATTAGCCGACACAAAGACATCGCGGCGCGGGTCGGCCGCAGCGTCTTGCTGCGCGGCGGCGTCACGATATTGCGCCTCGGGGCTCATCTCGGGGCTCATGATCTCATCCGTCATCATTTATCCATCTTCACTGGATTTATCCATCTTCACTGGCGACTTCACCCTCGCCGCCCGCCTTGGCCCATTCGGCGCGGCGCGAAAGATGGTCATAATCGCCGTAATCATTTGAGAACTGCACCCGCGGCTGCGCATGATAAATAGCGTCCGCGTCATCAAAATAATCGACAAGCTTTTCTATGGTCTCAACGGCTTGATGGATAAAGCGTTCGACGGTCCAGTCCTTCTTGACAATTGAACTCACGCCGGCGTCCTGTGTGTGTCCGCGCAGCGAGAGATAGACCATATCTTGCGTTTCGCCGAACTCCGTCGCCGTTCTTATTTTTTCAAAACCGCCCGACTCCAGCATCGCCGCTTGTAGGGGGAGCTGGATATCAAATCCCGCTTTGACAACATTATCCTTGGGCGCAATCCCTGTTTTATAATCCACGACCTGGTAGCTTGTTCCGCGCTGATCTATGCGGTCAGATTTAGCCGTGAAGGTGAACGCCCCGTGCGTGCCGTCAACGGTCAGCGCACCTGTCACCTCTATGCCCGCTTGTTCCCAACCCGCCAGACGAGACGCCGCGCACCAGTCGCAAAACTTACGCGCCATTGTCTCAAGTCGTGGCCGCTGCGCGGCGATTGATTCTGCCGCAATACCGAGCCCCGCAAGCTTATCTGCAAACATATCCGCAATCAGTGTTTGAGAGGTCTCATCAATCTTGTCTTTGTGACGCTTTGCAAAGACCTCGAGACTATCGTGAACAGCAATGCCCATCTCAAGCGGCCCCACGGGCGCGTCCAATGAATCAAGCACTGCGAGCCCTAAAATGGTGCGGGCATAATGGGCGTAAGGATCGCGCACCAAAGTCGTCAGCCGCGTCACAGCCAGCTCGCGGCCCTTTGGCAGCGGCCAGCGCGCCTCTATTGGCGGGTTTGGTTTGGGGGCCGCCACAGGCTGAACGCTTTCCGCGCTAACAAAATCCAGCGCCCGCGCCCAATCAAGATAAGGCTGAGGCGGCGCAAGGGCGGCGTCCGCCCCCTCACCTAAGGCCCCTTTCGCAAGGGTCGACAACCGCCAGAGCCAGCGCGAGGCAACAGCAGGGCCAGATTCGGATTTTGCTGCGCGCGTCAAAATGACCTTGGGATTGCTTGCAAGCTCTGCAAAATCATGCGCCTGCAATCCAAAGCGCCGTTCAGGCAGTGACATTTTAAGTTCACGTCGCATCCCATAAGACAGAAAAGGTTCAATCGACGGGGCGGCAGGCCAGACGCCTTCGTTCAGACCGCCTAGTATAACCAAATCTGCGTCGAGCATACGCGCTTCCAGCGGGCCAAGCACTTGGAGGCGCGGGTCCATACCAAAACGTGGACGCACCACTTTCCCGCGCATGAGCGAGCTAAACAAATCGCTAAATTCCTCAAGCGTGAGCAGTCCCAAAGACGTGCCGTGCGTCATCAGGCTTGTGATAATTTGCGCCGCCTTTTCGCCGGCATCGCCGCGCCATAGCTGGGTTGTTTCACCCGTAACATCAGAGGAAGTCAGATCCTCGGCCAGCTGCGCCAAAGCCTGCGCCCACGCTCCGGCTTCTGCCGTTTCAATTTTGCCAAGGCTCTGCGCCTGCGCGGCAAATCGGGAAACAGTCTTAAACGCGGTTCTATTTTTTGCGCTATTATACGCCGCGCCGTTGCCTTCAGCTGGCTCGGCTTCAAACTTCACTTTGAGCGCAGCAAAGCTCTTACGCGGACCGCGCATCACTTTGCGTTCCAGACGTTCCCAATCATTTTTCACCGCGCCTGCCGCCAGTCCAAATTGGGTCAGCGGGTGCTTTGCGATAAAGGCTAAATCAACAGGGTTTTCGGGATCAAGGGTGAGCCGTATCAGCCCCGCCAAATATGCACCAATCTGGGTTTCCTCTAGCGGCTCGCCTTGTGAGTAATCAACGTCAACGCGCCAGCGCCGCAGCTTGGCTTTGACGCGGCGCGCGAGCGCGGGGTCGGGCGTGACAAGGGCCGCCGTTGCGCCGCCTCTCTCAAGGGTCTCTCGCATGATAAGCGCGATAGTCAGCGCCTCTTCCTCATCGCTTTGCGCCTCAATGACTGACAGGCCATCAAAAGCTTTTTCAAATATATCGCCTGGCGTTTCGCCGCGTAGCGTCGCAATGCGGCCGGGCCAATCATCAGCAGAGTCGGCAGGCACGAGGGCTTCCGAGAGCACACGCCGCCGCGCAGACATTTGCGCGCCGCCAAGAAGCGGCTTCCAGTTGTCAACATCCTCAAGAGGCACGCCGATCGTCGCAATCAACCGCTTAAGCGAATTTTGCGGATGTTGATCTGTGACGTCTTCCCAGACAGTGCCGCGCAGGTTTTGATCAAGCCCTGGCAAGATTATCGCGCTGTTTTTTAGGCGCGCTACGCAGTGCATCAGCCGCGCTGTCGCCTTAAGCGTTCCTGTAGAGCCGGCGATAATAACGGGATAGTCAGGCGGCGTTTGCGTCCAATGATCAGTTAGCGCATTCAGCAAAGCGACGCGGCGGGCCATGGGCTCCATCATGTTTTGCTCTGACAGATATTGCGGCCAATGGGTTTGCACAATTTCAAACAGTTTGGCGGCGTTTTGATAATGAGCCGCCGCGCGCGCCTGCATTGATTTTAGCGCGTCTTCATCAGGCAAGCTCACCTCATCCATCGCCGCGTCGTCCATAACAGATAGCAGCTGATCGGCCAGTCCGAGCGCGCCAGCAGGCGTAAGCGGTAGCTCTGATACGCGCCCGTGATAATGGCTAACAATGCGCGCCATATCAAAACGCCGCTTTGCAGCAGGCATAGCGGGGGCGACGATGCCGACAAGCTCGCCGGGTTCAAACGGCGGCTCCTCCGGGTCAATGTCAGCAAGCGGGCGCATACGCGGCAATAACGCAACGCCGTTTCCGCCCTCTATGGCGTGCTCGACGAAGGCGTCCCCCAACGCGCGCACGGCGCGGCGCGTGGGAAGAAACACTAAGGCACGCGAGAGGTCATCGCCGAGACGCTCGACAAGACCCGCCGCAAGAGAGCGCAAAAACGGCGCGCCAGAAGGCATGTTATAAACTGGAAGTTTGCTCATGACTTTTCAGAAAACGCCTTCTTTAGTCCCGCCTCTTTTATAATCGCTTCGGCCTCCTCTCGCGCATTGGGGTCACCCACGTGCATCCAGAACCCATTAAGCGGCACACCGTAGGCGCGCTGTGCAGCAAGGCTCACGTCCCAAACCTTATTGCGAGAAAAAGGCTCGACTTTAAACTCACGTAATGGCGCGAGAGTGGCAATCTGCACGCCCGCATAAACATAGGGCGCACTCGGCCCAACACGGCGCGATATATGGCCCTCGCCGCCAAGATAGAAATCGCCGAGGCCGTGATAACCCAGCGTATCGGCTTTGGGCGCGAGCAGTAGCAAGTCATCCATATTATGGGGCTGCCATGCCGTAAGCAGGCTTTTCAGCGCGCCCGTGTTCTCTTGCCAAATCGCGTCAATGTTACAGATGAAAACAGGGCCATCGCCAAGCAAAGGCAGCGCCTTCACAACGCCGCCGCCTGTTTCTAATAGTTTCTCACGCTCATCAGAAATTATGATGTCTGGCAGGCCCTCACGCCTTTTCAAATGCGCTTCAAGATGATCGGCATGGGCGTGAACATTAACAACGGCGCGTGTGACGCCGACCTCCGCCAGCCTATCGAGCATATGGTCAATCAACGGCTTTCCGCCGACAACAACCATAGCTTTGGATCGGTCATTAGTGAGCGGGCGCATGCGCGTGCCGTGCCCTGCGGCCAAAACCATAGCCGTTGTTACAGGCGGCTTTAGAACAGCAGGCAATTGCGCCGCAAACCAAGCGCGCAAATCGGCAAAGATTGCACCGCTTATGTCGCCCAAGAACAACTTTTGTACGCGCGGTATCAAGCGGCGATATTGCGGTTTCCCATCACGTATCGCAAGGCGAACAAATATCCCGAGGATTTTGGCGTTGCGCTGCGCGCCCATCACCGCATAGGCCGTTTGAAATGCGGCGTCGTTCTTCAGACCGGCTTTTTCGCAAAATCGCTCTATTAGCGGCGCGCATAAATCCTCGCTCACGTCGCGGCGCGCATCCTCTAATAGACTAACGAGGTCATAAGCGGGATGCGCCATCAGCCCGTCTTGGAAATCAATCAGGCCGACGCGCGCCGTGGCTTCGCGTTCGGGGAGCCAGAAAATATTCTCAGCGTGAAAATCGCGCAAAGCCAAACCTTTGGGATGAGCGCCAAGATATTCAAACAGCGCGGCCCAAATAGCGGTCCAGTCGGCTTTGGCGGTCTCTGAAATTTTCGCGCCTACATCGGCGGCGTACCATTCCAGTAGCAAATCGACTTCGGCCTGCATGGCGGCGCTATCGTATTCGCGCAGGGGCCAGCGCGCGTCTTTTGATGTAAGGGCCGCTGAGAAACTGCTGCGGTATATCGCGGCGAGCGTATCGACGGCGGCGGCGTATAGTTCCCCCTCTTTGGATGGGTCAGTTTTGATAACGCGCGCAAACAAATCATCACCCAAATCTTCGAGTAAAAGAAAGCCCGCCGCCAAGTCACGTGCCAAAATTTTGGGGGCTGAAAACCCGCGCGTGGTAAGAGCGTCTGCGATACAAACAAAAGCTGCTGGTTCTGGCCCTGCCAGCCGGGCCAGCGCGTTATAGCCGAGGGCGGCCCGTTCAGAGATGCTCGCGCCTTCAGGTTCAGACGGCGTTTCCGCGCCGCGCGGCGCGTCCATTAACACCGCCCGCTGGCCGCCCAATGTCAGCCGCTCATAACGGCGCGCAGAGGCATCGCCCGGCACAACGCTGCGCAGGGCGTCCCCCCACCCCGCAGTTTTCAGAAACTCAATTTTGTCTGTTTCGCGGCTCATATGACACTCAAATCTGCTATCCAAGACGGCGCGCCGCCAATACGGGCCATGCGCCCGCCCCCGTCAAAACTCAGCGTGATGTTAATGGCCGACTTTGGCAAAAATGCGCCAAGCTTATCGGGCCACTCAATCAGGCAAATACAGTCGAGGAACGCATCCTCTAGGCCAAGTTCCGCGCAATCTTCAGGACGTTCCAAGCGGTACATATCACCGTGCCACAGCTCGCCTTTAGGCGTTTCGTAGCTTTGCACCAGCGTATAGGTCGGGGACGGCACGTCGCTCTCGTTTGTTAAGGCCGCAATCATGCCGCGCGCCAGCGTAGTCTTGCCCGCGCCCAAATCCCCGCGCAGCGCCAGACAGTCCCCCACAGCGATATGCTCCGCTAACAACGCACCCAGCGCCAGCGTCGCGGCCTCATCAGGGAGGTTTATTTGCACCGAAAAGCTATCCACACGTGCAGTGATACGCACTTGCAAAATGATTGCAACGCCTTACATAAGTTGCGAGCCAATGATGCCTGTGAATTAAGGAGCCGACATGCCAAAAATTACCTTTATCGATGCCGCTGGCACAAAGCGCGACGTGGACGCCAAAGCAGGCGCATCCGTTATGGAAGCTGCTGTGCAAAACATGATTCCCGGCATTGACGCGGATTGCGGCGGCGCCTGCGCTTGCGCCACATGTCATGTCTATGTCGCCGAAGGTTGGGCGGACAAGCTCAAAGCCAAAGATGATATGGAAGACAGCATGCTCGACTTCGCCGAAGACGTGCAAGACAATTCCCGCCTGTCCTGCCAGATTTTGATGAGCGATGAGCTTGATGGATTATTGGTCAGAACGCCGGAG
Organism: uncultured Caulobacterales bacterium; assembly: GCA_937923115.1. Taxonomy (GTDB): domain Bacteria; phylum Pseudomonadota; class Alphaproteobacteria; order Caulobacterales; family Maricaulaceae; genus Fretibacter. The sequence goes on along the minus strand of CAKZTE010000077.1, from coordinate 5,851 downwards.
GCGCAATAATTTTCTGATTGATTTTGGTAGCACTATTTGCTACTTATAATATATGAGCGCCGTTAAAAAAATTAGCATTGCCCTGACCCACGATATGGCGGAGACGGTAAAGTCTGCCGTTGATAATGGTGAATACGGCTCAACGAGCGAAGTCATTCGCGAAGCTTTACGAACTTGGCATGATGAGCGTGCGCGCAAAGAGGCTGAAATTGATATGTTACGTGACGCTTGGTCAGTTGGCGTAAAAAGCGGGCCAGGAAAGTTCAAGGACATTGACGCCATAATCGCCGCCGCCCGCGCGAAGTGAGGCGGCTCACCCGCACTGCTCAAGCGGAATTAGACCTCATAGATATTTGGTCTTTTATTTCCGACGATAATCCAAACGCCGCAGATAATCTCCTCCGCGAGCTTGATGCAAAGTCGCAACTCTTGTGTGAAAATTCAGAACTCGGTGTCACGCGCGATGATATTGCAAATGGGTTTCGTTGCCTGATTTATAGGAATTATCTGATTTTATATCGTATCAAGCCTGATGCCGTGGAGGTCGTTAGATATTTGCACGGGGCAAGAAATCTGATTGTGATTTGAGTTTAAGACTATCGGCTATTATTTCGGCAAGGGTCTTCTACGTAAAAACCATTGCGAGTTACATCTAAAGTAATCTCTTCTTCTGTCGCAGTTGCGGTAAAGAAGAATTTATCCTCGCCGTCACTGACGCATTGCGACCAACTGGTTTCATTAGGCTGCCAATCCTCATCTTTATCGATAAAATTTTGTGTGAAACCGGACACATTAATGATAGGCGTTTCTAGCTTAATTGCGCAAGTCACTGCTGGATATTTCTGTGACATAGGATTGAACTCTAATTTCGCTTTAGTACGTGTATCGTATCTATGTTTGTAGGAAATTATTTCGGTGTCGAGTGTTTTGAAATAATCAATTAGAAAAATATCCTCAAATCGCATTGGAAAAATTGCGCGCAAGTCTCTCTCTGAATTTTTGAATAACACTGTATCACTATGGTCAACAACCTGCTCAGAGATGCCATTGAAAACTGTAAACTTTCCTTTTACATTGTCACTAATTGGAATTCCGCCAGTAAATGACGTTGTTTTCCAACCATAGTCGACCGTCTTAACGTAATGCCGTCCTTTTACTTCGTCCGCCTTCTCGAACTCAAACCCCAAATCCTCGAGTTGTGTCCTCATATGCACTCTGTTCAATTCATGCGGCAGTTCAGTTTTATGTAGAATAAACGGCATGCAGACCTGCTCGAATGAGGTCACAATTTTCGCCAAATCTGGATGAGATAAATCTGCATGAAATATATTTTCGGCTGGCTCCAACTGCGCATCCTCAGCGGCGATGGCGTAGGCGCTAAAAACGACGGTGAAAAGTAAAGCTAATATTCTCATGTCAGACTATATATCTTGCATCTGCAAAAAATGCAATTTACTCCCGCCGCAAAATCAGTTCCGTAATCGGATTCCCCGACCACTGCGCCATAAACCGCGCTTTCACATCGGCTTGGTCGTACACAGTTTCGACCCAATCGATAAATTCTATGGGCGTGTGTTTGTTATACGCGATATAGTCGTTGAAAAAGAAATCGAGCATGCCGGTTTTGCCTTGTCGGACGTGGAGATATTTCAGCGAGAGTTGCTCAACCGCTTCCTCAATGGAGTCGCCCATTTTGAAGTGACGATAGAGCACGCCCATAATACCTGTGCGGTCTGCGCCTGATTTACAGTGCATCATGGCGGGGTATTCTATGCGTTCAAACAAATCACGCGCACCCTTTATGGCTTCGACGCTATGTGTGTCGCGCGAATACATGCGGTGATTTATGAGTTTAATACCGTGCGCTTTGCAGGCTTCGACCTCGAGCAGATAAAACCCTTTGGGGGACTCCCCGCGCAGATTGATAATGGTCTTTATACCGTCTTTCGCGAGCTGCGCGATGCGTTTCGGCGAAGGTTGGTTCTCGCGGCTCATCCCGCCGCCAATATCGTGATGGTTTGCAAAGCGCGCACGCAGAAAGCCGTGATCGCCCCATGTCAGGTCGCGGTAAGCCTGTCGTCTGTCTTTTGGGGTATTGAGGTCGAGAGTCATAAGGTATAGGCCGTTGATATTGCTGCACGCTAACAGGAGGGCCGCGCATGTTCAAACGCTTCATGCGCTCCAGCGCAGTTCAAAGCCTCGCGGGTTTCCTGCTAGCGGCCTATATGGTGCTCGTGAAATATACGACAAGGTGGGAGGTTATCGGCGAGGAACGTGTCGCGCACCTCATCGGCAACGGCGAAGGCCTAATCGCCATGACGTGGCATTCACGGTTTTTAATGCTGACCTCGGCGTGGAAGCGTAACTATCAACAGCCCTATGTGCTGATATCCCGCTCTCGCGACGGAGAGATTGTGGCGCGTACGAGCCATTTTCTTGGCCTGAAAACAATACGCGGCTCGGCCCAACGCGCGGGACGGAAATCTGGCAAAGGCGGCGAAGCGGCGTTACGCAACATGCAAAAGGCGGTGACCGACGGGGGCTGCATCGTGATCACACCGGACGGCCCCAAAGGTCCGCGTCAACGCTTGGGTGACGGGCCGCTTACTCTGGCCAAGCTTTCAGGCGCGCCGCTCGTCTCTTGTCTTTTCTCTGTCAAACACCGCAAAGTATTTGACAGTTGGGACCGCTTCGTACTGCCGCTGCCCTTTGGAAAAGGTCAAATCATTTGGGGGGCACCCGTTACAGTTGACGCTGAAATCTCGCAAGATGATTTTGTGGCTTTGCGCGCGCAGCTCGAGACGGAAATGAACACTCATATAGCGCAGGCCGACCGCGCAATGGGCCACAATCCCATCTTGCCCGAAGACGTCGTCGAGGTTAAAGCCTAGCCATGAGCGAACCCGCGAGCCAGACAGGATTACTGCGTGTCTATCGCGGCGCAACACGCGCGCTTGGCCCGCTACTGCCGCTTTGGATGGGACGCCGCGCGCGCGCAGGGAAAGAAGACCCAGCACGACTTAATGAACGCAAAGGCATCGCCTCCCTGCACCGCCCTGACGGTCCGCTTGTATGGATGCACGGCGCAAGTGTGGGCGAGTGCACTATGCTACTCCCGCTGATTGCGCAATTTCGAAAATCCCGACCTGATATAAACATCTTGATTACGAGCGCCACAGTGACGGCGGCCAATTTACTTAAGACACGTTTACCAGAAGGATGCTTCCACCAATATGTACCACTGGATCATCCTAATTATGTCCGCAGCTTTTTGGATCATTGGCGGCCCGGTTTAGCGCTCTGGTCGGAGTCTGAAATCTGGCCGAATATGATAACCGAGGCTGATAAGCGCGGTATTAAAATGGCGCTCATTAATGCCCGCATGAGCGAGGCATCCCTTAGCGGGTGGGCCAAACGCAAAACAAGCGCGCAAGACATCTTCTCACGCTTTGATCTCATTTTGGCCGCCGATAAGCCCACAGGCGACAGCCTTGGCTGGTTCACGGGGCGCGACATTCCCGCCACAGGTAACCTTAAAGATGCGGCCCCGCCCCTTCCCGCAGACCAGAGGGAGCTGGCCCAAATGCAAGCCACCATCAAAGACCGCAGCGTCTGGTGCGCGGCCAGTACACATGCAGGCGAGGACGAGATAATGTTGCGCGCTCACCAAGCGGTTTTAGCCGCCAACCCCAGTGCGCTGCTTATTCTGGCCCCGCGTCATCCAGAACGGCGCGAGGAAATCATGCGGTTAATTCGCGCCCAAGGGCTACGCGCCGAAAGCCGCAGTCTACAAGGCCGCCTCGGCGCGGACACACAAATCTATCTATTTGATACAATCGGAGACATGGGACTGGCCTATCGGCTGTCCGCGCTAACCTTTGTTTGCGGGTCATTAATCAAAGGGCTGTCGGGGCATAACCCGCTTGAGCCTGCACGGCTCGGCTCGGCTGTGATGACGGGTGGACATATCGCCAGCTTTGCGGATATTTACAACACTATGTTTAAGTTCAGCGCCGCACGGCGGATTTTATCACCTGATATTATTGGCAAAGAGATTGCGGACCTTTTAGGCGCGCCGGACACGCTTGCCGCGCTTAGGGAAAATGCGCGCCGTTTTGCAGACAGCCGCAATGACGTACTCGCTTTTGTTTGGTCAGAGCTTACCCCCTTTGTGCCCGAAAACGGGTCATGAAAGCACCCGCCTTTTGGACACCAGCGGACGGCAGGGCCGATTTGCGCGGAAAGCTGCTCTCGCCATTAGGGTGGATCTATAATTATTTCACGCAGCGCCGTATCAAAACCACTCAGCCGCTTGACGTGGGTATTCCCGTTATTTGCGTCGGCAATGCCACGCTGGGCGGGACAGGGAAAACGCCCGTTGCGATATATCTTCTGCGCAGTTTTCAGCGCCTCGGCATTGGCGCAGTGGGGCTGACGCGCGGATATGGCGGCACAGAGAAAGGCCCTGTTGTTGTCCATCCCAAACATAGCGCAGACGACATTGGTGATGAACCATTATTGCTGGCGCGCCACGCCCCTGTCTGGGTCAGCGCGGCGCGAGATGACGGCGCGCGAACAGCCGCGGCTTACGGCGCGCAAGTCGTTATTATGGATGACGGACATCAAAACCCCATGGTCAAGAAAACGCTGTCTTTGATGGTGGTCGACGCCGAAACAGGTTTTGGCAATGGCTGCGTCTTTCCGGCGGGGCCATTGCGAGAGGATTTAAACGCGGCCCTTTCGCGCGCTGATGCGGTGATATTAATGAAGCCCGCGCCTGAGTATAAAATTAGCGACCGCCTTGCCGAGCAGCTTAAAAAGCAAGTCGTGATACCTGCTTATCTCTCACCAAGCGCGCCGCCGCCAAGCGGGAAGCTCTTTGCTTTTGCGGGCATTGGGCGACCTGAAAAATTTTTCAATTCCCTTAAAGCCGCAGGCGGAAACGTCATCGACACCGTGCCTTATGCCGATCATTACAAATATAAAGACGCCGACATAGAGAGCCTGTTCATGCTCGCTTCGGAATATGGCGCGGGTCTGATTACAACAGAAAAAGACTATGTTCGCCTGCCCAAAGGGTACCGCAAAGGCGTGACGCCTTGGCCTGTCTCCGTCGTGTTTGAAGACGAGCTCACGCTGCGCCGCTTGCTTCATCCGATTGTAGCGTCATGCAAAATGTAGGCCCGCTGAAGAAACTCAGCTGGCGCGTAGAAGCGATTGCCTATGACGCCGTTTGTTTTCTGTTGCGGCCTTTTTCCTTTGCGGGCATCTCTCACTTTGGCGGATGGCTATTGCGCAAAATTGGTCCGCGCACGTCAAAGCATAAGATTATGATGACGGGGCTCCGCCTCGCCTTTCCAGATAAATCCAGCGCCGACTTACAAACGCTATCAACCGCCGCTTGGGATAATATTGGCCGCACATTCGCAGAATTTCCTGTCATGAACCGCATCACAGTTTTCAAAAAAGACGCCCGCGTCAAAGTCATTGGCCATGAAAAACTTCAGCAGCTCATAAAGACTAAAACAGGCGCTGTTATCGTGACAGGGCATTTTGCCAATTGGGAGATCATGGCCGCCGCGCTCACCCAATCTGGCCTGCCTGTTCGCATTACATACCGCAAAATAAACAACCCCTATTTGGATAAGCGCGTGAGGGCGCAGCGCGAAGCCTACGGCACAAAATTCCTTGTGCAAAAATCCACCCATGCCGGCGCGCGGGTTTTGCTTAATGCCATTGGCGCGCATGAAAGCGTCGCCATTTTAAACGATCAGAAATTTAACGAAGGGATTGCGGTGCCCTTCTTTGGGCATGACGCCATGACGGCAACGGGGGCCACGCGGCTTGCGCT
>CAKZTE010000076.1 GCA_937923115.1 uncultured Caulobacterales bacterium | reverse complement strand
ATTGGTATTGGCGGCGACCCGATTAACGGGACAAACTTTATCGATTGCTTAGAGCTGTTCATGCATGATGACGCGACAAAGCAAATCATTATGATTGGCGAAATCGGCGGCTCTGCCGAAGAAGAAGCGGCGGAATATGTCGCGCATATGGCCAAAAAAGGTATCAGCAAACCGATGGTTGGCTTTATCGCGGGCCGCACCGCGCCTCCGGGCCGCACGATGGGCCATGCCGGCGCGATTGTGTCGGGCGGCAAAGGCGGCGCAGAAGACAAGATTGCGGCGATGGAAAAAGCGGGCATCCGCGTCTCTCCGTCACCTGCTAAATTGGGCGTGACAATGATGGATGTGTTGAGCGCTTAGTGCTAAACGGGAATGGAGTTTTTAAACGCCTAGGCGTTTAAACGGGGTGGATTGTTGAGTGCATAGCGCTCACTTAAATATAGGGCCTAAATATAGGGCCTAAATATAGGGTAAGGCTTTGGTCTTACCGCATTGGGGCGCGTAACAACTTTGACTGTAATTCTCAAAGGAACAGACTATGGCGGATAAAGCCAGAAGCGAGCAAAACCAAGCCATGCTCGACACGCTATTTTTAGATGGCGCAAATGCCGTCTATCTCGAGCAAATGCAGGCAAAATTTGCCGCAAATCCCAATTCCGTTGACCCGAGCTGGCGCGCCTATTTTAGCGGCATGGGCGAGTCCGCGGCGGAGACGCAAAAGACGGCGGATGGCCCCGTTTGGAAGCGCCCCGATTGGCCGATTGATCCCAATGGCGACCTCACCGCTGCGCTGACAGGGGATTGGGGCGATGACGGCGCGGTTGCCGAAAAAGTCGCGGCGCGCGCGCCTGCGGCCTCAACCGATGATATTCGCCAAGCGACAAAAGACAGCCTCGGCGCGCTCATGCTTATCCGTGCCTACCGTATGCGCGGCCACTTGATTGCTGACCTTGACCCGCTCGGACTTCGCGTGCCTGATAAACATCCAGAGCTAGAGCCGTCGACTTATGGTTTTGGTCCCAATGATATGGACCGCGAAATTTTCATCGACGGCGTGCTGGGTCTTGAGACCGCGTCCATGACGCAAATCATCCAGATTGTGCACCGTACCTATTGCAGCACATTCGGTATTCAGTTCATGCATGTCTCCGATCCAGAGGAAAAACTTTGGCTACAAGAACGTATCGAAGGCCCCGATAAAGAGATTAGTTTCTCCAAAGAAGGTCGTCTCGCGATTTTGCAAAAATTGGTTGAGGGCGAAGCCTTTGAGCAGCTGATTCACAAACGCTACCCGGGCACAAAACGCTTTGGGATTGACGGGGCCGAAAGCCTCATTCCTGCACTTGAGCAAATTATCAAACGCGGCGGCTCATTGGGCCTCAAAGACATTAATTTTGGTATGCCTCACCGCGGACGCCTCAATGTTATGGCGTCTGTCATGCAAAAGCCCTATTCGGCGATTTTTTATGAATTCCTCGGCGGCGTTGCGTCGGGCGGCGAAGACTTTGGTTCAGGTGATGTGAAATATCACCTTGGCGTTTCTGATGACCGCGAATTTGACGGCAATAAAGTGCATCTCTCGCTCGCGCCAAATCCATCTCACCTCGAAGTGATTGCGCCCGTTGTCATGGGCAAAACCCGCGCCAAGCAGCAAATGGCGTCGGGCACCTATAAATCTCATAACCCCGAAGAAGTCATGGCTGTTATTCTGCACGGCGATAGTGCCTTTGCGGGTCAAGGCGTCGTCATGGAATGTTTCCAGATGAGCCAGCTTGTGGGCTACCGCACGGGCGGGACCATCCACGTTATCGTGAATAACCAAATCGGCTTTACCACAACGCCTGATGAATACCGTTCTGGGCAATATTGTTCTGATGTCGCTTTCATGGTCGAAGCGCCCGTCTTCCACGTTAATGGTGACGACCCAGAAGCCGTGGTGTTTGCCGCGCGCGTGGCAACAGAATACCGCCAGAAATTTGGCAAAGACGTTGTGCTCGATATTATTTGCTATCGGCGCTATGGCCATAATGAGGGCGATGACCCGTCCTTCACCCAGCCGATTATGTACGACAAAATCGGCTCTATGGAATCGACCATGTCTGTCTATGCTAAGCGCCTTATCGCGCAGGGTGATTTGACCACGGCAGAGCACGAAAAAATGGTTGCTGATTTCTACGCCTTTCTGGATAAAGAATTTGACGCGGCCAAAGAATATGAAACCAAGCAGCCCGACTGGCTGCAAGGGGTCTGGCAGGGTATGTCCACGCCAACGACAACCGATGGCAAACGGCGCGGTAACACAGCCGTTGATGTTGAAAAACTTCAAACCATTGGCAAGAAGATTACGACAATTCCAAATTCGGTTAACATCCACCGCACGCTGAAACGCATTATCAAAGCGCGCGCCGAAAAAGTTGAGGCTGGCGAAAACATTGATTGGGGCCTTGCCGAGCACCTCGCCTTTGGCACCCTCATCACAGAGGGCCATCCCGTGCGCCTGTCTGGCCAAGACAGTGAGCGCGGCACCTTCAGCCAGCGGCAGTCAAATTTCATTGATCAGAAAACTGAGGAAAAATATACGCCGCTCAATATCTTGTCCGACGAACAAGAATATTATCAGGTGCTCAACTCGCACCTCTCCGAGGAAGCGGTTCTGGGCTTTGAATATGGTTTCTCGACCGCTGCGCCAAAAGCGTTGACGATTTGGGAAGCGCAATTTGGTGATTTCGCCAATGGCGCGCAGGTCATGGTTGACCAATTTATCTCAAGTGCGGAGCAAAAATGGCTACGCATGAGCGGGCTCGTGATGCTGCTACCGCATGGCTATGAAGGCCAAGGCCCGGAGCACAGCTCCGCCCGTCTTGAGCGTTATCTTCAAATGTGCGCCGAGGATAATATGCAAGTGACCAACATCACGACGCCCGCCAATTATTTCCATGCGCTGCGCCGTCAGGTAAAACGTAATTTCAGAAAGCCGCTCATTAATATGAGCCCGAAATCGCTGCTGCGGCACAAATTATGTGTCTCGACCTTTAAAGAAATGTCGGGCGAGTCAGAATTTCACAGACTGCTTTGGGATGACGCCGAATATCGTCCTGACCAAGGCTTTGTGAAACTGCGCGCCGATAAAGATATTAAGCGCGTCATTATTTGCTCGGGTAAAGTTTATTATGATCTGTTCGAGGCACGCGAAGAGCTAGCCCGTGATGACGTTTATCTTTTGCGCGTAGAGCAGCTTTACCCTTATCCAGATGACGCCATCCAAGAAGAGCTTAAGCGCTTTAAAAACGCTGAGATGGTTTGGGTTCAAGAGGAACCAAAGAACATGGGGGCATGGGCCTTTATCGAGCCGTTTGTTGAGGAAAGCCTAATTGCGATTAAGGCCAAGCATACACGGCTTCGTTATGTTGGCCGCAAAGCTGCCGCCTCGACAGCCACGGGTATTGCCGCTAAGCATAAAAAAGAACAACAAGCGATTATTGACGGTGCTTTTGCCAAATAATCCGAAACTATAGAGTCTGAATATGACTGATATCACAATCCCAAATGTCGGCGAGAGCGTCTCCGAAGTCACCATTGCGCAGTGGTTTAAAAAGGTGGGCGAGGCCGTTAAAAAAGACGAGGCGCTGGTTGAACTTGAAACCGATAAAGCTGCGCAAGAGCTTGTTGCGCCCGAAGACGGCGTGCTAGAAGAAATTCTTGTGGCCGAAGGCGACGTTGCGGAAATTGGAAAGTTGATTGCGCGGCTCGGCAGCGGCTCTGGAAAGACGGCGCCTGCGAAAAAAGGCGACGCGGAAGTTAAAGCACAGACCGAGAAACCTAGCAGCAAAACGTCCTCTGGCGCGGGCCCTGCGCTTGATATCAATGTGCCCAATGTCGGCGAGTCTGTAGCAGAGGTTACAATTGCAAGCTGGATGGTGGCTGTTGGCGACGCCGTTGCAAAAGACCAAGCCATTGTCGAGCTTGAAACAGATAAAGCGGCGCAAGAACTCGTCGCGCCGCGTGCGGGTATTTTGGTTGAGCAGCTTGTCGCCGAAGGCGATGTCGCAACGATTGGCCAGACAATTGCGCGCCTTGGCGAGAGCGATAGCCGCGCCCCGAAAGGCCCTGCCGCCAAAGGCGCAGGCGATGAAGGCGGAGCGGGCGGGCAATTGCCTGATGTGCCGCCGACCAATGCGCCAACTAACAGCGCGAAAGGCGGCACAGCCATGCCGTCTGCGCAGCGTGTTATAGCCGAAAACGGCCTCGACCAAAGCAGCATCTCTGGCACTGGCAAAGACGGCCGCATCACCAAAGGCGACGCACTGTCTGCTAAGGCTAATCCTGCTCCCGCCGCCCCTGCTAAAGCGCCTGCGGCGCCCTCAGCGCCGCGCGAAATTGGCCCGCGCGAAATTGGCCCGCGCGAAGAGCGCGTGCGCATGTCGCGTATCCGCCAGACCATCGCGCGCCGCTTGAAAGACGCGCAAAACACAGCGGCTATGCTGACCACTTATAACGAAGCCGACATGAGCAATATCATGGAAATGCGCAAACAGTATAAAGAGGTCTTCATCAAGAAACACGGCGTGAAGCTTGGCTTCATGAGCTTCTTCGTCAAAGCCTGCGTCCAAGCACTCAAGGACGTTCCCAATGTAAACGCTGAAATCGACGGCACGGATATCATCTATAAAAACTATTACGATATCTCTGTGGCGGTCGGTACAGATAAGGGTCTTGTCGTACCTGTACTGCGCGATGCGGATACGCTGTCTCTCGGCGGTATTGAAAAAGGCATTGGCGCGCTGGGCAAAAAAGCCCGCGACGGGCAGCTCTCTATGGATGATATGATGGGCGGCACCTTCACCATCTCAAACGGCGGCGGTTATGGCTCCCTTATGAGCTCGCCTATCCTAAACCCGCCGCAGTCCGGTATTTTAGGCATGCACAAAATCGAAAAGCGCCCCATCGTTGTCGATGACCAAATCGTCATCCGTCCGATGATGTATCTCGCGCTGTCCTATGATCACCGCATTGTTGACGGCAAAGAAGCCGTCACATTCCTTGTCCGCGTTAAAGAATGTTTGGAGGACCCAGAGCGTCTTTTGCTCGATCTTTAGTGCAGAGAATTTGCAATTTAAGGGCTTCTCGACAGAGAGGCCCTTTTTTTATACTCTAATTCGGCGCGAGAGTCCTCAGATAGAAAATGGGCCGCGATAAAGGGGAGAGTAATATGGAAAACACACACATCACAAAACCAACCATCGCCTTCTGGATTGCTGGCGGGCTGTTCCTGTTCTGGAATGCTTTTGGTTGCTATCTCTATTATATGGACATGACGATGAGCGCGGCGGATTACGCGGGGGCTTACGGCGCAGATATGGCGGCACTACGCGATCTGTATCCAACGTGGTCGGTCGCGGCTTATGCGATTGCCGTTTGGGGCGGTCTACTGGCAGCTATTTTTTACCTGCTTAGGAAGTCTTGGGCAGCCCCCCTTTTTATTATCTCGCTGATCGCAGCGTTTATAAGCTTCATTTGGAGCTTTACAAATGCAGATTATAAAGCGGCGGCAGGCGGAAGCTTTTGGGTGATGCCTGTTATCGTAATTCTGCTTGGCGCTCTTGAGGTGTGGTGGTCACGCAAAAAGGTCGCTGACGGCACGCTTAAATAAACTGACGACATCGCCTAAACAGTTTCCGCGCGGTTGATTTATTCGCCTTGCGGGCCTAAATGAAGCTCAGTCATCCAACGGAGCTTCTCATGGCAGATACTTACGACATTATCATTATTGGCGGCGGACCTGGCGGCTATAATTGCGCTATTCGCGCGGGGCAGCTTGGCCTGAAAGTGGCCTGCGTTGAGACGCGCAAAACGCTGGGCGGCACATGCCTGAATGTCGGCTGTATGCCGTCCAAAGCCTTGCTGCACGCCACCGAGCTTTTGGAAACGGCTAATAATGATTTCGAAGCCATGGGCCTAACGGGGAAAGTTGGATTTGACCTTAAAAAGGTGATGGCGGCCAAAGATAAAACCGTCGAGGGTCTGACCTCCGGTATTGAATATCTGTTTAAGAAAAACAAAGTCGACCACATCATTGGCTTTGGTAAAATTATCGATGCGGGCACCGTTGAGGTGGACGGCAAGACGCATAAGACAAAGAACATTGTTATCGCAACAGGGTCCGAAGTGACGCCTTTGCCCGGCGTAGAGATTGACGAGAAACAAATCGTGTCTTCAACAGGCGCGCTTGAGCTAAAGTCCGTTCCGAAAAAATTGCTTGTTATCGGCGGCGGCGTGATTGGCCTAGAGCTTGGCTCGGTCTGGCGGCGTATGGGGGCAGAGGTCACCGTGGTAGAATATCTTGACGCCATCATGCCGGGCATGGACGGTGAGGTTCAAAAACAAGCGCTGCGGATTTTCAAAAAGCAAAAAGTAAAGTTTGAGCTTGGCCGCAAGGTGACGGGCGTGGAGAAAACAAAATCAGGTCTTAAGATTAAAACCGAAGCGGCTGCTGGCGGCAAAGACAAAGAG
>CAKZTE010000075.1 GCA_937923115.1 uncultured Caulobacterales bacterium | reverse complement strand
GGCTGATTTATCCATTATCAAAGCGTGGAAAGGCGACGCGGCGGGGAATTTAATCTACAAGGCGACAGCCCGAAACTTCTCCCCGATGATGGCCATGGCAGGCAAAATCACAATTGCCGAAGTCGATGAAATTGTTCCTATTGGCACGCTTGATCCAAACTTTATTCACACGCCAGGCATTTTTGTGCAGCGCATAGTTCAGGCTAAGTGTGAGAAGCGCATTGAAAATCTGACGACGCGTGCGAGGAGTGCATAATGAGCGAATTAAAAACAGGATGGACGCGCGACGAAATGGCAGCGCGGGCTGCGCGTGAACTCGAAGACGGCTTTTATGTAAACCTTGGCATTGGCATTCCCACAATGGTCGCGAACCACATTCCTGACGGTGTTGACGTTACGTTGCAAAGCGAAAACGGTATGCTTGGTATGGGACCATTTCCTTTTGAAGGGGAAGAGGATGCGGACCTCATTAATGCAGGCAAGCAGACGATTACGACACTTCCAAAATCCAGCTTTTTTGACAGCGCGACAAGCTTTGCCATGATACGAGGGGGTCATATCGACCTGTCAATTCTTGGCGCGATGGAAGTCTCCGAAGCCGGAGACATTGCCAATTGGATGATTCCAGGAAAAATGGTCAAAGGCATGGGCGGTGCAATGGATCTTGTCGCGGGCGTAAAGCGCTGTATAGCGCTTTTTGATCACACCAATAAACGCGGTGAAAGTAAGTTTCTCAAGGGCTGCACGCTACCGCTGACCGGGCAGAACTGCATTCACATGGTTATCACTGATCTTGGCGTGTTTGACCGGTCAAATGGCGCATCACGGTTTAAGCTTGTCGAACTCGCGCCTGGCGTAAGCCTCGATGAGGTGAAATCTAAAACCGAAGCTGAGATAATTTGGAGCTAAGTTGTTACGCATTATACATGTCGGCGATTGACTGAGCCTTCTGTAATTGCGCGGGCGTGTTGATGTTAAAAAACGGATCAAACGTGCTGACGCTAAACACGTTCTGTACAGAGTTTAGATGCTCGTGCAGCTGCCTCATTGAGGGTCGTTGCGTATTATCTATGTGTCGCGTATTTCCCATGTAATGAATGACAGACGGCCAACTAGCGCGAGGCCAAAGTGCATGAAGCCCCTGAACGCGCCCGCCAGAGACGCTTACCGCGGGCGCAACCTTGTTATCAGCGCTCCTAAAGGCTGCATGAAGTGTTGGCGCAAAGTGTGGCGGTAAAAACGGTGTGTCAGCTGTCGTTGTGATTATGAAATCATACTCCGTCGTCATGCCCCATTTCATTACTGTCACAAGGGCATTTAACACGCCGTCAAGTTTGGCACCGTCTCGCTTAGTGATGTCGACTTCATCATAAATTACGCTGTATTTAGACATTTCGTCTGTTGTGTTTTTCTTGGCTTTGTTACTCAGGAATATATCATCTACATTGCCAGATAAGCGAGAGACAATACGCTGAAGGCAGGACACGCCGCCAATCGTTATATCCTGCTTTTCGATACCGCTTAGTCTTCGCGCTTTACCGCCCACAAAAATAACCGCCGCAGTTTTCATAAAAAAAATTGTACTCAGAATCGTAACAAGGTCTAGCTCAAGCTTAATTTAATTTTTGGAGAGGCTTTCCATGTTGTGATTCTAAGAATACTCCATCACGCCAAAGGGCTATAATTGCGGTATTTAATTCCAAAATATCGCATTAAATTAGAACAAATTTTATTTTTGTGATAAATTTGTCACTTTGAATTATTAAACCTATTAATATTTGGAATAATCCTGTTTGAGCCTAGCCAAGCTTACAGATGAATTCCATACCAAGCCCATCTGTACATCAACTAAAGAAGAGGCCACGCACACGCGTGGTTTATTTGGGGAAATTTTTATGCGTAAGAATAAATTACTAGCCTGTAGTGCTATGAGCCTTGTCATGACTGGCGCGCTCGCGGCTCCAGCTTTCGCTCAACTGCAAGACGAAATCATTGTGACCGCGACGAAACGTGCAACAACGGCCTCCGATATTCCTATCGCCGTTCAGGCTTTGGGCGAGGACACACTTGATGAGCTCCGCGTCGATGTTTTTACCGACTATCTCGTTCAGCTTCCTGGTGTAACGGCTGGCGGTGCTGGTCCAGGTAACAACACAATCTACATTCGCGGCCTAGCATCGACGACGCCAGCGACATCTATTGCGGGTGTTGCGGGCTTGGCGCCAAATGTCGCCTTCTATCTTGATGAGCAGCCATTGGTGCAGCCTGGCCGTAACCTCGATGTATACGCCGCTGACCTTGAGCGCGTCGAAGTTCTTTCAGGACCTCAGGGCACATTGTTCGGTGCAAGCTCACAAGCGGGTACGGTTCGTATGATTACAAACAAGCCAAAGATTGGCGTTGAAGAAGCGAAGTTCACAGTCGGAACGTCTTTCACAAAAGGCGGAGACGCGAGCTACAAAGCTGAAGCCGTTTACAATGTGCCGATTAGCGATTCTATGGCGATTCGTGGCGTTGTTTATGCTGACCATCAAGGTGGCTGGACAGATGCTGTTGCGGGTACGCTTAATATCCGTGGCGCAGGACGTTACCGTTCTGCAGATGCGGTACGTGACAACGGAACCGTAGTTGGTGCGCGCGCTGGTTTTGATGCTGGCGCCGATACCTCTGGTATCAACGCAATTGACGCAATTGCGATTGAAGAAGAAAATCAAAATGACGCGACTTATTTTGGTTTCCGCGTCGCAGCTCTCAAAGAGTTTAATGATGACTGGTCTGTCCTTCTAGGCGCCGCGCATCAAGAGCTTGAAACTGATGGCATTTTCTTGGCGAACCCTGATTTAGACGCGCATCAGATACAAACCTATGAAGAAAGTGAATTGAGCGATGAGTTCAATAACTTCAACTGGACCGTTAAGGGCCGCTTGGGCATGCTTGAGGCCGTATACACAGGGGCCTATACGGACCGTACTGCAGAGCAGCGTATAGATTATTCAGAGTATCTATTCGTTTCGCAGTACCTTCCATATTATATCTGTGACTATTCCGCTTATTCTTCTGCGTTTAGCGATGCTGATCCATCAGGCACGTGTCAAGCCCCGAACCTTTACGGTTCTGTAGACTCCAACCTAGAAGTTCAAAGTCACGAGCTGCGGTTCAACACGCCGTCTGATTATAAATTGCGGGCAACAGTCGGCGGTTTCTACAGCGACACAGTTCTCGAAGAGCTTGTGAACTTTAATTACCCTGGCAACAAATTTATCTTTGATGGCGCAGGTTTCCCTGATAATTTCCGCTTTCCTGGACCTGGCTTTAGTTCGGACGACACCGCATTTGGTGAGGACACCATCTTCCGTAATGATGTTCGCCGTACAGACAAACAGCTTGGTATATTCGGTGAAGGTACGTTCGACCTGAACGATCAATTCTCCATTACTCTTGGCGCGCGTTACTATGACAACACTGTTGACCTTGAAGGTACAGCAAACTCATCATTCTGTAATCTATTTTCACAAGAAGACCGCAATGCGTTCGGTACAGATATCAACGATCTTTATGATGGCGATGGCTCATATACTTTCACACGTGACTGTAACCCTGACAATCAGATCACCTTCACGCTTGCAGATACCGTAGATACTATTCGTGATGCTCTACCAGCAAACCGACAAGGTCAAGCGCAGCGTATCTTCAACGAGCTGCGCGCGCCGGATAAGGCCGAAGCTGATGGTCTCATTAAGAAGGTTACGGGTACTTACACTCCAAATGGTGATTTGTTGTTCTATGGTACATATTCAGAAGGTTACCGTCCTGGTCTACTAAACCGTCCCGGTGGTGCCACTTCAGGAACCTTTACGGTGCCATTTGAGCTAAGAACTGATGATGTTCAAAACTTTGAATTTGGCTGGAAAACACGTTTGATGGAAAATCAGCTGCAGTTTAATGGCAGTGCGTTCTACGTCGACATTACTGACCTTCAGGCAACAATCTTTGATACGTCAATCGTGAACCTCTTCTTTAACGCCAACGTCGGCGACGCAACAGTTAAGGGTGTTGAAGGCGATATCACTTACGCGCCAATAAACGTTGAAGGTTTGACAGTTACGGGTAGCTACAGCTTCTTGGATACAGAGATTACTGAAGTGAACATTCCTACAGATGATGTTCGTGTCGGAGATAGCCTATCGTTTGCGCCAGAATATCAGTTCAACCTTCGTGCGCGTTATGAGTGGGATACAGCGAGCGGCCTAACGGCTCACGTTATGCCGCAACTTGTGCATTCTGCGAAATCCTTCTCTGATATTATTGTTAAAAACCGCGATGAAATTCAAGGCTGGACGAAGTTAAGCGTTTCTGCTGGTCTCACGAGCGATAATTGGACGGGTGAGCTGTTTGTCGACAATGTGACGAATGAACTTATCGAGCTTAACCGTCAGCACATCAATGATGTGTCGCGCGTAAGCTATGCGCGTCCATTCAATGTTGGTGCCCGCTTTACTTATAATTTCAGATAATCTGAATGGATTATCGACAGGGCGGCCTTGGCCGCTTATTATTCAAAGCGCGCCTCGGACTGGGGCGCGTTTTTTTGTAAAGCCATGAGGTGACGCCAACATGACTTTGATGCACCGAAACTTGGACACTAAGATGGACCCTATGATCGAAGTTCAAAAGTTAATGCAGGCTGGGCAATTTTCAGCGGCACTCGTTGAAGCTGAAAAAATGACGGCGACAGCAAATAACGAAAAATCGCCCGACAACTTGAACATGGCTAACAATCCGAAAAGCCAAAAATATGTCGAAGGGTTGTACCTTCAAGCTGTATGTGCGCGTTATCTTAAAAAATACGATTTGGCGAGAACATTGCTAATCGATCTGCGTTCTGCGGCGCCCGACTTTGGCCGTGGTTTACAGGAATTTGCACATTTGGCGCGCGATGAGGGGCGGCTGGGTGACGCTGTTACGGCTTATCGTCAAGCCGTCAGAGCAAATCCGGGACTCATGGCATCGTGGAAATCATTGGCGGCAGTCTTGCAGCGCCAAGGTCAGGCTGAACAAGCGCAACAAGCAAATTTTCAAGCCCAGCGCCTAGCAGCGCTTCCGCCCGCACTTCAGGCTGCTACTAACCTAATTTATGAAAATAAGACAGTTAAAGCAGAAAATCTCGTACGCGGGTTTTTGCAACAAAACCCTCATCATATCGAAGCAATGCGTCTC
This sequence comes from uncultured Caulobacterales bacterium, assembly GCA_937923115.1. GTDB lineage: Bacteria > Pseudomonadota > Alphaproteobacteria > Caulobacterales > Maricaulaceae > Fretibacter. Next base: position 13,775 of record CAKZTE010000075.1, on the reverse strand, counting down.
CTTGCAGAAATTGCGATGCGCTTTGGCGTGTTCGATGAGGCAGACTTTCTTCTTGAGAGCGCAATTGAATTTAGTCCTGACGATATTCAGATTAAGTTTGATTACATTCAAGTTCTGCGCAAACGCCAGAAGTTCGCAGCAGCACTGGAGCAGGCGCAGGCGTTATATGAGCGCGATCCAAATAACCCAACGTTTCAATCTTACCTCGCTATTGAAAGCATGCAAACGGGGCAGCATGAGCGGGCGTTTGAATTGTTTTCCGATGTTCTCGAGAAGCTACCAAATGACTTCGCAACGCTTACATCTCTGGGGCACGCTTATAAAACATTTGGCAAGCATGACGAAGCCGTTGAAAGTTACCGCGCGGCGTATCGGGTAAAGGCGGGACATAGTGATGCTTACTTCGGGCTCGCAAATTTAAAGACCTATAAATTTACCGATGAAGAAATGGCTCAAATGGAAAGCTTATTGGAGCGTCAAGACATTGGATTTGCAGACCGCGTAAACCTTTGTTTTTCATTGGGGAAAGCCTTCGAAGACCGCAAAGACTATCAACGCGCATTCGAGCAATATGAGCAAGGTAATACTGTAAAAAGTTTGCAGTCGCGTTACAAATCAGAAGACATGACACGGGAGCTAGAGGGTCAAGCTAAAATCTGCAGTGCTGAACTGTTTGAAAAACAAACAGGAAAAGGTCATAAAGCGCCTGATCCCATTTTTATTCTTGGCCTGCCGCGTGCAGGATCCACTCTCATAGAGCAGATTATTGCCTCCCACAGTCAAGTGGACGGCACACTTGAGCTGCCAAACATTTTGTCTATGGCGTTTCAATTGCGGGGGCGTGATAGAAAGATTGATGGCGGACGATATCCGCGTATTTTGCATGAACTGCCCGCTGAGAAACTTATTGAAATGGGTAAGCGATACATTGAAGAAACAAAAATTCACCGAAAAGGCGCCCCGTTTTTTATTGATAAAATGCCAAATAATTTCCGCCATATCGCGCTTATAAATCTAATCTTGCCGAATGCGAAAATTATTGATGCGCGTCGCCATCCTATGGCGTGCTGTTTTTCGGGCTTTAAACAGCATTTTGCAGAGGGGCAGGAATTTACTTATGGTCTTGAGAATGTTGGCACATATTACAAAGACTATGTCGCGCTTATGGATCACTGGGAGGCTGTCTTGCCCGGTAAAATTTTACGCGTGCAATATGAGGATGTTGTGGAAAATACCGAAGCACAAGTCCGTCTTATACTAGACTATTTGGGACTTCCGTTCGAGCAAGCTTGCTTAGACTTTCACAAAACAAAGCGCTCCGTTCGCACAGCAAGTTCTGAGCAGGTGCGGCAGCCAATATTTAAGTCTGGCGTTGATCAGTGGCGAAATTTCGAACCTTGGCTTGCGCCTTTGAAAGAGGCGCTTGGGCCAGATATTTTGACGCGCTATCCAATAAAGTAGAAAAGGGAATAATTAATGTCCACGACACAAATGAGCCTTGAGGACATACATGCCCTCGCGAAAAACACATTAATGACTCAGGGTTGCGATGCAGAAAATGCGAGCGCGGTAGCTGACATTATAACAAAGGCAGAGGGTGATGGGTGCCATTCTCACGGACTTATGCGGCTTGCGGGATATGCGGCAACATTGAAGTCAGGAAAGGTAAACGGAAAGGCACGCCCAACAATTACCAAGCTCGCACCTGCCGTCGTGCAGGTCAACGGCCACAATGGTCTTGCCCCACTGGCGCTTGCGCAGGGGCGATCTCATCTTATTGACGCGGCGAAAACATGCGGCATAGCGGCCATGCCGTTAATTGGCATACATCATTTTGCAGCGCTTTGGACAGAAGTTGAGCCTGTTGCTGAGGAAGGGCTCGTTGCCTTTGCCTGTACGTCTTATAAACCCGCCGTAATACCTGCAGGCGGCAATAAGGCACTGTATGGCACGAACCCCATTTGTTTTGGCTGGCCCCGTAAAGATGGCCCGCCCATGGTGTTTGATCAAGCGTCATCGGTCATGGCGCGCGGAGAAGTTATGCTTGCTGCGCGTGAAGGGCACGCTTTGCCTGAGGGAGTTGGCGTGGACGAGGACGGCAGTCCTTCCACTGACCCTAATGCCGTCTTAAAAGGGGCGCTTCTTGCCTTTGGTGGTTATAAAGGCAGCTCGATTGCGATGATGGTGGAGCTTCTCGCCGGCGGCCTAATTGGGGAGAGTTTTTCTTTCGAAGCAGCTGCGCGCGATAATGGTGACGGGGGGCCGCCTCAAGGCGGAGAGTTTATGCTCGCGATGGATCCCAGTCTCTTTGGCGACGCGGCGGGCTGGGCTGATCATGCAGAAAAATTATTTGATAAAATCAAAGAACAAGACGGTACACGCTTGCCCGGCGCGCGCCGCCACAGTAACCGCAACGAGACATCACGCTCAGGTGTGGCGGTATCAAACATCGTACTAGACAAGATTAGCGCTCTTTAATCTGTAACATAAGCGCCGCCGCATATAGGCAGGCACAAAGGAAGTTTAATGACAAATATCTACGGACAATTGATTGACGGCGAATGGGATGTGAGCGGTGCGCGCATGGAAAATATAAACCCGTCTGATATCTCTGACACGATTGGGCACTTGGCCAGCGCAACTCCGGCCCAAGTCGCCGATGCTATCGCTGCCGCGCGGGCCGCGCAGCCTGGATGGGAATCGGTAAAGCTTGAGGAGAAGAAAAACATTCTTCATGCGATTGGCCAAGAACTTATTGACCGCTGCGACGAAATTGGAACACTGCTGTCCCGCGAAGAGGGTAAACCTTTTGCTGAGGGGCGCGGCGAGACTTTCCGCGCAGGTGAGTTTTATCAATACTACGCCGCCGAATGTCTTCGCCAAATTGGCGAAAGTGCGGCGTCTGTGCGTCCCGGAATCAATATTGAAATCTCGCGCGAAGCCATTGGCGTTGTAGGCCTTATTACGCCTTGGAATTTTCCGATTGCAATCGCGGCGTGGAAAATGGGTCCTGCGCTGGCTTATGGCAATACGGTTGTTTTAAAGCCGTCCGAGGTCACACCCGCAACAGCCCACGTCCTCGCCGAAGTTCTGGGCAAGCATTTGCCCAAAGGCGTGTTTAATATTGTGCAAGGCGGCGGCGATGTCGGCGCGGCGCTCTCAAGCGGAAAAATTGACGGTGTGTCCTTTACTGGCTCGGTTCCTACAGGCCGTAAAATTGCGCAGGCCGCGATACAAAATATGGCGCGTGTGCAATGCGAAATGGGCAGTAAAAACCCAATTGTCATCATGGACAATGCGGATATGGATATTGCGGTTGCGCAATCCATTCACGGTGCCTTCGGGGCATCAGGGCAGAAATGTACAGCTTCTTCGCGCCTGATAGTGCATGAAAATATCCATGACGAATTTATTGAGAAGTTTACTAAGGCTGCCGAAGCCAAGAAAGTTGGCCATGCTTTAGAGGAGGGCACTGAGCTTGGTCCTATTGTTTCGGAGAGCCAAATGAACAAAATTCTCGATTATGTTCAGCTTGCAAAAGATGAGGGCGGGGAGCTTGTGACGGGCGGCGCGCGTTTAAAGCGCGCTTCGGAAGGTTACTATTTGCCACCGACTATCTTTACAAACACAACGAATGACATGCGGGTGAACCGCGAGGAAATTTTCGGCCCTATGACGTGCGTGCAAAAAGTGAGTTCCTACGAAGAGGGTTTGGAGCGTGCCAATGATACTGAATTTGGTTTGGCAGCGTCTATCATTACAACGAACTTAAAGCAGGCTGAGCATTATAAACGTAATGCCAAATTCGGTAGCGTACTTGTAAATCTCGCCACAGCTGGCCTTGACTACCATGTACCATTTGGCGGGCGTAACAGTTCATCATATGGCCCAAGAGAGCAGGGTATGCACGCTAAAGATTTTTATACGGTGATGAAAACCGCCTATACCAACCCTGGATAACTCATGCTTATTATCGATGCGCTGCAATATGTGAATTGGACACGGCCTCTTTTTGAAGAGGCCAAAGCCGGCGGCGTATCGGCTATCCATGTCACAATTGCTTATTGGGAAAACACGCGTGATACGCTGGAAAATATCGGAGATTGGCGCCAGCGCTTTTCTGATCACGGCGATATCATCATGCCTGTTCGTAGTGGCGCTGACATTTTGCAGGCTCAATCTGAGGGTAAAATTGGGATAATTTTTGGATTTCAAAATTGCTCACCAATTGAAGATGATTTGCGTATGGTCGAAACACTCCATCAACAAGGCGTGCGTATCATGCAGCTGACTTATAATAACCAAACCCTACTTGCGACGGGATGTTATGAGACGGGGGACAGCGGCGTGACCCGTTTTGGGCGCGAGGTGATTAAAGAAATGAACCGCGTGGGCATGGTTATTGATATGTCGCACAGCGCGGAGCATTCAACCCTGCAAGCTATCGAACTCTCTAGCCGACCTATCGCCATAACCCATGCCAATCCATTGCGATGGCATAAGGCGCTTCGGAATAAATCTGATGACGTTTTACGCGCGCTGGGCGAGAGCGGCGGTATGCTTGGTTTTTCAATGTACCCGTTCCATCTCAATAATGGCCCTGACTGCACACTCGATGATTTCTGCGGTATGATTATAGATACGGCAGAATTGATGGGCATTGATCGTATTGGTATCGGTTCAGATCTATGTCAAAACTGGGGCTATGAGACATTGGAGTGGATGCGTTCTGGGAAATGGACCTTCAAGCCTGATTACGGCGAAGGCTCAGCCAAGAATGCCGATTGGCCAAGACAGCCTGATTGGTTCTCAAGTTCGAAAGATTTTGGTAATATCGCGTCGGGACTAAAGGATAAGGGCATGGCGCAGGGCGATATCGAAAAGGTTATGGGACTTAACTGGCTGAATTTCTTCACGGCTGGTTTTGGGCCAGAAGGCTAGAATGGCCGTGCTAGCTCAAACGCTAAGCCCTGAGGCGGGTTTCATGCGTCCCGCTGAAACGGTTATGGATATTGCGCGCCTTGGATGTTTGTATCCTTATCCGCTCAGCTTTATGCGCTCTTTATTGCGCCGTGTTGTTACGCAAAATTGGCAAATCAAGCCCGCAGAATTTTCACTGTGCCCTGAGGGGTATGGCCATGCGGTATATGAAATAAAGACGCCGCGCGCAGTCTTTAGCTACGTGATTTTTGCCAAGAAACTTGATAATGCAGCGCGTAGCGATCGGGTTATTGCCGAAGACTGGGATATGACTGTTACGCTCTGCGAAGGCATTGTGGACACAGAAAGGTTAGAGTGGCTTCGGACTAATGTGCCTTTGCAAGAAAAAGGCCGCGTCGATGCAAGTTGCTTCGTCCTCTCGCGTGCCAATAAAAGCGTTCGTAATTTTGAAGCCGTTGTGAGCCGACTCGCTGCGGGGCAGCAGCCTAACCTAGATGAGATGGCCAAGGTCGGTTATCTTTACCGTACAACAGCCGTTTATGGCTCCGGCAAATTTGGCATGGCTGACTGGGATAAAGTCAAAGCCCGATGGCCTGATTTCTCTTCTCCCTTTGACGCTGAGATGTTTTCTTGCTGGATGATACGCCATTTTAGCTTGGTTCAGGCTGACTATGTTGCGGCCCGCCGCGCGCCGGAAACCGCTGTCGCCATGGATGATAAGATTAAACGTTATGTCGGCATTGGAAATGCGACGGGCCTGGGTATGGCGCCCTATCTGATTAATCACCCATTGCTTATAAATAATTGGATAGAGGTGCGCGAGATTGCGCTTACGCGGGTTTTAGCGCTTGGCATCCCCGATGAGATCACGCGAGGGCATTTCGTTTGCTTTGCTATGAAGGCGATGCAGCATTTAGATGAAATATCAACAGATAACCAAGAGCAAAATAAGTTGAACGCCAATGCGCGTAAAGATTTAGAGCGTGCACTATCTTGGTTTCAGGATCGGTCCATATCGACATGGAGCGAGGTGACCTCTTATGCGAGCGAGCATTTAGGCGTTGAGGCGCAGGAACTTCTCAATGTACTTCTTTTGGAGCTTTATCCCGATTTAATCGGTGATTTGGAATCCCGTCTAGCCGTGGATGAGGTCTATAGCTTGCAAGCAAACATGCGGACTGAGGATTTGAAGGCGCTGATTGAAACACATTACGGGTGGGCTCTAAAAATTAATTATTCTGACCCTAAAACCCAAGGCATTTTTTGGTATCGCTCTGAAGAGAAAATGGAACCAAGGCTGGGCCGAAGGTTTGAGGAAGAAGGCGCCGGGAACGAAATGCTCTTGGGCATTGGATGGTACGTGTCCAAATGTTATGAGACGCTTTGTGAGTTTGTAACGGCTAATGGTCCTGAGGCGAATGCAGCACGTTTCGTTTTTGAATATCCCGAGCATCGCTATATTACCCGCCGTATGCAAACCATGGCGAGAACGCGCTATGGCGAAATTCGTATTAACGCAATCGACCTGGATGTTCTGCCTATACAATTGCTACGCTGTAAACTCTCGTTTTTTGGTGTTGGTAAATTTGACCCGCGCTCGCGGATGTGGGTTCGAAATACAATGTTTCAAGGGGCGCCGCTTGTCTCTGATATTGGCACGAATATTGGCGATAACTGGTGCTTTCCAATTCGTCCTGCAGCCGCCTAATGACGGCTCCGGCAGATTTGTATCTGTCCCTCAATGAGTTGCGCGCCCTATTGCGGCGTGTTTATGAGGCGCTCTATCATCACGGATATGACTTCGCGGTCATGGCGCGTTCGTGCCTGTGGCTTGAAGCCCATGGCCTTGATGGGATTGGCTTAATCCTGCGCAGCTTAGATGATTTGGATACGCCATGCGGAGAGATTCAATTGGCGGAACCATCCGTCGGCACGTTTAAACTCGACGGCAAGGGGCGCTGTCTCATACCCTTTGTCAATGCAGCCGCTGACCTTGCTATCGCAAGCGCGCAAGAAAAAGGCGTGGGGCAAATTGATATTCTAAACGTGTTTGGCCGCCTGAATATTCTAGCGGCGCTTAAAAAGTCAGCGCGCCTCAATCTCTATGCGGCTGCAATCTGGTATGATGCGGGAGAGCAGCGAACGCATGTGCTGTGGTTGAAATCATCAAGAGATTTACCTGACTATTTTATTTTGAATAAAGCCGTCGCCGGACCGTGGGGCGGATCGGGATTGCGGTTTGTATGCGCGCAATCGGATAACAGTGTTTTGGAGAATGTGCGGGCCGTTTTACCCGAAGGGACATCGCCCTATTTAACGAGCTTAGATTTGTCGCGGGCTTATGATACAGCTCTGGAGGGCGGTATTGCAGTTGCCCGAGGTGACTATGCCGCCCTCAACAAAATCGCTGATCGGTTATTGGTCCCGTCAACGGATGCATCGCGTAGAGGCGCGGGAGAGTGAATTGTGGTGGACTAATTTACTCCCTGTTTTATACCATTAATAGAGCTTATATGAAGCAAGTCGGTTTGACGCATTTCCTGCCTGAGGATAGGGGCTAGAGTAGGTTTTTAAGGTAGGAATAACGTCATGAGCGACATTCAATCTACAGCAAAAGTTGTTATTATTGGCGGTGGCGTGGTCGGCGTTTCTACGCTCTATCATCTTGTTAAAAAAGGGTGGTCTGATTGTGTCCTGTTTGAACGAAAAGAATTGACATCTGGGTCAACTTGGCACGCTGCGGGTTTGCTGCCGCTCTTCAACATGAGTTACTCTGTTGGGCAACTTCACAAATATTCCGTCAATCTTTACAAATCACTTGAGGCGGAGACGGGTCAAGATGTCGGTATTCGTCCCGTGTCAAATATTCGTCTCGCGACAAACCAAGACCGCATGGATGAGTATCATCAATACGCAGGCGTTGCGCAAACGATCGGCGTAAAGGTTGACTTCCTTACCGCAGAGGAGGTGGTCGAAATGTGGCCCTTTGCTAAGAAGGACGGTATTGTTGGCGCGATAAGGCATCCTGATGATGGCTATGTGCAGCCCGCTGATTTGACACAAGCCTTCGCTATTGGCGCGCGCAAGGGCGGGGGTAAAATCCATCGTCACACTTCGGTTACAGCGATTAAGCAGCTTGATGATGGGCGATGGAAAGTAACCACTGATAAGGGCACAGTTGTTGCAGAGCATGTCGTTTCTTGCACAGGTAACTTTGCGCGCAAGACCGGCGAGATGATAGGCCTTGATATTCCTGTCGTGCCCGTTGAGCACCAATATATTGTTACAGAAGCGCATCCCGAAATTCAAAAGCGCAAGGCGGATGGCCTGCCAGAACTCGGCGTGCTGCGAGAATCGGACGGTAGCTGGTACATGCGAGAAGAAGCCGGCGGCTTAATCTTGGGCCCTTATGAACACGGCGCGCCGGCGTGCTATGTGGACGGCCCTGATGACCAGTCTGAGTATGAGCTGTTCACCGAAGATTTAGACCGCCTTATGCCCCACATTGAAAGCGCGATTAACCGTGTGCCTATCTTCGAGGAGCTTGGCATCAAAAAAGTTTATAACGGCGCTATCGCCTATACACCTGATGGCAACCCAATTGTTGGGCCTGCTTGGGATAAGAAAAACTTCTGGCTTAACGAAGGTCATAGTTTCGGTATTACCGCAGCGGGCGGAGCGGGCTGGCAGCTTGCGGAATGGATTGTTGAGGGCGAACCCACTGTGGATATGATGGGCGTCGACCCGCGCCGATTTGGTCCCTATGCCACCAAATCATTTCTAATTGAGAAAAACGAAGAAGCCTATGCAGACGTTTTTACAATTCACTATCCCGACGAGGAACGCAGTGCTGCGCGTCCGCTTCGTACATCGCCGTGCTATGACCGATTGAAGGCCAAAGGCGCTGTGTTTGGGCAGCTCTTTGGGTGGGAACGCGCCAATTGGTTTGCGCCTGAAGGCGTAGAGCAAAAAGACGATTGGTCTTTCCGTCGTTCCAGCTATTTTGAGCATGTCGGCAATGAGTGCAAAAACGTTGCGGAGAATGTTGGCATCCTTGATATGACAGCCTTCGCAAAATGCCGCGTCGAAGGGCCAGGGGCCCTTAAATGGCTGAACTACATGTTTGCGCAGAAAATGCCGGTCACACACGGCCGCGTCGCATTGTGTCATGGCCTCACATCTAAAGGCGGCGTTCATAGCGAGTTTACCGTGCAGCGCGAAAGTAAGAGCAGTTTTTACATGGTATCTGCGGGGGCGTATCACCGCCTTGACCACGATTGGCTTCGCAAAAATATGCCAACGGACGGTTCTGTTCAGATGACGGATTTGACCAACTCTATGGGCGTTCTTGTCGTAGCAGGTCCGAAGGCGCGTGATCTTTTGCAGCCTATCTGCGGCTCTGATTTATCCAATGATGCTTTCCCGTGGTTGACCGGAAAAGAGACATCTGTCGGCCATGCGCCCGTGAAATTACTGCGCGTAAATTTTGTGGGAGAGCTTGGCTGGGAAATCCATCATCCAATTGAATATCAAAACCATATCTTTGACGTGCTATTTAAACACGGAGAGAAACACGGAATTAAACCGTTTGGTATTCGCGCGATGAATTCTATGCGTCTTGAGAAATCATATCGTTTGGTTGGTACGGAAATGTCGATTGAGTATGCGGCCTATGAAAGTGGCTTGCAGCGCTTTGTGAACCTCAAGAAAAAAGGTGATTTCCTTGGCAAAAAAGGTTTGCTGGAATGGGCGAAACGCGGATTTGACAATGCCTTTGTCACGCTCGAAGTTTTGAATGTCGACGATGCCGACGTGATTGGAAACAATCCTATTTATAAGGAGGGGGAGGTCATTGGCCGCGCTACTGGCGGAGGCTATGGCTGGCGGATGGGGGCGTCGCTGGCGCTCGCTATGGTGCACCCAACGCACTCGGCTGTTGGAACGAAACTAGAGATCGAAATTTTGGGTAAGCGCTACAACTGCCGTGTCCTAGAGGATAGTCCTTACGACCCAAGCAATGAGAAACTCAGAAGCTAAAATGAAATATTCTGCCGTAAGTCTTTTCGCGAATGCGCTCTCGGGTCATAAAAAATGGCCCGTGCAATTCCCTGATAAAGAACTCAAAAAATCATATGACGCAATCATTGTTGGTGGCGGCGGGCATGGCCTTGGCGCAGCCTATTATCTCGCTAAGCGCTATGGTATTACGAATGTTGCCGTTCTCGAAAAAGGCTGGATTGGCGGCGGTAATACAGGACGCAATACGACGATTATTCGGTCTAATTATTTGTTCGATGAAAGCGCGGCCATGTATGATCATGCTGTAGATTTATGGGACGGCCTCGGGCAAGAGCTAAATTATAATTTGATGTTCTCAAAGCGCGGCGTTCTTATGCTCGCGCACAACATCCACGACGTTCAGAGCTTTCAGCGCCATGTGCATGCCAATCGTCTTAACGGCGTTGATAATAAATGGCTAACCCCGCAAGAATGCAAAGCCTTTTGTCCGCCGCTCGATATTTCCCAAGACCGCCGCTATCCTGTCATGGGCGGGGCCCTCCAAATGCGGGCCGGGACCGCACGTCATGACAGCGTAGCTTGGGGCTATGCCCGCGCTGCATCAAAACTTGGCGTGGACATTATTCAGAACTGTAAGGTGACAGGCATTAGGCGCGGCGCAGACGGCGCTGTTGAAGGCGTTGAAACAGAAAAAGGCTATATAGCTTCAAGCAAGGTTGGCGTCTCTGCTGCGGGCAATACATCAGTCGTTATGGAAATGGCAGGCCTTCAATTTCCGCTTGAAAGCTATCCTTTGCAGGCACTTGTTTCTGAACCTATTAAACCTGTCATGCCTTGTGTTGTGATGTCCAATGCCGTTCACGCGTACATTAGCCAATCCGATAAAGGCGAGCTTGTGATTGGGGCAGGAACGGATCAATACACAAGCTATAGCCAGCGCGGGGCCCTTCATTTGCAGGAGCATAACCTCATGTCCATCTGCGAAATTTTTCCAATTTTTAAACGCCAACGTATGCTGCGCTCTTGGGGCGGTATTGTTGATGTGACACCAGACCGCTCGCCAATCGTAGGCAAAACGCCCGTTCAGGGTTTGTATGTAAATTGCGGATGGGGCACGGGCGGGTTTAAGGCAACACCTGGGGCGGCAAATACCTTTGCCTATACGATTGCGCATGACGAGCCGCATAAAATCAATGCGCCTTACAATCTTGACCGTTTCGTTGGCGGACGTTTGATTGATGAGGCTGCTGCAGCGGCTGTCGCGCATTAGGAGGCAAGTATGTTTGAAATTCATTGCCCTTATTGCGACGAGAAACGTCCTGAAATTGAGTTCGCTTATGCGGGCGAGGCGCATTACGTGCGCCCCAATGCTAAGGAACAAGCGGTCATGTCAGATGAAGATTGGTCGCGCTATATGTTCATCCGTAACAATATTCGGGGTGAACATGCAGAGCGCTGGTGGCACAATGCGGGATGTAATATGTTCTTTAATGCCATCCGCGATACAGTAAGTGATAAATTCGTCATGACCTATAAAATGGGTAAGCCGCGCCGTACGCCCGCGCAAATTGATAAGGCAAGAACCGCCCAGAACGATGGGGCAGAATCATGAGCGGCTTTCGCAAGTCGGAGCGCGGCGTTGTCGACTCGCAATGCTCCATTAATTTCACATTTGACGGTGCGGCATTTCAAGGCTTAGCGGGCGACACGGTTGCGTCCGCCTTACTTGCCAATGGTCATCACCTTATGGGCCGCAGCTTTAAGTATCACCGTCCACGCGGCGTCTTGGGCGCGGGTTCTGAAGAGCCCAACGCTCTCATTTCTGTGGACTGCGGTCCAGGACGCGTGACGCCCAATGTGCGCGCCACAAGCCAAGAGATTTATGAAGGTCTGATTGTTCGCAGCCAGAATAGCTATCCGAATTTAAAATTTGATTTGGGCGCGTTCAACAATGTGTTTTCCATGTTCTTCCCAGCGGGGTTTTATAATAAAACCTTCATGTGGCCCAAGAGTTTCTGGGACAAAGTCTATGAGCCATTTATTCGTAATTTGGCGGGCCTTGGACCAGCGCCGGAACGTGGAGACCCTGACGTTTACGCCAGCTCATATGGACATTGCGAAACGCTGATTGTCGGCGCTGGACCTGCAGGCATAGCAGCGGCCCTTGCGGCCTCTAAAAAAGAAGGCCGCGTTATTTTGGTCGATGAGAATTCAATTCTAGGCGGCAGCTTGCTTGCTACGCCCCATATTGAAATTGAAGGTAAGCCTGCGGATGTTTGGCTGGCGAAGTCACTCAAGGCTCTAGTAAAAGCGCAAAACGTTACGCTTATGCCTCGCACGACAGCGATTGGATATTACCATGGCAATTTCGTTGCGCTAGCTGAGCGGCTCACGCATCACGAAAAAGCTGATATTGGAAAGGCGCGCGAAGAACTCCACCGTATCCGTGCCGGCAAAGTTATTCTTGCGCAAGGCGGTATTGAACGGCCTTTAGTGTTTAACGGTAATGATTGTCCCGGCGTTATGCTGGCGTCTGCAGCGCAAACTTATCTTGGGCGTTACGGTGTGGCTGTTGGCAAAGAAGCCGTCGTATTTACAAGCCACGATAGCGCTTATCACGCGGCATTCGACTTAGCGGACGCGAATGTGCGTATCGCTGCCATTGTTGATGTTAGAGAGACCCCGAAGGAGGTATTACTCGCGGAAGCGGCCCGCCGCGGGATTGATGTAAAATGCGGCGCGGCAATATCGAAAACATATGGAAAATTGCGCGTCTCTGCTGTGGAGGTTTTCGAGCCAACCTCACAAGCCAAGACGAAGATTGCCTGTGATGTCGTATTAATGTCGGGCGGCTGGACGCCCAGCCTTCATCTCTGGTCGCATTCCAAGGGGGGTATAAAATGGAGCCCAGAACTGTCCGCTTATATCCCTGACGCCGCAAATGAAAACGCAGTCTGCGTTGGGGCTTGCAATGGCGATTTTGGCGTTTCGGTAGCTCTAACGGCGGGAAACAAAGCTGGCGGCGGCAGAAAAATCTTTTCGGTCGCGGAGCCAGACTTCGGCAGCGGCCAGGTGCTTGACAGCCTGCCCAATTATATCGACGTGTCAAAGCAGAAGGCTTTTGTCGATTTTCAGAATGACGTTACCGAAAAAGACATTAAGCTTGCTGTACGCGAAGGCTTTAAATCTATTGAGCATGTGAAACGCTACACAACGAATGGTATGGCAACCGACCAAGGCAAAACGTCCAATCTGAACGCATTAGAGATTGCATCAAAAGCTGTCGGGAAACCTATTGAAAAAGTTGGGCTCACGACATTTCGCCCGCCCTATACGCCCACAACATTTGGGACATTAACAGGGTATCGCGACGGCCCGCTGTTTGATCCGACGCGCAAAACGTCAATCGACCCTTGGGCAGAGGAAAACGGGGCGGCCTTTGAGCCCGTCGGCTTGTGGCGACGAGCATGGTATTTCCCGAAGCCTGGTGAAGATATGCACATGGCTGTTGCGCGCGAGTGCAAAGCGACCCGCGACAGTCTCGGAATTTTTGACGCCTCAACGCTTGGCAAAATTGAAGTTGTTGGACCCGACGCGGCAAAATTTATGAACCTGATGTACACAAACCCATGGAGCAGCCTGCCTGTCGGTGGATGCCGTTACGGGCTTATGTGCCGCGAGGACGGCTATATTTATGATGACGGCGTTGTGGGCCGCATGGCCGAGGACCGTTTTCACGTAACGACGACCACGGGCGGCGCGCCGCGTGTTTACCGCCATATGGAAGACTATCTTCAAACAGAATTTCCAGAGCT
>CAKZTE010000074.1 GCA_937923115.1 uncultured Caulobacterales bacterium | reverse complement strand
GACCACCAAACGGGTACGGTGCATGAGTCAAAAAGCGCCTATGAGCGTCCGCAGCCCCACGCCTGCTTTATCCAATCTATCAATGATGACCTTGTTGGCGACGGCGGAATTATGGATTTATGGGTGCGCGAAGCGCGGCTGTTTAAATACGGGTCAGGCACAGGCAGTAATTTCTCAAACCTGCGCGGTAAAGGTGAACCGCTCTCTGGCGGCGGCACATCATCTGGCCTGCTGAGTTTTCTTAAAATGGGCGACGTTTCAGCAGGATCCATCAAGTCTGGCGGAACAACCCGTCGCGCAGCGAAAATGGTGATTGTTGATATCGACCATCCAGATATCGAAGCCTTTATAGATTGGAAATCATCGGAGGAGATGAAAGTCGCGGCCCTTGTCGCTGGCAGCAAGGTTGTGAAGCGCCGCCTCCGCGCGATTTTAAAATCATGTGTAAATTGCGATGGCGAGCTGGCTATATGCTGTGACCCCGCCCAAAACGCTGCGCTGAAACGGGAAATTAACGCCGCCCGCCGCGACGGCGTGCCTGACGGCGCGGTGGCCCGCGTTCTGCAACTCGCGCGCCAAGGTATTGAGACCATAGATGTCACTGAGTTTACGGCCGATTGGGACAGCGACGCCTATGCCACCGTATCGGGACAGAACGCAAATAATTCAGTACGGGTTTCGGACGCCTTCATGAAAGCGGTACGCAAAGACGAAACATGGGATCTCATCCGCCGCACGGACGGCGCAATCGCGCAATCAGTTAAGGCGCGTGACTTATGGGAGACGCTGTCTCGCGCTGCCTGGTCGAGCGCAGATCCCGGCGTGCAATATCACGACACGATCAATGCTTGGAATACATGTTCTAATGACGGCCCTATTACGGCATCAAACCCATGCTCAGAATACATGTTTCTTGACAACACGGCCTGCAATCTTGCGAGCTTAAACCTGACGAAGTTTCTCGCAGAGGATGGACGCTTTGACATTGCGGGCTATGAACATGCCGCGCGCCTTTGGACGATTGTCCTAGAAATTTCAGTTTTAATGGCGCAGTTTCCGTCCAAAGAGGTGGCAGAGCGCAGCTATGCTTATCGAACGCTGGGGCTAGGCTACGCCAACCTTGGCGGGCTGCTGATGCGGTCAGGTATTGCCTATGACAGCGATGCCGGCCGCGCAGCAGCTGGCGCGTTGACGGCGCTTCTGTCTGGTGCGGCTTATCAAACGTCTTCTGAAATGGCGCAGCACCTTGGCGCATTTCCGCGCTATGGGGCCAATGCCGAACCGATGCTGCGCGTTATCCAAAACCACCGCCGCGCAGCCGAAGGCCGCGTATCTTTCGATGGGCTATCATACAAGCCGCTGACGCTTGACCGCAATGAATGTCCCTATGACGGCGTTGCAGAACGCGCCGCAGAGGTTTGGCAAGCCGTGCAAAAAGCAGGCAAGGCACACGGCTTTCGTAATGCGCAAGTCAGCGTCATAGCGCCCACGGGCACAATTGGACTTTTGATGGATTGCGACACAACGGGGATTGAGCCGGACTTCGCGCTTGTGAAGTTTAAGAAACTCGCAGGCGGTGGACATCTGCGGATCATAAACCAAGCCGTCCCAATGGCGCTGGAAGCATTGGGCTACACAAAGGCGCAGCGCGGCGAAATCATCACATTCGCCCTTGGCCATGGCACCCTTGACGGCAGTCCCGCTATTAGCTTTGATAGCCTAAAAAAACGCGGCTTTAGCGATTATGAGGTGGAGAAAGTCAGACAGGCGCTGCCGAGCGCATTTGACGTGCGTTACGTCTTTACCGTTGATAGTTTAGGTGAGGAGTTTTGCCAAGACGGGCTCGGCCTGAGTGACGCCCAAGTAGAAAAATTCCGACATGACCTCTTGCCAATCATGGGTTATTCTGAAGCCGAAATACTTGCGGCGAACATTCACTGCTCGGGCGCAATGACGCTTGAGGGCGCCCCGCATTTGAAGGCTGAACATTTGGCCGTCTTTGATTGCGCGACGCCGTGCGGACGCACAGGAACCCGCTCGCTCTCAGCTCAGGCACATATTTTGATGATGGCCGCCGCACAGCCCTTTGTTTCGGGCGCCATAAGCAAGACAGTCAACATGCCATCGGACGCGAGCATCTCAGATGTTGCGCAGGTCTATGACCGCGCTCACAAACTTGGACTTAAGGCTGTTGCGCTCTATCGCGACGGGTCAAAACTTAGCCAACCTCTCAGTTCCGCGGTGTTCAGCGACACCGCCCTTGAGGCCCTAGACGAAGCCTCAGACGCGCCGTCCGCCGCTCGCGCCCATCTTGGGGCAGAGCGCATTGTCGAGAAGATCATAGAGCGAGTCGTAGAGAAACCCGTTGTTAGAGAGCGCCTGCCCGATCGCAGGACAGGCTATATACAAAAAGCCAGTATTGGCGGGCATAAAGTCTATCTGCACACGGGTGAGTTTAAGAACGGCCGCCTTGGCGAAATTTTTATCGATATGCACAAAGAGGGCGCGGCCTTTCGTAGTTTGATGAACAATTTCGCAATCGCCATTTCAATCGGCCTGCAATATGGCGTCCCGCTTGAGGAATTTGTTGAAGCTTATGTTTTTACGCGCTTTGAACCTTCGGGCCCAGTACAAGGAAACGACAAGATTAAATTCGCCAATTCCATTCTAGATTACATCTTTCGTGAACTTGGAATTTCATACTTAGGTTGGGACGACCTTGCTCATAATACCGACAGTACTACGGCGCCGGATCAACTTGGTAAAGGCGCAGCAGAACGAAATGCGGGCCGACAACCAGAGGATGACCAAGGGCAGCTCTTGTTGGAGGGCGTTTCCAAGGGATACTTGCGTCGGACAGGTGACGCGCACAATATCGTGCCCTTCTCTAAACGAATCGGCGATAAGGTCAGTGATAACAAAGATGGAGCAGATCCTTACGCGCTTGAAATTGACACTGAGAGCATAGACATAGACGCGGCAGATATTTCCAAAGCAGCCAATAGCGGCCCCAGTCCCATCACGCCGTCAGCCTCAACACAGGCACGGTTCCAAGGCTATACTGGCGATGCTTGCCCAGAGTGTGGACATTTCACACTTGTGCGCAATGGAACCTGCCAGAAATGTGATAGCTGCGGCTCTACAACTGGCTGTTCATAGGCAACCCCGTATGAAAACATAGGCATATGCGTATTAAAAAGAGGGTAATTGCCACTGTTATTTGTGTCCACATTACAGCGATTTTATTAAATATTGGCGCGCTCGTGATGTATAGTTCGCGCAAATGAAGAACTCAGTTTTCAAAATTCTGTTAGGACTGTCCTCCGCTGCTGCGGTTGCTGCGTCCGCCTCAGCCCAAATTCGCGTCGATTCGCGTATGTATTCGACGTCTGGATCATGCGCGCAGTGCGATTTGTCGGGCCGCACCTTGACGGGCATGACGCTGCGGGACAGTAATTTTGCAGGTGCGCAGTTTAACCGCGCCAACCTAAGCGGTGGAAATTTTGACCGCTCTGATTTGTCGGGCACACAATTTAAGCGCGCTTTTCTTGCGCGAGTAGAAGGCCAATCGGTAAACATGGCAGATGCCAGCTTCCAAGACGCCACAATGACCGAAGCCAAGTTTGACAATGCCATTCTTACCAACTCAAATATGCAGCGCGCTGACATTTCTCGGGCCAATTTCACGCGCAGTGACTTTGCAGACGCCGACCTGACCAGCGCGACGGCGCCAAATGTGAACTTCGAAGGCTCACAATTTGTAAACGCCCGCTTTGATCACATGAATCTACGCAATGCTAAATTAGATGGTGCAAAGTTTCATAACGTGAAATTTGGAAATGCTATTCTAATCGGCGCAACCATGGCGGATGCAGATTTTTCTAAAGCTGACCTCTCAGAAGTTCAAGGCTTGCAGCAGGTCCAGCTCGATACGGCTTGCGGTGATAGCCAGACTCGCTTGCCGATAGGCCTTTCATTGACCTATTGCGAACGGGTCGAAGGCGGGTCGCACGACGACATAGATCATGCTGCGCTTTCACCTAAAATGGCACGGGCCGCCAAGCGCCTCGATAACGCCATTTCGAATGTCGAAACTTTGCTATCGGAGACCAGCCCGAGCGACAAAGTCCTTCGAAAGCGCTTGCAGCGTATTCATTCCGACCTCATGAGCTCTCGCCGCGCGATTGAAAACTAGCCTAGCGTCCAGGCCGATAGTCGCGCGTCGCCACGGCTAAAATCTCGTCGAGCGTTGTCGGCATGGTTTTAAAGCCCCCTTTGGCAAATAATTCTGTCTGATCATTAAAATGCGGAGAGTCCTCGTCCAATGTTGCGGACCCGTAGTTATGAATTGACGACAGTTTAAGCTCCCCGTCCACGTTCCACTCAGCCACCATAATATGCGTGTCCCCCGCAAGAGAGTTCATCGCACCATTCTCTGGAATTGTCTTGGGGTCCGCATAGATTGCGCGAAGGACATCAGGCGCGCCGTTTATTTCAACATCCACGCCCCCGCGCTGAATTCGGTTCACCTCACCCCAGCGCGGGTCAAGCCGCCCGTAAGTCTCGTTGAGAATCTGAACCGCTTGTTTATAGGCCTCAATGGGCGCCAGCAGCTCTTCTTTATACTCACTGCCGTGGGCAATCAGGCCCGTAATCACAGCAAGCGCAGCGCTGCGGTTATCAACCTCTGTATCGCCGTTCCAATTTCGCAAAACCTCTTGGCCCACTTTCAAAAGCGGGTCATCCAGCTCAGCCGTTGTGAGCTCAACGACAGTTTGCCACAATTTAAATTCGGGATGATATTTAGTATCCGCGCGGTATCGCAATAATTCCTCTCTGGATATTTTCTCATCGGCTGAAAATAGCTCAAGCGCGCGCATGGCACGGTTTGTCATACGGTATTCAACGCCGTATGTCTTTGAGAAATCTTCGCGTTTCGGACTGCTACCGGGCTCGCTCATCTTAAACGGTGTATGGTTGGCAGAGAATACCCAGCCAGCATCAGGATTTGTTGCTTGCGGCAATGCGGAAACTGGCATCGTTTCTCTCCATATCAATTCTGACCGGTTGCCGGGCAATACGGATAGCCAATCAGGCCCTTCTATGCGTTTGGGCATGCGCGCATTATAAAGCGCTCCAACATGACCGTCCGCTGTCGCCCAAATCGCATTGAAAGACAAAAGCCCGTTTATATTTAGCGCCGCTTGCCACTCCTCTAGGGAACGCGCTTTGCCCATTGCAATCCACTGGGTAAGCTGATTGACCTCACCCATGCCCGCATAACGCAAGGCATAAAACCCATTGGGCGTATCCAGAACAGGGCCGTGCTCGGACCACAGTACATCTCGCGTAACAGGCAGAGAGAAAGGTCCCCAAAGTTTCACACGGAATTTAGAGGTTGTCTTGACGAAATCGTGCCACTGACCATCAAGTTTATATTGCTTAGGATTCTTTGGGCTATCGACGCTTAGCGCATATATGTCGATAAGGTCGGGTTTATTTACCGTATGACCCCAGCCGTGATAGGGCGTAACCCCTTGCGCGAGAATTGGCGTTCCGGGGAAATTTGCGCCCGCAATATTCGTGCCCTCCTCGGAAACGGTATGCGCTTCATACCACGCATAAGGCCCTGTCATAGGTTGATGGGAGTTTATCACGAGCCGCGTATGTCCATCATCTGATCGCTTTGGCGCAATCGCAAAAGCGTTTGACCCGCGTACTGCTTCCGGGAGTCCATTCAAAAATGCGTCTTTTCTCTTAGTCCCGCCTCGATGCGCATCACGTCCCCAAGGCGATACCTGGGGTTTGTCGCCATCCGCAAACAGACCTGCCAAATCCTCATCAAGGCGGTAGAAAAACGGCGTCGCCCAGGTTACGCCAGAAATAATATCCTGACCCGTTACAGGAAAAATACCAGCTTTAAGCCTATCTTGATGCTCTGCGGCGAACAGATTTATCCCCGCTGCGTAACCCTCCGCAACCTCGTGCACAGTCTCGGGCAGGCCGTCATATTTTGCAGCTACGGCGTCGCGCACTTTAAAAAGATCATAAAGATAGTCCGTAGGCGCAACACCTTTACCCTTAAACTGCGCCGCCATACCCCGTGACCCAATTAACGTGTCTTGAATAGTTTCCCAATCATCCTCAGCATGCGCGTAAGCGAGTCCAAAGGCTGTGTCGCCATCCGTTTTTCCAAATATATGCGGAACACCAAAATCATCGCGGATAATGCGGGCATCAAAATTTTGCGCCTGCGTCTTTAGGCTTTCAAAATCTGGCGTTGGGCCTGTTGGTGTTTTTAGATAGATCGCCCCCCCAATAAGAGCGGCCACAGCAACTCCTGCCGCCAATTTCATTAAATTTCTCATCGTAAAACCCTGTGTATTTATTTTGCCTTTTCTATTCCACCCCCTAAGATAGGACGCAAGATTAATCGGACGAAGGATATTACCATGCCCAGCACGCAACTCCCGCAATTCAATGCTCAAGAGCTTCTAGACCAGATTTTAAATGCAGGTAAGAAACTCGCCAAAGATGGCCAAGAACAAACCAAGGACTTAACAGGCAAAGCCAAGAACATTGCCCTCAAGGGCGAAGACGCGCTGATTGACAAGCTGGGCATTGAAGACACCGCCGCCTCACGCGACGCCTTACGCAAAGGTGCGGGCGCTGCTGGCGCGCTAGCCCTTTTACTGTCTTCTCGTTCAGCGCGGAAAATGGCAACGCTGGGCGGACTCGCAGGTCTTGGCGCAATTGCTTATAAAGCGCATAAATCTGGTAAGATGCCGGAATCTATGGATGATGTCATCGGCCTCATCAAAGGCCCCGCAGGCAATGAGCGGGCCGACATACTTTTGAAAGCGATGGTGGCCGCCGCCAAAGCCGATGGTAAGCTTAGCAAAGATGAGGTTGAAATGATTATGGCGCTCAACACTGAAGCTGTTGACGAACTTGAAGCGGCTCTTTCCGAAAGCCCTGACCCTAAAGACATTGCCGCTATGGCTAAGAATGACCAACAAGCCGCTGAGATTTACGCCGTGTCTTGCCGCGTCGCGAATGGCCTCAATGTTAAAGAACGTGATTATCTTGACCAACTTGCTATGGCACTGCGCATGGATCCGATGGTTGCCGCAAAAATCGAAACCGATGTACGAACTGGCGCATGAAGTACTTAACCCTAACGCTTAGCGCCATTCTCCTTGCCGCCTGCTCAGCGTCCGTATCTAAGCCCACAGACGGCGCGCCGCTCTCGCAATATCCACTGTCCGCGCCTGTTCTTGGCGAAGCCTGCGGCGGGATGATGGCAGGCGGTTCGCAAAGCTGCGCTGGGGAAAATTTATATTGTCACTATGACATTGAAGACATGTGCGGCGCCGCAGATGCCTCTGGTGTTTGCGAAGAGAAACCGCAAATGTGCACAATGGATTATATGCCCGTTTGCGGATGTGACGACGAAACTTATCCAAATGAATGCGCGGCCAATGCAAAGGGCGTCAGCACAGCCTACCGCGGGGAATGCAAAACATGAAAGCTCAATCTCTTACCTTTGCTTTACTAACGCTCTTTCTGTCAGCCTGCAGCAATAACGCAAACAGCGCGCCAAGCGCAGAGAACATAGCTGGACCATCAGCAATTATAAGCGAAGCAGACTCTGCGGCTGACGCAGCGGACTGGGGCACGTTTCACGCCTACTTCACGGATCCAACCCATGCCTTAAAACCTGTCTTGGTTGGCGTTGCAAAACTTAAAGCGGGAGAGCAAATTCACCCCCCTCACCGTCATGCGGATGAAGAGTACCTGATGGTCATAGAAGGCCGCGGAACGTGGTCGCTAAACGGCGAAACGCGCCCTGCTAATAAAGGCGACATTCTATTCGCTCGCGCTTGGGATTATCATGGTATCACGGCTGCTTCCGATAGCCCGCTTGAATTTGTGGTATTCAAGTATTCAGGCCGCGAGGTCGCGGCTCCGAAGGACCCCAATCCAGAACTACCAGAAGAGCAAGTTCAATAGGCCATCAATTCGCCTCTATAACCCACGGCCAAAAGGTTTTCTCCCGTAGCCACAGCGTCGCCAGCCACTTCTCCCCTGTCTCCACGGATAAGCCTGCATGGCGGGAACTTGGCAGAGGCGTTCCCTCAACGTCCGTATTCGCAAACACAATTGAGTCACCGCGATTGCCTTTGAATCGTATTTCCAGATCAGGAAAATCGGTCGCGCCGCCTGAGAAATCTTCGTTTAAATAAGTCAGCATCGTTAGCGATCTTTGCCCTGTGCGATCCACTTGAGAATAATCCGCTTCGTCTTTGGACAAATAGTCATGATGCGGGCGGTACTCTTGTCCGGGATAATAACGCAAAAGGCTCAGAAATTCGCCTTGATGTGGCGCGACTCCTGCAGCCGCCGAAAGCGAAAACAAGATTTGTAATAGCGGCATATCCATAACGGCCGGCAAAATCACGGCCCCATCAGATGTACGAAAGCCCGCATGAAAACTGCCAGACTCCGCCACCACTTTGGACGGCTGCATAAGCGGCGCAGATAGCGCGATAAGATAGTCACATTGCTGGGGCGTCAGCACATTTGAAACGGTGCGAATATCATGATTCTGCGAGAGCGGCTTTGCGGTTGGCGCGGCGGGTGACCATATCACACTCACGGCGCGTTCCATGGCAGCGCGCTCAATCGGCACGGGTTCAATTGGCGTCCCATTAATGTACGACCCACTAATAAGCGGCATATTGCTGGGAAGGCTGTCTTTAATCACAGCCCAATCCTGCTCGCTTACGAAAGCCTCGCCGCGCATTCCCGCCCGCACAATGAGGTATCGCGCCGTCACATCACCACGCCGCGCGGCTTGGCGCAGCAGCGTGCTGACAAGGCCTTCATGTCCGCCGTAGGCCTCGAGAATAACCGCCATATCCGTCATAAGCGGCGGAAATCCGCCCATCACGGCGTCAATGAATAGCGCCGTTGCGTTCTCAAAATCTTGCTTTACGCCGCAGCCAAGCGCCGTCAACACCGCCAGTTTCGCTTTCGCGAACGGTACTGAGTGCGCTTGCCCGAACAGATGAGCGGCCTGCGCAAAATCCGCGAGCGTTGGCAGATTGCCCTGCCCTGAGAGAAACCCCATAGCGCGGCGGATGCGCTGCGGGTTGGTCATATTTGGAGCGTCACTATTCATGGCATTTCCCTAGCAGAACTGCGCGGGGTTTGATATGCAGTTAAAGTCATTACGCTGGGACGGCTTTATATGTTTCAAACCTTTTTCACAGATTTGCGCGCCGCGAAAATCCCTGTCACAATTCGTGAATATCTGACCCTACTAGAGGGTCTCGATAAAGACGTGGCCGGCGATAGCGTAGACGGATTTTACTACTTGTCCCGCACGGCGCTCGTGAAGGATGAGCGCGACCTAGACAAATTTGACCAAGTGTTCTCCCATGTCTTTCGTGGCATGGATTATCTCACCGATATTTTCGGCCAAGAAGAACACGAACTGCCCGCCGATTGGCTGCGGGCGATGGCAGAGAAACATTTGACCCCCGAAGAAATGGCGGAAATCGAAGGCCTTGGCGATTTTGATAAAATCATGGAAGCCCTCAAAGAGCGGCTTGAGTACCAAGACAAACGCCATGAGGGCGGCAGTAAAAACATCGGCACTGGCGGCACGTCGCCTTTTGGGCACGGCGGCTATAATCCCGAAGGCGTACGCATTGGCGGGCCAGGCAAGCACGGCAAAGCGGTCAAAGTCTGGGACAAGCGTCAGTTCAAAAACCTTGACGGTGACCGCGAAATTGGCACGCGCAATATCAAAGTCGCCCTGCGCCGCCTGCGTAAATTTGCCCGCGAAGGCGCCGCCGAAGAGCTTGATCTTGACGGCACAATCCGCGGCACAGCCAAGCAAGGTTGGCTCGACATTCAAATGCGGCCCGAACGCCGCAACGCGGTCAAAGTCCTCACCTTCTTTGACATTGGCGGATCAATGGACGCTTACGTTAAGCAAGCCGAAGAGCTGTTCTCTGCCGCGCGGTCCGAGTTTAAGCGGCTCGAATATTTCTACTTTCATAACTGCATTTATGAGCATGTCTGGAAAGACAATATCCGCCGCATGAGAGAAGTCACGCCGACATGGGATATCTTGCATAAATTCCCGTCCGATTACCGCGTTGTCTTTGTCGGTGACGCCGCCATGAGCCCCTATGAAGTCACCATGCGCGGGGGCAGCGTCGAGCATTGGAACGAAGAAGCCGGCCATATCTGGCTCAAGCGGTTTGTCGATGTCTATCCGCACCTTATATGGATTAATCCAACGGAAGAGAAATACTGGCAATACTCTCAAAGCACGCAAATCATCCGCGAGATTATTGGCGAAGACCGCATGTTTCCCATGACGCTCAGCGGGCTAGAGGACGCGATGAAAGAATTGGCGCGGTGATTTGGGCCTAGCGTTTATTTGAAGATGTCAACATAGCCGTTTTGCGCATGCGTCAGTGCCCACTGCCCGCAAAGCGGCAGCGTTGATTTACCCAAGTACAGCCGTAAGAAATTAATCTGGAAACAATTTCGCCTGCGCCTCGCAGAACCCACGATAGGGTTTCGCATGTTTTGCGGCACGGCCCAGCGGGTTTTCTTTGAAGAAAATCCGCTTTGCCCATCTCCAATTCCAAGAGATAAAACACCACCGATATCGCCCGATAAGGCCGTAATCATAAATAAAGCGCAAGTAACGCGCGCGGCCAGAGACACGTGCGATAATGGCAGCCAAAGGATTACTGCGGCGAGAAAGCGGTATAGCGCGCGTCTGAACTCGTGCGCGAGCGCGATTATGCCTTGACTGCGGGGCGCAATAGAGAGCCGAAACATCTGGCGTGTCCCGACTCCAAATCAAGCGTAACCAAAGGCGTATACGGCCTAAGAGGGTGAGCGGCGCGGCGGCAGTGGAATGCGCGGCGGGCCGCGTCAATTCATGCACTTTCATCGCGCCGTGGGAGACGGTGACGAAGTAGCGGGATTTCAAAGGCGATCGCGTCATGGCCTGCCAAGATATAGTAAGGCTTGAAAGCGGGGATTAGTAAGTGATTTTGGCTACGCCAAAATCACAAACGATAACGCGTAGGCATTCCGCAGGAATGACTGGCAGCGTTTCGCGGGGAATGTGTAAAACCTCACTCTCATCCCGTCACCCTCGGGCTTGCTGGGCGGACATTCCG
>CAKZTE010000073.1 GCA_937923115.1 uncultured Caulobacterales bacterium | reverse complement strand
AGGCCAACGCCGCAAGAGCTATGCTCATCCATCGGGTTATAAGCGTGCGCCGCTTCGAGTGCGTCTCGCTTGGCTTCGTAATCTGCGGCCCAGTTATGGTCTATTGTGTCTGACATTTAATTGTCCTCTTCTACGCCAAATAGCGCAAATGTTTCAGCCCCAGTTAGACGCTCGCGCTCACCAGCGAGATCGTAAAATTTGGGCTTTTCATCTATGAAAAACTCTTTGGTGATTTTGACATCATCGGAAATGTCATCCACCGCGCCTGCGCAAACTGTCATTTTCGACGGATCTTCAACAAGGCGGTAAAACAAGCTGCTGCCGCATGTGCCGCAAAAGCCGCGTTCAGCCCACTCAGAGCTACGAAACCATTTTAGGGATTTATCTGTTTCAAAGTTCACTGTCGTGAAGTCAAAACTCATATTCGGACTACCGCTCCAGCGGCGGCATTGGCTGCAATGGCAGGAGTCCAGATGCGACGGTGCGCCGACTTTAAAGGAGACATCACCACATAAACATTTTCCGTTTAAGGCACTCATATTCAGCCTGCCTATTCCGCGGCGAGGGACGCGCCCTCGACCATTTTGGCTTTGAGATATTTATGGATATGGGCGGCGGCGTCGCGGCCTTCGCGAATGGCCCACACAACAAGGCTAGCCCCGCGTACGATATCGCCCGCGGCAAAGACGCCGTCGAGATTGGTTTCAAACGTCAGCGGGTTAGCTTTCACCGTACCCCAGCGGGAGACAGAAATTTCGGGCGAGAGGACATTCATATCCTCTGGAGAGAAGCCGAGCGCTTTAATGACAAGATCCGCTTTCACGTCAAAATCCGAATCTGGGATGGCTTCAGGGGACTGTCGGCCAGAGGCATCTTTTACGCCAAGGCGCATACGGTCCGCGCGGACTGAACTTGCTTGACCGCCCTCGTCATGGATGGCTTTAGGCGCGGCGAGCCATTCAAATGTCACGCCTTCTTCTTGAGCATTGGCCGTCTCGCGGCGGGAGCCGGGCATATTGGCATGATCGCGGCGGTAGAGGCATGTCACAGATTTCGCGCCCTGGCGAACCGCCGTGCGCACGCAGTCCATCGCCGTGTCGCCGCCGCCAATCACGACCACGTTCTTGCCTTCTGCTGTTTCAGATTTGACGTCGTCGCCAAGATTGCGGCGGTTGCTGTCCATCAGGAACGGCAGGGCCGCGCTCACGCCCTCTGCGCCGCCGCCGGGAACGGACAGGTCACGCGCTTTGTAAACGCCCGTTGCAATCATCACGGCGTCATGTTTTTCGCGTAGCTTATCAAAGCTAATGTCTGTGCCGATATCCGTGTTGAGTTTGAATGTAATACCGCCGTCCTCTAGCCGTTTAGTGCGGCGCTCTACGATGGATTTATCCAGTTTAAAGTTCGGGATACCGTAAATTAAAAGCCCGCCCGCACGGTCATGGCGGTCATAGACCGTGACTTGCCAGCCTTGCAGGCGAAGCTGCTCAGCGGTCGCAAGGCCTGCGGGCCCAGCGCCAATAATGCCAATCGATAGCGGCAGCTCTCGGCGCGGCGTAATCGGCTCAACCCAGCCCTCGTCCCACGCTGTATCGGTCAGATAGCGCTCAACAGAACCAATCGTGACAGTGCCGTGACCAGATTGCTCAATCACACAAGAGCCTTCGCAGAGGCGGTCTTGCGGGCAAATACGGCCGCAAATTTCGGGCATATTATTGGTCGCGGCGGAAATGCGGTAGGCTTCTTCTGTGCGGCCTTCGGCGGTCAGTTTCAGCCAATCTGGAATGTTGTTTTCGAGCGGGCAGTGGTTTTGGCAAAACGGCACGCCGCATTGCGAACAGCGAGACGCCTGTTCCTGTGCTTTCACGCCAATATAATCGCCGTAAATCTCAAGAAAATCGTCGCGGCGCTCCGTGGAGGCACGCTTTGCAGGCATGTCGCGCTCTGTTTCGACAAATTTCAGCATTTTACTTTTAGCCATGATAATCGCTCGTTTAACTCTTCTTGAGGGTAGGACGCGCGCCCGCACGTCCGTAATGCATCCGCCTTTCGGCAGTATGAGAATGCCTCTTGGCGCAAAGTTACGCCCTTTAACATGCGACAATTTGTCAATTAAAGTTACAGACAGCTATTGTAGAACGTCTTATCCCATTGATATTATTTGGTAATATTTAAATAAAGGGTTTATTAAGGAAAAGAAAAATATTTTCTCGTATGTCAGATGGTGAATATTTGCATCTGAAAGCCTTAATTAGGGCAGCCGCGCTAAGGCTCTAGTAACCCTAAAGGGTTAAGCCGCCCGCATGGATATTTATCACCTTATATTGCTCGCAATTATTCAAGGCCTGACGGAGTTTCTGCCCGTTAGTAGCTCAGCGCATCTTATTTTGCCCGCGCAGCTCTTTGGTTGGCAGGACCAAGGTCCGCTTATTGACGTCATGGCGCATTTCGGCTCGCTCTTTGCCGTGATGATATATTTTCGCAAAGAAGTCGGCGAAGTGCTGATTGGCCTGACGGATTTAGTCCGCGCGCGCCTCAATAAGGGGTCGGCTCTCGCGCTGCACCTTATCCTTGCCACGCCGCCCGCGCTGCTTGTTGGGGCGGGCATGCACTTTAGCGGCATTGACGAAATGATCCGCAGTCCGCTGCTGATTGCCTGTACATTCATCTTCTTTGGTATTGTGCTGTGGATTTCCGATCTCAAAGGCACGCGCACTCGCGATATTGAGACGCTGACATGGAAAGAGGCGATAGGCCTTGGCCTCGCGCAAACGCTCGCGCTTATTCCAGGCACATCGCGCAGCGGTATCACAATGACGGCGGCTCTTGCGATGGGCCTCACTCGCGCTGAAGCCGCCCGATTTTCAATGCTTATGAGCATCCCCATCATTGGCGTGAGCGGAAGCTTTGCTCTCATCAAGCTCGCGAAAGACGGGAGTGAGGCCGCCAGCCTGATGGACGGCCTTATCGTGGCGGGACTGTCATTTATTACGGCTTATGCCGCAATTGCCTTGTTCATGCGCTGGGTGTCGCGTATCGGTATGTTCCCTTTTATGGTGTACCGCGTTGTGGCTGGCCTTGGCCTTCTGTTATGGGTGCTTCTTTAGGATAATTGCGAGAGTAAATTTGGGCCTGTCGACAACATTACCGCGTTCTTCGCTGCGAACAAAGCTCAAGGCCCTTGGTAGTGTCTGCCTGCTTGCCGCTGTGCCGCATGTGGCGCTGGGCAGCCAAAACGATATGCCGCCGCAGCCTGCTGTTACCGCCGCTCCGACGCCGCAAGCGTCCGCTTTTGTTGATAAAACTGAAATAAACACACGTATTAACGATCTTATGCGCCGCCCCGAAATGGTGGGCCTCTCGGTTGCGATCATAGAAAATGGCCAAATTACGTTTGCCAAAGGTTATGGCCGCACGGAAAGGGGCGGTGATAAAGTCACGGCTGATACGGTGTTTCGCTGGGCGTCAGTGTCCAAAGGCGTGGGCGCAGCGGCCGCGCTATTGCTCGCGGAGGACGGCTACTTTGGCCTGAATTCCCCTATTAAAGCCTTTGCCCCGTCACTGGATTTACCGCCGGCGCAGGACGGGCTGACACTAGAGGACATACTCTCGCAGCGCAGCGGCATGATACGTAACGCCTATGATCGCCGCATTGAAGACGGGCAGAGCGCGCGTTTCATTCGCGCGAGCCTGTCTGGCGTGCGCAGCGTTTGCGAACCGGGCCAGTGCTATAGCTATCAAAACGTGCTCTACGACACAGTCTCTGAAATGATCGAAACGGTCACGAAACTGCCCTATAAGGCCGTTGTCTCAGAACGCATTTTTAAGCCGCTCGGTATGGATAGTGCCAGCCTGACGCTGGAAGGGTTGTCGCGGTCTCGAAGTTGGGCCAAGCCTCACAATAGCCGCGGTGCGCAATACCGCGGCGTGAAGCCAACCTATTACCGTGTCCCTGCTGCGGCAGGCGTAAACAGCTCCATTACAGATCTCGCCAAATGGACGCTAGCCAATATGAGTGAGGACGGCTCCGTGCTCTCGCCTAGCCTGCAAACAGAGCTGCAGACTGGCCGCATAGACACGCCGCGCGAGAACCGCAATATGCGCCGTCACTTCAAAGCGCTCACCAATAGTGAATATGCGCTGGGCTGGCGCACTTATGATTATGATGGTCATGCCGTTGTTGGCCACAGAGGGGCTGTCCAAGGTTACCGCGCGTCTGTTTTGTTTGACCCTGAATTACAAACGGGTGTTGTTATGCTCTGGAACAGTTCAACGGGCCGCCCAAACGGACTGCAGCTTGAGATTTTTGACCAAGTCTACGGCTCCCCCAAACGCGATTGGATGCGGCTGCGCCAAAAGTGGTAGCGGCTTAACTACACAAAATCAGCGGCATCTATGTCGAGCGCGTTTACGTTGAGCCGTGTGACGCTTTCATTGCGGCCGTCTAGCAGGGTCAGCACCATAATATTGCCGACTTGTTCGACAAGAAAGTCATTGAGAGACAGGCCAAGGGCGCTGAAATCTAAAAGGTCTTCGTCGTTCGTGAAGTCAGTGACCGTGTCGTCGTCCCATCCAAAACTTGTGAAGGCAAATGTATCTGCGCCCGACTCCCCGCGTAGTGTATCATTTCCTGTGCCGCTGTTGCGTAGGGCCGTGCCTCATGCGGCTAGCCTAGCCAAGGCAGTGCGGCTCTGCTAATGCGCCTCTACACAAGCACATTTGCCGTAAGGCAGCTCCATAAGGCATGGTCATGACCGATTCATCCAAACACTCATCTGGCAAACGCTCGTCTGGCAGTAAACCGCTGCAAAAATCTTTTCAGCGCGGCTCTTCCTCTAAACCGCCCTTTGATAAAACCCGCAAACCATCGGGTAAGCGAACCGGCGGCTCCCATGCTGCTAATGCGACGGGCTTTAAATCTCGTCCGCGCCCAGGTTATCAGGGCGGCGGCGGCCTTGAAAAAGGCGCGCCAGATTTTAACGAGCGCGACGCAGAGCAGGCCGTACGCCGCCTTAAGCCGCCAACACTAACCCGTCTTTATGCGGCGCGCGCTGTGCAGCTTGTCCTGCGCGACAAGATTACCCTCGAGACGGCGTTTGAACTGCAAAAGGGGTATAATGATCTTGAGGGCCGTGACCGCGCTTTTGCGCGGCTGATTGCGGCAACAACCTTTCGACGCTGGGGCCAGATTGCGGCTGTGCTTAAACCTATGCTGAAATCAAAACCGCCTGTCTTTGTCATGTGCGTGCTTGAAACAGCGGTGGCGCAAATGTTGTTTCTTGATACAGGGCCGCATGCCGCAGTCAGCGAAGCGGTCAATGTGCTCAAAGCGAGCAATTCTACGCGCGGTTTCGCGGGGCTTTGCAATGCTGTGCTGCGCCGCGTCGCTGATGAGGGCAAAGCCTTGGCGGGCGCGACGGCGCCGTCGGCTAATTTCCCGCGCTGGCTCACGACAAGCTGGGAGAAGGCCTATTCGCGCGTGGATGTACGCAAAATGTCCTTGCAGCTTATAAAAGACCCGCCGCTTGATTTATCTGTAAAATCTGACCCCGAAGGTTGGGCGGAAAAGCTTGGTGGGGAAGTGCTACCGACGGGGACAGTAAGGCTTGAAAAAATTGGCGATGTCACCGCTCTTGAGGGTTTTAGTGACGGGGCGTGGTGGGCGCAGGATGTGGCTGCGAGCCTGCCCGTCAAAGCCCTAACTGAGACGTTTGATGTGAAAGACAAGCGCGTTCTGGATATGTGCGCCGCGCCGGGCGGAAAAACACTACAGCTGGCGGCAATGGGCGCGCAGGTTACGGCGCTCGATATCTCAGAGAGCCGTCTTGACCGCCTTCATGAAAATTTGGCGCGCACAAAAATGACAGCTGATGTTGTGGTTGGGGACGCGCGCAAATGGCAGCGCCCCAAAAATGAGGCGCAGGAGACCGCGCCGCTATTTGATGCTGTTTTGCTCGATGCGCCGTGTTCGGCGACGGGGACTTACCGTCGTCATCCAGATGTCTTGTTTAACAAAGCGCACACCGATATCGGTAAACTTGCCTCATTACAGGACAAATTGCTGCTAGCCGCGTCACATCACGTTGCGCCTGGCGGGCAGCTGATTTTCTGCACCTGCAGCCTACAGCCTGATGAGGGCGAGGCGAGAATAAAGCAGTTCCTGAAAAATCGGACAGATTTTCGCCTTAATCCTTTCTTAAAAGATACGCAATTGCAGGGCTTGGGGGTGATAACATCTGATGGCTTTGTGAGGTCCTTGCCGCATTATCTGGGAACAGAGGGCGGGATGGATGGGTTCTTTATCGCCCAGCTCACGCGTAATGGTGCTTAATACTAAGCGCCACTACAATTAATTTGCGTTGTAAAGACTGTGTTAATCATAAACTGGTCTAAAACATGCAAGTCGTCGCTGGATGTGTATCAATACGGGAGGCTCAAATGAGCACGAACAATATTATTATTAAATCTGCTTTCGCCGTGGTGGCCACAGCAGGACTCACTTTGACCGCTTATGCGGGCAATAGCAGCTCACGCTACGGCGGTCCGAGCGTTTATGATTACGAAAGCGGCGGTCAGTGTACTTCTGCGGCATGCATGCAAGGGCATTACGGTGCTCAGCAAGGTCGCTATAGCGGCCACAACATGCAGCAAATCCCAGTTGCGCCGACATCGTCACGTTATGGCGGTACTTGCGGCTCAACAATTGGCTGCGGCACGCCTGCCCCAACACAAAGCTTTGGCTATCAGTCGTCACTGCCGGTTTCACCGGGTGTCGTCTATGTCGATTGCGCCGCGATGGGCACCTGTGCGCCTCAAACGCAAAGCTATCAAGCGCCTGCACCTATGCCGCAACAATACGTTCAGCCAACAACATATTCTCAGAGCTACAGCGCGCAGTCATACTCCGCGCCAGCGGCAAACTGCCCCTCTGGAACAACAATGCAGTCTGACGGAACATGTATGGAGCAAAGCTACAGCGCGCCAACAACAAGCTACAGCAGCACGCCGTCTTACAGCTCAGGTACAAGCTATAGCTCAACAAGCAGCTTCGGCGGAGAAACAGCGGCATGTCCGTCTGGTACAACAACGCAAGCTGACGGCACATGTATGCAAACAGGCTCAAGCTTTGGCTCAACGTCAAGCT
>CAKZTE010000072.1 GCA_937923115.1 uncultured Caulobacterales bacterium | reverse complement strand
GACAAGACAGGCATGACAGCAAGCATCGCGCCTGCGCCTCAGTTAAGGCTCGCAAGGCTTGCGACAACGTCTGCGGAGAATTGGCGCTAAGCCGCTCTGCAATTTCGGCCAGCGCCCCAAGGGTCAGGCGCAGCACATAAGGCCGCCCGTTGATAGACACGCGCACATCGCCAAGCTGAAATGTCATAGGGCGCTAAAACTCAGCGCACCCGCAGATACGAGGCTCATCTCAAAGCTAGCTTCGCCTTGATAGGTCCCCGCATAACTCAGGCTCGAGATAAGAAACGCGCCCTCAATGACGCCAAAGCCGGGCAAGATAAATTGACATCCCAGTACGGCCTGCGAGAAAAAAGCATCGCGCGCCCGCGCGTCAGACGGCTTATCGCGAAACACGCCCGCGCCCGTAATCTCAGCCGATTTGACGCCCGCCCCCGGCAGCAGCTCTCGCCAAGCCTGCACCGAGCTACTATCTGTCACATCAACTGTGCGGGCATTAAAGCGCAGCGTTTTTGCGCGCAGTCCTGCCGCCGTGATAAAGTCCCCTGTCTCATTTTGGATTTTAAGCAAGATGTCTCGCCCAGATTGCGCGCTCATAAGGTCTCCAATTCTTGATCTGTACTCACGCGCAATCGCAATATGCCGTGAAGAGTCAGCCCGTCGCTTGCTCGAAAAATATCGGTGTAGATAATGTGGCGGCTGACAAGCGTCGCGGTCTCAAGCGTGAGGGGCGCGCTGTTAATCGCCGCTGCAATCGTGCCCATCAAAGCCAGCGCTTCGGCGCGGCCCGTGTAACGCGACCATACATGGAGCGTCATCATATGCACGGTCAGGCGCGCGCCGTCAGCGCTGTTGTCTTCGCTGCGGATGGGGCCATAGGTCAGATAAGGAAAGAGAGGATCTTCGGGCGGGTCATCGTAAAGCCGCGCGGGAACCCCCAGCGCGTCTTGGATACGGATGTCGCCCGCCAGCGCCATATGCAAAGCGCGCGCGACATCGGCCGCAGCGTTAAAATCGGTCATTGCTGTTCTTCCTCGCAAATTAGGTGAAGCCGCTCGCGGCGGTTATCGGGATCAGAGCTGCTGATAACCCGCAAAATACGGCTGCCCCACAACAGCCGCGCGCGTTCTGGAAAGCCAGATTTAAAACGCACCGTCACGCGGTAGCTTTGGACAACCTTTAGCCGCCCATTCTCGCGCAGTTCCGTGAGGGCGCGCGGCGCGATATGGCCCCAGACCTTGCCGTGCCAAACCCATGTTGTGACATGGCCGCCAAAATCATCGGGGCTGAGCTGCGGGATGTAAACGCCAAGCCGCGTGCGCAAATCGCCAATCATAGCCGCACCCTCCGATAAGGCATCAGCAAAGCATCAACCATCATCGGCACGGTTGGCGGCGGATTGGCCTGCCCGCGATATTCATAGCTTTGCGCGAGCAATAAAAGGACGGCTTGGCGAAGCGGCATCGGTACGTCGTCCGCGCTATCGCCAAAGCCTGCGATAAAATCAATCTCGAGCGTGTCCGCCTCAGCCGCGTAGCTTTGGAATGACGGGCGGTCTTTCACCCTCACGAGAGGCGGTTGGCAGCGTAAATTAATAGACAGTGCACTGAGCGGTATTTCAATATCCGCCGCACCGCCGATAAGGCGCGCGCCTGTTATCTCTTTGACCTCGCCGTGATTAAGAAACACGCTGCTCCCCGAGAGGCGCGCGCTTGTCATGCGGCGCGCCCGCGAGATGAGCGCGGAATTTATCAGCGTCTCAACCTGCTCGCGCGCGGCGCGAATAAGATCGCCAATAAGCACGTCTTCATCATCGTTATCCACGCGCAGGAAGACCTTGGCGTAATCAAGGCTCACGGGCTCCAGCGGGGGGGCGGTTATATCATAGATGGCCATATATACTTTCAGTCTTTCAAGCGGCCCCGCAAGAATTGCGGGGCCCAGAGATAAGGAGGGGAAGAGGTGAAGAGGGGGGATGGCCTCAGTTAAGCGGCGAATTTCAGCAGCTTAATCGCATTGAAATCTTGCACACCGCCGCCCACGCGTTTGGTCGTGTAAAACAGCACAAAGGGCTTGGCGGAATAAGGATCGCGCAGGACGCGCACGCCCTGGCGGTCAACGATAAGATAGCCGCGGCGAAAATCGCCAAAGGCGATTGCTGATGCGCCGCTGCTGATATCGGGCATGTCTTCGGCCTCAATAAGCTTATAGCCTAGCAAGGTTGACGGGGCGCCGGCCTCGGCGGCAGGCTGCCAGATATAGTTTCCGTCCGCGTCTTTGAACTTACGAATAGCGGACACCGTGCGGCGGTTCATGACAAAGCTCGCGCCTGTGCGGTAACGCGTTTTGGGCGCGTAAACCAAATCAAGCAGCGCATCGACAGGCGCTAAATCGTCAAAGCCGCCGTCAACGCCTGTGCTGATTGTGCCGATAGTGCCCCAACTATGGGCGCTATCATCGACCTGATTGTAGGACAAAATCCCGCGCGGTTTATTCACCCCATCGCCTGTAATAAAGGCCGCTGTTTCTTGGGCCGAAAACACATCCCGCACTTCATCGGCTAGCCATTGGTCAACATCAGCAACGCCGTCATCCAATAATGTCTGCGTGGCAGCGGGCATGGCGTAGAGTTCGCCTGCGGGAAATTCCAGTAGGTCTAGCGTTGGCGCGCTTGTCTCGGGCCGCGCTTGAGTTTCCCCGGCCCAGCCTGCGGAAATACCGCCTGCGCTGACGGGCTTGCGAAACTGGCCTGACCCCACGCGGCGCACCGTTGCAATCGCGCGAAAGGGCGAAGCGTTTTCGAGCGCGCGGTCAATCATGCTCTCGGCTTCAATGGGAGCGACATAGCCGCCTTCCCCATCTGCGCTGGACAACGATTTCCCTTCGAGGGATTTTAGTGCCGAGAGATCGCCGCTGCGGATGTAGCTTGACCACGCGCTTTTGCCCTCACTTGGCGCGCCACTGCCCGATATGGCTGGCTGGCTGGCGGCGAGCGACAAGCGCTCTATGCGTTTGGATTGCGCCTCAAGCGCGGCGTCAATGCGCGAGACTTTCTGCGCCGTTAAGCCGTCACTTGATTTAGCTTCGATTTGGGCAAGGCGCTCGTCATTGGCCTCTTTGAACGCTTCGAAGGTTTGGGCGAAATCCGCCATGATGGCTTTCTGAGTCAGCGAATTGCTGCCCGCCGATTTGTTTTCTTTTAGCTGAGTTTTCATAAAGCCGTCCTTTTGGGAAATTGATGGGATGAAAGATTTGGAGATTGTGAAAGGGTGAGCCGCGCATCACGCAGCATGGGGAAAGCCACAATCGAGACTTCCCACAAATCAAGGTCAAAAAGGTCGCGCCCTCCCGCAGGCCGCGCAGAGAAACGCAAGGCGCGGTAGCCAATCGACAAACCCGTCAGCGCGCCGCTTTGGAGGAGGCGCGAAATATAACGGCGCGGCTTATCTGGCTTGAAAAAACGCCCCTCAACATACAGGCCCTTTTCGTCCTCTATGGCGCGGTCCCACACGCCAATCGGCACGGCTGTTTCATGGCTAAAAAGCATCGGTAAAGGCGCGCCGCCGCGTTTAAGCAGGCTGGCGGCAAAGGCCCCTTTGCGCACAATATCGCCGCCGAGATCTTGGACGCCAAACAGGCTGGCATAGCCACGAATGGGCCGGGCATTGGGGATGTAGTTTTGGGAAATGTGCTCAGCCATGTTAGTCCTCTGTGCCTTTACGGCTATCATCAAGCTGGCGCTCAATGCGCGAGAGCGAGCGGCGGGTCATATCCATTTGAGTTTCGATACGCGCGAGCCGTTCGGAGACCGGTGGTTTCATATTTACAGCGGCCTCCAATGCGTGCAGCCGCGTATCGGCTGCGCCGACCCAAATCAGCGCGCTGGCCGATTGAATAAGCACAACCACGATAAGGCTGAAGCTGATGGTACGGTCAAAGCTTAGCGGTCTATCGCTCATGCGCCCCTCCCGTCTCTGCCGTTAGTCCCGCCATTTGGCGGCGTTCAGCATCGCTAATAAAGCCCGCCTCCCCCAGCCGCGCCCAAAGCTGTGCGCGCTCAGCGGATAAAGCCGAGACCTCATCAAGCTGCGGAACAAGCCGTAGATCATCGCCGTAAAAGGGGTGCAGCCAGCGCTCCATGCCGCGTGCCGTTTTGCTCACGAGCGGAATTATTGTCTGCCGCCAAAAGGCGAGATTGGCTTCTTTGTAATTTGCATAAGTATTGTCGCCGGGAATACCGAGCAGCATGGGCGGCACGCCAAAGGCCAGGGCAATCTCACGGGCCGCGTCGCGCCGCGCACTCATAAAATCCATATCGGCGGGCGAGAAACTCATGGCTTTCCAGTCAAGCCCGCCCTCCAAAACCATGGGGCGACCCGCATTTTTTGCGCCGCTATGCGCCCCTTCAAGCTCGGATTTTAGGCGCTCAAATTGATCATCGGAGAGACGCTCCGCGCCGCTGCTGCCTTTGTAAATAAGCGCGCCGCTGGGACGGGCGGCATTATCAAGCAAAGCCTTTGTCCAGCGCCCGCCCGCATTGTGAATATCCACCGCGCTGGCCGCTGCCGCAAGTGGGCTGTGGCCGCTGCACTCATCAAGTGGGTTAAAAAGCCTAGCCTGAAAAACCGCGCTGCGCCCCGTGGACGGGTCAATACGAAAGCGGCGTTTATAGCCGCCCGCCTCATAGTCATAACCGCTGGGCCAGCCTGTTTTCCCCGTAAGGGTTTTAACGCGGTCAGGGCGCAGCGCGTAAAGGCCGGCAGGGACGCCGTCCACCAAAGCGGCCTCAAGAAAGGCGTTTCCGCTCACCTGGAGATAGCCGTAGAACTGCTCCATGATATCGTCAAAAGACGCGCCGGGATGACCGCGTTTTAAAAACTGCGCGGCGGGATCGCCTTCTAGGCGGACATCCCCGCGCCGCACGCAAAGCGGTACAGAGGCGGCCGCTTCGGCAATTAACCG
>CAKZTE010000071.1 GCA_937923115.1 uncultured Caulobacterales bacterium | reverse complement strand
CCTGTTTAAAATCGCCAATGACATTCGCTTCCTCGCCTCGGGGCCGCGCTCTGGTCTGGGTGAGATTAGCTTGCCCGCCAATGAACCTGGCAGTTCTATCATGCCTGGCAAAGTGAACCCGACGCAATGCGAAGCGCTCACCATGGTCTGCACGCAGGTCATGGGCAATAATACGACCATGAGCCTCGCGGGGAGCCAAGGCCATTTTGAGCTCAACGTCTATAAACCCGTCATGGCTTATAATATGATGCAATCTATTCAGCTTCTGACCGATAGCTGTATGGCGTTCACGGATAAATGCGTCGTCGGTATCACGGCGAACGAAGACCGCATCGCCGACTTGATGGGCCGCTCGCTCATGCTCGTCACAGCGCTCGCCCCGACGATTGGCTATGACAACGCGACCAAAGTCGCCAAGACAGCGCATAAACGCGGTACAACACTGCGCGAAGAAGCGGTAAGGCTTGGCTTTGTGACAGAAAAAGAATTTGATAAAGTCGTGCGCCCTGAACTGATGATTAAACCTCGGTAGAAACCCATGCCCGATAACGTCATCAAATTCGGCAAAGCGAAAAAAGCGCTCGCTCGCCAAGGGAAAGAGAAGAAATCCGCGCTGAACCGCGCGCGCTTTGGCCAAACAAAATCTAATAAAGAGCTGAAAAAAGCGCTGACAGAAAAACTCCAAAACAAACTCAATGGACACAAGATTACGCCAAGCGAAGCGCCCGATAAAAGTGAGTGATCACAGTTTTAAAATTTCGCCTGATATCACGCGCGAGAAGCGCTCACTTTCGCTTTACGGGCACCGCACATCTGTAGCGCTCGAAACGCCGTTCTGGGCCGTTATAGACAAGGCCGCCGCCGCGCGCGGCATGTCACTGGCGGGATTTCTTTGCGCGCTGGATGATGCGCGTATTGCGGCCAAATCTGAGCTTGGCCTCGCCGCTTATCTACGCGTTTGGGCGATGGTGACGGCGCAGGAGCGATCATGAACAGATGGATCGCAGCAATAATTGGGTTAAGCCTGTTTTCAATGCTCACGCTTTCCGCCGTTTGGCGGCACTACGTCTATGCTCCAACACAAACACAAGCCGAATTTAATGCACTGGTTGATGCTGCGAAACCCATACTGAAGCAGCGCAAGAAAAATGACCGCGTCAATGTCGCAACCTCCATCACAACCTTACTTGATACGCCCCAAGTCGACGAAACAGACGCGAACAAAACAGAACGCCTCAAAGCAAAACAGCGGTTGGACATCGCCATAGAGAAAGAACGCCAAAACGCCAATAAAGATGACTTTGAGGCGTTTAAGGCCTCTCTCAGCGCGCTTGAGCCGCGCTTTTCTGCCCTTGACCATGCGCACCTCACGCCCTGCCAAAGTAATGATGCTTACCGCTATTGGGGCGCGCTACGACTTTGGCAATCATGGGCCGATAAAAACTTAAGCCTCAGCGGTCAGCCTATCAGTGTTATTGCAGACTACGAAATACGCAGCGCAGAATACATGGGCCGCCCCGTCAGTTTTAACGAAATCAAACGGATCGGCGATGCAGAATATGCCGCTATTACAGCACAGCTCGGGACGCTTGAGGCGGCCGTTAAGTCAGAATTCAATATGGACCTTGATAGCTTTGCGATGCGCCCTGAAAACTATAGCCTTTCAGAGGACGCGATAATTGCACGCACGGCTCCGTCGCTTAGGCGCATCGAAAAAATCTTCGCACAGCTTGGTGATTTCGATTTTGCCCCTGTCCCCGCAGGCAACATACAAACGCAGGAAGGATATGGACCAGCCTATGCGATTGCGAGTTATGTCAAAAATAAAGATGCCATGCGCCTGTATTGGACCTATGGCCGTTACAACCACATGTATGACGCCATGCTGATTATTCACGAAATCATGCCAGGTCACCACTTGCAAATCAAAATGCCAAAGCAACGTGCCTGCGGCAAAGGCCCCGTATCTTCACGTACGCCATTCCTCGAAGGTTGGGCGACCTATGCTGAAATCTTGGCTGACGAGCGCGGGTTCTTTGATGATCCATTGCAACGGCTTGGCTGGCTGGACTACCGCCTCGTGCGGGCAATGCGGATCGTGATGGACACAGCCCGTATTGAGCACGATTTATCAAAAGACCAAGTCTGGGCGCTTTGGCAAGAAAAAATGCCGCGCCGTTTAGATGACGACTTTCCGCGCGAATGGGCTCGTATTAGTAATTCACCCCATCACTTATCCTATATTTTTGGGTCACAAGCCATTTTGGCGGCGCGTGATACGCTGCGCGAAAAATATGGCGCTGATTTTAATGAGGCAGACTTTCACGAAGCGGTTCTAAACGCCCCGCATCAGAGCTTGATGTTTCTAGCGGAGCGCATTGACGCTCAGATGCGAGCCAGAGAGGCGGTAAGCCCCGCTAGCCCAGTTCCAGACCAAGCCGCATTATAGCCCCAGCCCCATTATAGTTAATCCGATGTTAACGGCTTTGACCGACTCTAGGCGCCAGACTCACGCTTTGCGAAGCACCGGAATATTTATGGTCAGCACAACATATATACAAGGCAGCGAAACTGCGCGGGACAATGCCGTATTCAAGGCTTTCAATTGGGTTGAGAATTTCGCCTATATTTTTATGCTGATTTTCTTTTCGGGGGCCCTTATTGGCATTTTATTCACCGATTTAACCAATCTGGATCAGGAAAACCCTCTCGCGCGTTTATCGTGGTTTCCTATCTATGCCCTTATTTTAGCGATGGTTTTGCGGACCTTCCCGCAATTTTTTAGGCTCACCATATTCAGTCCCCTCCTTATCCTGTGCGTCGTCTGGTGCGGCATGACAATGTTTTGGTCGGTTGATTACGGTATTACAATGCGGCGCTCTGTAGCCTTAACATTGACGACCATGGCGGGGCTGGTTTTGGCCTCGCGGTTTACATGGGAACAGATGGTACAGCGGATTGCATTCGTCTTCTTCATACTCACACTCCTCACCATATTCGTTGTGATAACCAATCCTGCGCGGGGAATTATGCATGAAATCCATATGGGCGCATGGCGCGGGCCATGGGTTGAAAAAAACTATCTCGGCGGAATGATGACTAAAGGCCTTATAGCCGCCATGTGTGCTTTCGCCATGCGGCCAGACCGTTGGTGGCTTTGGATACCAACAGCCGCACTTTGCTTTTTCCTCGTGATCATGTCGACATCAAAGACCGCCCTTTTGATTTCTCTTTTGTCCATTGGTATATTTATTGCGCTTCGTATTTTTCGTAGGCTACCGATTTTACGTGCGCCTCTCGTCTATATGATTATCCTAAGCATAGGCGGTCTTGCGACATTTATCACCGTTGCACCAGACATTGCTTTTGGACTGATTGGTAAAGACGCGACGTTCACGGGCCGAACAGATATTTGGACTTGGTTATCGGCAAGTATTAGGCAAAACTGGTTACTGGGATATGGTTACGGGGCTTATTGGGCTGACCCGCTCGGCCCGAGCTATTGGGTGCGAACAGCCCTACAATGGGGCGTCCCATCGGCTCATAACGGCTGGATTGATCTCTGGCTTGCGGGAGGCCTCGTCGCGGTGGTCTTATTTGGCGTTTATATGTTGATGATATTGGTGCTCGCGATTGACCGCATTTTTCGCGGCGGGAGCGAGACATATTGGGTGGTTCTCTCGACGCTCATGTTCATCGCGTTTTCATTATCAGAATCCACCATATTGCAGCAAAATGATATTAGCTGGGTGATGTTTGTGGCAACTTCTGCCAAATTACTAGCCTTTGAAAAACCTTTCTGGCGCAGACCAGAAGACCACCCCTCAGCTTATCTCAATGTCTAAGCCACAGGCTTGACAGACTTTTCAGCGGCAGGTTTTGGCACGCAATTAGGGTTTCCTCTTTCTTGCGCTCTTCGCGTTTGCTGCTCGGCTTGTTCAAAAAAACTGTCAATATCCACCCCAGGCTTCTTAGCCGCAGGTTTTTCTGCGGGTGCAGGCGTCTTAACAGGCGCTTTTGAAGGGGCGTTCGCTGTTTGGGCGAGTAAAGATGGCGCTTGTAGGACGCAAACAATGAGGGCGAAGGCGGCGGTCGTTTTTCTAAACATATATGTACATAACATATTTTAGCGGCAAAATTAAGACGACTCTGCATTTCGTAAATATCTGTTTAATCCAGTATCTATTCAAACCCGACATCAGGCGAGTTTT
The DNA here is from genome assembly GCA_937923115.1 of uncultured Caulobacterales bacterium. Lineage (GTDB taxonomy): Bacteria > Pseudomonadota > Alphaproteobacteria > Caulobacterales > Maricaulaceae > Fretibacter. Next base: position 5,177 of record CAKZTE010000071.1, on the reverse strand, counting down.
ATTGCGCGCAGGCGTAGCCAAGCGGGTGTGTTGCCTCTATGTTCCGCCCATGTCCGCTGACTCGTTTCAACCCGCACCGCCGCCGCCGCCAAGTTCAATCTCGGCGCGGGCGATGCCGCGCGCGCCGCAAGCGGGGTCCCTTGTTCAGGGCGGCGCCTTTCTAGAGGGTCTAAACAAAGAGCAACATGAAGCTGTGCTGGCCACAGAAGGCCCGCTACTCATCCTTGCGGGCGCAGGAACAGGCAAAACGCGCGTGCTGACTTGCCGCCTTGCCCATATCCTTAACAATGGCCTCGCCTATCCCAGCCAAATCCTGTCCGTGACTTTTACAAATAAAGCGGCACGCGAAATGAGGGACCGCGTTGGCGAGTTGATCGGGCCAAGCATGGAAGGGCTAGCCTGGCTTGGCACCTTCCATTCAATTGCCGCAAAAATCTTACGTATCCATGCCGAAATGGTCGACTTGAAAAGCAGCTTCACAATCCTTGATACAGACGACCAAATTCGTCTGCTTAAACAGATTATCAAAGCGGAAAACATAGACGAGAAGCGCTGGACAGCGCGCTACCTCGCAAACCTTATTGACGGATGGAAAAATAAAGGCCTTACGCCTGATAAGCTGCGCCCTGGTGATGGTGACGCTTTCGCTGACGGGAAAGGCGGCGCGCTATACGCGCTCTACCAGACGCGGCTACAGCAGCTCAATGCATGCGACTTTGGCGACTTACTTTTGCACAATCTCACTATTTTCACTAAATACCCCGAGGTTCTAAAGAAGTATCACGCCAAATTTCGTTATCTTCTGGTCGACGAGTACCAAGATACTAATGTCGCGCAATATCTCTGGCTACGCTTGCTTGCACAAGATTCGAGCGGAAGAGGCACGCAAAACATTTGCGTTGTGGGCGATGACGACCAATCCATCTACGGGTGGCGCGGGGCGGAAGTGGATAACATTCTACGGTTTGAGAAAGACTTTCCAGGCGCTAAAGTCGTGAAACTTGAGCGCAATTACCGCTCCACAGAACATATTCTTGGCGCAGCTTCTGGATTAATCGCTGCTAATCAAGGCCGCCTTGGCAAAACGCTTTGGACCGAGGACAAAGGCGGCAACAAAGTCTCTGTCATGGGGGTGTGGGACGCGCCCTCCGAAGCCCGTATCATCTCTGACGAAATAGAAAGCTGGAAGCACAAGGGCCGCCGCTACAATGATGTGGCTATTCTCGTGCGCGCCTCTCGGCAAATGCGCAGCTTTGAAGAAAGGTTTATTCAGCTTGGCCTGCCCTACCGCGTCATCGGCGGACCGCGCTTCTTCGAGCGTTTAGAAATCCGTGATGCCCATGCCTATTTGCGAGTCCTGAAATCAGACACAGATGACCTTGCCTTTGAACGTATCGTCAACACACCCAAGCGCGGCATAGGCGACACAACCGTTCAGAAGCTCCAAATCGCCTCGCGACTCATGGCTAAAAGCCTTGAACAAACTGTGCGAGAAATGGTGAAGACCGATGAAATTCGCGGGAAAGCCCGCACATCCTTGCGAGCCTTCATCGCCGATATTGATCGCTGGCGAGCAGAAAGCCGCTCTGTTCATCACACAGATATGGCAGAACGAATTTTAGATGAAAGCGGCTATACGCAAATGTGGAAGGATAGCAAGGACGCCAAGTCCGCAGGCCGTCTTGAGAACCTTAAAGAATTAATGGGCGCGATGAATGAGTTTCCGACAATCGAAGCTTATCTAGAGCATGTAAGTCTTGTTATGGATGTTGAAAAAGGGCCTCAAGAAGACGAAGTGAGCCTTATGACATTGCACTCCGCAAAAGGCCTTGAGTTTCCACTCGTATTTCTACCTGGGTGGGAGGAAGGGATTTTTCCAAGTCAGAAAAGCTTGGACGAATCGGGCTTGGCCGGACTGGAAGAGGAGCGGCGTTTGGCCTATGTCGGTATCACGCGCGCGCGCGAAAATGCCAAAATTTACTTTGCCGCTAACCGACAAGTTTACGGCAGCTGGCAGAGCTCCATACCCTCGCGTTTCATCGATGAATTACCGCCCCATCATGTCGAAGTTGAGTCCGAAACAGGGTATTATGACCAAGGCCGTTCGAGCGGATATGGCCGACCCAACACTGCCTTTGCAGAACAGGCGGCTGAACGATTTGCGACAAGCTATCAACGCAGTTCACACGAAAGACGCTCGCCAGGCTGGGAGCGTTTTCAGGCCAATAAAGACAAGAACTTCGGACGCGCCCCGCGCGAAATTGAAGGTCATGCTGTCAAGCGTCCTGCTGCAGGCAAGGAAACAAACTTCGTAATCGGTGAGCGTATCTTCCATCAAAAGTTTGGCTACGGGACTATTGAAGACGCCAACGGAACCAAGCTCACAGTGGCGTTTGAAAAAGCGGGCACTAAAATGGTGCTCGACAGTTTTGTTGAACGCTCTTAGTTTTGCTAAAATGAGAAAAACACATTAGTGAATTGAAATGAAACAGTTTTTATCCTTGTTATTTATCAGCGCAGCTTTTCTCCTATCCGCTTGCGCAACGTCAGCGGTCCCCCTGAAGGTTCATAGCATTAATGCTCTCAATCAAGTTGAGGAAGGAAAAGGCGATTTTAAAGGCCTCGAATTTTTGGCAGATGTTGCGCCAGGCGACCTTAAAGCGCGCGTGAATATTTTCTACCTTCACGGCATTGGCTGGACAGAAAACCCAGATGCAGAACAAATCGCCGAGGACTTTCTCAGCGGCATTGCGGGGGCCTATGGCCGCGAGCTGGAGGGCCAAATTATCAAGACAAGTTGCGGCGCGCCGACCGCGCCTGGAAAGCCATCCGCCAACGCCATTTACCTCACACCTTCTGCGCCCAAAACATATGAGACCGGCCTGAGCGGTTCATCACTTACGCTTGAGCGTTTTGCCTGTTTGGACAAGCAAATTTTGGAGGTAGATCCTGCTCTAGAATTTGTCGTCTACCGCGTCTTTTGGGACGATATTTTCTGGAATACATTTCAGTTCGCGCATGTCGGTCAAGACGACGCTCAAGGTTCTTCCCTTCCTTTTGCTAAGCTACGCCGAAAGTATAATCGCCGGCTGAAAGACGAACTAATCAATTACGGCATATCCGATGCGGTCATGTATCTTGGACCTGCTGGTGAGGATATCAGATCGGCCATAAAAGGCGCCATGTGCAGCGCCGCACTAGATGCGGCAGGGTTTAATTTTGTGCAGCAATCGCAAGGCAATTCCTCGCGCGAGGTTAACGCCCAGCAGGTGTGCAGGCTAGCGTCAAATACCAACACGGTCTCTAACCAATTTGCATTTGTTACTGAAAGCCTTGGCAGCAAAATCGTATATGATGTCCTGCGTGAAAATATGACGGATGGCCAAGACAGCATCGTTGACGATATCATCACAGGCAGCGAAACCTATATGCTTGCTAATCAAATTGCCTTGCTATCGTTATCAGATTTAGAGCTGAACGGAAACCGTAGCCGACCAGAGGCAGAAAGTGATGCAGAGCGGCCCAAACTTGTCGCTATGTCAGAACTCAATGACTTTCTAACCTATGAGCTCATTCCATTTTATCAGCAGCTCTATAAACGGTCTTCACGCGCCAATCAGTCAACAGACCCCGATACAGAGGCGGCCCGAGCGGACATCATCAGCGCCCTTGGATTTGATGTTGTAGACATGCGTCTGGAGTTTGCTGACAAAATTGTACCCGTACTGAAAGGATTTGTAGACCCGCTTCAAGCGCATGGCGGTCACTCGGCCGAACCTGAGCTAATGCTTTACATGCTTTGCGGGGCCCGAAACGGTAGACTTAACCGCGAGGGTTGCCTTGCAACGGAATTGGCCGATAAGGACAAATAGTCGAAATAACCCAAGGCCAAACATGCAAGATAATTCCGATTTCCAACCCTGGGCTTTGACCCTTACGGGTTCAAACAGCCTGATTTATGATGCTGCAGAAGCGCTTGGCTTTGACGAAGTCATGGAAGCGCTCTCTATTTCTATATTTGAGGAAAGCCCCACGCTGGCAGGAAACAATGAAAACTCTACTGTTCAAGCTCTTTATAAGACCGAAGATCAGGCCAAAGCGGCGCTAGAAAACCTCTCCTTACCTGAGCCGCTTCAGGAGAGCATAGAGCAGTTGCCCGCCGCAGACTGGGTAAGCCTGTCACAAGAAGGCCTGCCGCCAGTCAGCGCAGGACGGTTTTGGGTTTACGGCAGTCATGACGCGGATGACGTACCTTCTGATGTGCCTCATACCATACTCATTGATGCGGGCTTGGCTTTCGGAACAGGGCACCACGGCACCACCAAAGGCTGCCTGCTTATGTTTAACGATATGCTTGAGGGCGGCGCGGTTCCCAAAACTGTATTAGATCTTGGCTGCGGCGCGGGCACACTTGCAATTGCGGCGGCAATGGCTCTGCCCCCCTCGGTGCAAATTCTGGCAACAGACATCGATACCGACTCTGTGGACGTCACGCAGGAAAACGCGCGGCTTAACGGTGTAAGCGCCCGTATTGACGCGGCCAAAGCCGATGGTTTTGAATCCCCCGTATTTGAAGGACGCAGCTTTGAGCTCATATTTGCTAACATCCTCGCGGGTCCATTAATGGGACTAGCGCCGGATATTGCAGCGGCGCTTGCGCCACAAGGCCGCGTTATTCTCTCTGGTATTATCGACGATATGGCCGATCGTGTGACAAAGGCATTCACGGAGGCAGGCCTGACTGTCATGCCGCAGCCCTCAATTGATGGCTGGACATCCCTTCTGGCGGTGAAAGACTAAGGCTAATCTTGCTAATCGCGTCAAACTTGCTAGGAAAGCGCGCAAATACTAACCGCAAAAGCGGTAAAATTTAGAAAAGCTGTGCCATGAACTATCATTCCCTCAAAGACCCGCATGTCAAAGCGAGTTTTGGCGACGCTCTACTGGCCTCACTCGCCCCTGATGGCGGCTTATGGATGCCGGACAGCTTACCGCAATTCACCTCAGATGAACTTGCGAAGCTTGGCGCGATGTCGTTTGGTGATTGCGCGGCAAAGCTAGCACGCCACTTTGTCGATGACAGTTTCTCAGATGAAGATTTAAAGCACATCTGCCGTGATGCGTATGATTTCGACATGCCGCTTCGCGCCGTAAACGGAAAAGTCATGGACGCGGCA
>CAKZTE010000070.1 GCA_937923115.1 uncultured Caulobacterales bacterium | reverse complement strand
CCCAGCCAAAGCGTCCTCAGCCGCTTCAGCAAGTTTCTGGGATGTGCGCGAGCGGTACGTCATGAAAGCCGCGATAAAAATTGCCGATAAGGCGAGTAATATCATAAGCGCCAGACCGCGCTGCGTCGCATTTACGCGCTGCGTCAGCGCCTCCTGTTCTAGGCGGTACACTTCCTCCCGCGCGGCTTCGCGCTCTGCTTGGCGGGCTTTGTCATTCTCAAGATTTGCGAGCAGGTTGGACGTGTCGGAATTATTAGAACGTAAAAGGCGCTGGATTGAAAGTTCGGCGTAACGATCCATCAATTTATAAGTTTCGAGCGAATCACCGTCAGACATCGCAATCAGAGCTTTGGCTTTATAAATATCACCATCTGCAAATGATGAACCTGATTTAATACTGTCTAGTTCCGAACGAAACAAAGAAAGCTTATGCTCTGCATTTTCTACATCGCCAATCGCTGCTAGAGATTGAATTTCTCCGATTCTCAGATAGTTAAGAATAAGCGGGTTCTCCACGGTCACCAACCCTTGCCGAGCTATCACAAGCGCTCTCTCAAAGTCTCCGATTCGAATAAGGGCATTCGCTGCGCGCATTTCTATGAGGCCGGGGGTGTCCGAGGGCTGCCGTGCTGCAACTCTTAGCAGTATATCCACTAACTGGCGCATAATGTTTGCCTCAATATCTACTCCTTTTAAAGCATAAATCAGGTTGTTGAGGTCATTAGAGGCCTCGACGCTATAACCGATTTTCTCCGAGTAGATAATCAATGCGTTCAACGAAGACAGATATAAATCAGCATTTTTCAAAACGCCGTGAAGGTATGTTGTGGTAGCTGAGGAATAGTATCGAGCGAATTGAGTATCAAAATTGTCTAATTCTGGAATCACAGAAAAACTATCACTCGCTAGTTCGAGCGCAACCGGAAAGTTTCGTTGATAGCTATTAAAGACGGCAGATAACACTAGCGCGCTGTGTGATATAAGCCAATTCTCGTTCTCACGATTTCGCCGAAGATATTCTAAGGCATCTTCAATATTTGTTGCGTCATTTACCTGATACGGATTGTATATTTTGGAGAGTTCATCATAGAATCTTGCAAGTTCAATTTCATCTTCCTGGCCGCCCTCAGTAGACTGCGAAAGATATGATGAAATATCCAGAAGAAAGCTGTTGTCGCGGCTGCTGTCGAAACCATTGAGTATCAAACGTCTTAGATGCTTAGTGCCACTTGGAATGCCTCTGTCATTAACCGTGGTGTAGTTGTTCCTAGCCGCCACAGTTTCAAGGTTCTGTGCGGTGATAACGGCACGCTCGCCTAGACTAGCTTTTGGCGAGGACTGGGCAAATGCATAGTTTACGGTGAAAAACCACTGCAAACATACCATGATTAAAGATTTTACACTTGTCCACTGCAATCTATCTACCCTTTTTCCCTTAAGTCTAAAGAGTCGATATTAATAATTTGTATTGAAGCGATGCTAGAAAAACCCGCTCAAAAAGCGGGCTTGAAATTTAATCAGACACTTTGAAAAGTTAACCGATGATGATTGGATTCTTAGTCACAACTATGTCTCCTCAAAAAGGGTTCGTGGGAACCTGAACCTATGATGAATGAAAACATGCTGTCAATAAAAATTTAACTTAGAATATTAACCATTACTCCCGTTTAAGTAGATTTTTCCATCTTCTAGTCGTATTTTAACCGCCGTGCCGTCTTGCAACGCTCCTGCGAGTACCATTCTGGCGAGCGAATCTTGTATTTGCTTTTGAATGACGCGTTTCAGCGGCCTCGCGCCATATGACGGATCATAACCCTGCTGGCCGAGGTATTCGCGCGCCTCTGGCGTGAGCTCTAGCGTAATTTGGCGGTCTTTAAGCCAGCCCTGCAGCCGTGAGAGTTGAATATCAACAATCGCGCCCATATGCTCAGGCTTCAGGCGTTCAAATAGCAAGATTTCATCAAGACGGTTGAGGAATTCTGGACGGAAGTGGGCGTTCACTTCTGCCATCACACCAACCCGTGCCGCGTTAACGTTTTCGCCGTCGCCAAGATTGAGCAAATGCTGCGCGCCAATATTGGATGTCATAATAATCAGCGTGTTTCTAAAATCGACTGTTCGGCCTTGTCCATCCGTAAGCCGTCCATCATCCAGTACTTGTAGTAACACGTTAAATACATCGGGATGGGCCTTCTCGACCTCATCAAAAAGGACAACTTGATAGGGGCGGCGGCGGACAGCCTCTGTCAGCGCCCCGCCTTCATCATAACCCACATAGCCAGGCGGCGCACCTATAAGGCGGGCCACGGAATGCTTCTCCATATATTCGCTCATATCCATGCGAGTGATGGCGTTGTCATCATCAAACATAAAGCCAGCCAGCGCTTTAGTTAGCTCCGTTTTGCCCACACCCGTTGGCCCCAAAAATAAGAATGACCCAATTGGGCGCGCAGGGTCCTTTAGGCCTGCTCGTGCGCGGCGCACAGCATCAGATACCGACGCCACAGCCTTTTCTTGGCCCACGACTCGCGCCGCTAGCGCCGCCTCCATCTTGAGGAGTTTACCGCGTTCCCCTTCAAGCATCTTTTCCACGGGCACGCCTGTCCAGCGCGACACAATGGCGGCAATGCCGTCAGCTGTTACGGTTTCGAGCGCAAGAGTCTGGGCGTTGTCTGCGTGAGCTTCTAGCTTAGCCATTTGCGCTTCTAGCTTGGGTATATCCTCATGTTGGAGCCGGCCCGCCGTCTCGTAATCGCCGCGGCGCACCGCATCGCTTAGGGTGAAGCGTGCATGCTCAAGCTGCTCCTTAACATCGGTCGCCCCCGCAAGCTTGGACTTATCCGCTTCCCATGCTGCTGTCAGCTCGGAAGATTGTCCTTCAAGCGTGGCAATTTCGGATTGTCGGCGCGACAGCCTGTCCTTTGACGCCTCGTCAGTCTCTTTCTTAAGCGCCTCAACCTCAATCTTGAGCTGGACAAGACGGCGATCAATCTCGTCGAGTGCCTCTGGTTTGCTGTCCACCTGCATGCGCAAACGGCTAGCGGCCTCATCCATCAAATCAATGGCTTTGTCAGGCAGAAACCGGTCGGTAATGTAGCGATTGGAAAGCTGCGCCGCGGCGACTATGGCCGCGTCCGAAATTCGAATGCCGTGGTGGACCTCATATTTATCTTTCAGGCCGCGCAAAATAGAGACTGTGTCCTCGACGCTAGGCTCTGTCACAAAGACAGTAAGAAAACGCCGTGCCAGCGCCGCATCTTTTTCTAGGTGCTTGCGGTACTCATCCAGTGTCGTCGCACCCACGCAGTGCAGCTCGCCGCGTGCTAGCGCTGGTTTCAGCAAATTGGCTGCGTCCATGGCCCCGTCGCCTTTCCCCGCGCCCACCAGCGTATGAATTTCGTCAATAAATAGAATAATTTCGCCATCAGCCGCTTCGACTTCCTTCAGCACAGCCTTAAGCCGTTCTTCAAATTCGCCGCGATATTTTGCTCCCGCAATCAGCGCACCCATATCCAGCGACAGAAGCCGTTTATCACGAATAGACTCGGGCACATCCCCGCTGACAATCCGGTTGGCGAGGCCCTCGGCGATTGCCGTTTTCCCCACGCCAGGTTCGCCGATTAACAGGGGATTATTTTTAGATCGCCGCGATAGCACTTGCATGGTCCGGCGGATTTCTTCGTCTCGACCAATCACAGGATCAAGCTTGCCCTTGCGTGCCGCTTCTGTCAGATCGCGCGCATATTTGGTCAGGGCGTCATACTGGTCCTCCGCTGCGTCCGATGTGACCGGGCCGTCTTTTCGAACCGATTTCATCGCCTCGATGAGTTTTTCCGTATCAACGCCCGCCTTTTCTTGTGCGGCACGCAGATCTTTATCCGCGCCAAGGGTCGCCGCTAAGGTGAGGCGTTCTAGTGTGACAAATGCATCGCCCGCCGTCTTGGCAGCCTTTTCAGCATTGGCAAATATTTTAGCCGAAGAGGAAGATAGCGACAATGATGAGCCGCCTTCAACCCGTGGCTGCTTGGACAAAATTGCGTCCAGCTCTGCTTGGAAAGCCTCCGTATCAGCCCCTGCCATCTGCAAAAGGCTTGTGGGTAATCCGCCCGCTTCGCCGAGTAAGGCGTTCATGATGTGAGCGGGCAAGATTTGTTGGTGGTCACGGGTGAGCGCGTCTGTTTGCGCCGCTCCAATGACGGCGCGGGCGCGCTGTGTATAGGCTTGAATATCCATGATAATCTCCTTTAAACGACGGGGTCGTCTTCATCTTAGACTCTCAAATAGGAATTTATTCAGCCTGTTCAAGATGCCCAATTCTTTCCTGTGCACCACAAATTCCTCCGCCTTTGGGTTAGAGCTGGGCGAACTTGGCGGCCTTATAGGCATAAAAAAACCCGCCAAAAGGGCGGGCTTGTACTGCTCAAAAGCGCAGGCGGTCTACTCTGCGGCGTCCACAGCTTCTTCGGGTTTATCTTTCCGCTTTGGCGCGGCGCGGCGGCGTTTGGGCGCGGCTTCTGCTGCTGGCTCGACAACATCAAGTCCCGCAGGTGTCTCATCTTTCTTTGGGACGCGTTTACGCGGCTTGGCCGCTTCCTCTGAAGCGCTGTTTCGACTCTCGGGCATGCCTTGGGCCTCAGACCCGCTCGCAGCATCGCTGCTGTCATCACTTCGCGGGCGGCGATCATTGCGGCGCGGGCGGCGATTCTGCGTTTCGTCGCTTACGTCATCTTGGCCGCCGTTCTGAGCGCGGCGCGCCGCTTGCTGGGCTTCTCGCTCTTCCTCGCGCGCCTTTTTCTCGGCTTCTTGAATGTTCACCAAGCGCAAATAATGCTCAGCGTGCTGCAAATAGTTCTCAGCCTTCACGCGCGAGCCGTTAGACGTCGCATCGCGGGCAAGCTGCACATATTTTTCATAAATGGTGCTGGCGTTTCCGCGCACTTTCACGTCCGGACCGTTACTGTCCATGGACCGGTTAGGATTATTATTTTTATTATTGTTGTTATTACGATTACGGCCGCGTTGACGCTTCATAGCCTGTGTCCTTTAGGATCCGAGTCTTACGCAAAATCCCCTGCCAAGTTGTCTCGGCGTCATTTGCAATGTTCGGGCATTAGTGGCCGGGTCATATTCCATCGGCTCACGATACGTTGGTAGCAAAGGGGAAATTTATGTCAAGGCGTTATGTTCAGCCGCGCCGCGACGGCTTATGGCGTAGGCGGGTTTTGAGCCGTTACAATGCGGTCGTGCCGGCCCAAATCTTTAAACACGGCTATGTTCCCAAATCCGTTAGCCCGCAATATCTCCGGCACGGTAAGCCCTTGGTCATATCCAATTTCAAAGACAAGCCAGCCCCCACCTTGTAGGTGCCTCTTGGCTTGCGCCGCAATCAGGCGATAGGGGCCAAGACCGTCTTCTCCTCCGTACAGAGATAATCTTGGATCAAAGCCAGAGACCTCTGGCGGCAGGGCGCGTATCGCTTGGCTATCAATATAAGGCGGGTTGGAGATGATAAGATCAAATGTCTCGTCAATCGCCTCAAGCCAATCGCTTTGGACAAATTCTGCGCGCGCGGCCACGCCATGTGCGGTGGCATTCGCTTTGGCCGTCACAAGCGCGCGCTCTGAAATATCCGCCGCCTTCCCCACTGCGTCTGGGCGCTCAAGCAATAGCGTTATGATGATGGCGCCTGACCCGGTGCCCAAATCCAGTATAGCTGGCGATGGGTGCTTCGCAATGAGCTCCAACGCCTTTGCCGCCACCTCTTCGGTTTCTTGGCGAGGCGATAAAACGTCGGGGCTGACGCTAAAACGGCGGCCATAAAACTCTCGCCAGCCTACAATGTTGTCTACGGGTTCGCCAGACAGGCGGCGCGCGGAAT
>CAKZTE010000069.1 GCA_937923115.1 uncultured Caulobacterales bacterium | reverse complement strand
AAATATCTCTGAGCGCAAAAACACTCCCGTCACGCTTACGGCCGAGCGTAATCGGCTCGCCCGCAATGACGCGGCGGATAAGCGCGCCAGTTTTTACGTCACCCGTCAGCCCTGCGAAATACCATATGTCTTGCACAAATGTCATAGGGGCGCTTTAGCCTATACCGCGCGCTAAATCTAAGGCTTCTTGCGGCGATAGCCCTGCCGCGCGCAGGTCGCAAATGGCGGTATCGGCTTTACGTTTTGCGAGCTTTTCACCGTCCGCGTTTAGAACAAGTCTATGGTGATGATAGACGGGCGTCGGCCAGTTCATGAGCTTTTGAAACAGAACTTGGAAGCGCGTATGCGGCGCAATATCGACTCCGCGCACGACGTGGGTAATGTTTTGCAGCGCGTCATCATGGGTGACGCAAAGACGATAGGACAGCCCGATGTCTTTGCGGGCAAGGACTTCATCTCCGAACGGGGCTTGCGGGACAGTGACTCCCGTTTCTTCGAATTGGAGCCGTTCGAACTCTGCGCCGAGATACGCCTTCGCACGTGCAATAGATAGTCGCCACGCCGGTGTCTCACCATTTGCAATGCGCGCCTCAAATTCGTCTTTACTCAGTGGGGATGTCGGGCCGAGATAAACGCCGTTTTCCATAAGCGGTTTTATCTCTTTGCGCGACAGAAAGCAGGGATAAATCAGACCACGTGATTTTAAATGCTCAAGCGTTTTTTGATAATCCGAGATATGCGCGCTCTGCACACGTACAGGCTTGGGCCAGTCATACCCGAGCCAAGCAAGGTCTTCATAAATCGCAGTCTTAAATTCATCCTTGCACCGGGTGTGGTCTATGTCCTCAATCCGCAGTAAACACTCCCCACCGTGCCGCTCCGCAAAGTTGAATGCCTCATAAGCCGCGAAGGCATGACCAAGATGCAGATAACCAGTGGGTGAGGGGGCAAAACGCGTACGCATTTTGGCTTACTATCAGGCTACATGACTTTTATCTATATCCCTCTTTTATCTCTTTGGGTGTCGGGTTAGAGCGTAGGGGTGACTGTCGAATCTCTACCCGCTATCAAACGCCTAGACCATATCCAAGCTCTGCGCGGGATCGCGGCGCTGATGGTCGTGGTCAGCCACCTTTTGATTATTGAGCAAAAATATAGCGCCGACCAAATCTTGGGCGACTGGGCAAGCTACGGCATGGCGGGGGTAGACCTGTTCTTCGTCATCTCTGGTTTTATCATGGTCTATGTCATGTGGGACAGACCGCGCGGGATAAAGGCAGCAGGCGAGTTTTTATGGGGACGCGCCGTTCGGATTTATCCGCTTTATTGGCTTGTGAGCCTTGTTCTGCTCGGCCTGTGGCTCATTCGCCCCGATATGGTGTTTTCAAGTATCGAAGTTCCGCCGGACATACTAAAGAGCTTGGCGCTATTTCCAGACGAGCGCGAACCGCTCCTCGCCGTCGGCTGGACCCTTGTGCATGAAATGTATTTTTATCTCGTATTTGCGGGGATAATGCTGCTGCCGCGAAAGGCGCTACTTCCTTGTTTGTTTGTTTGGATGGTGATAATTTTTGTGGGTGATTATTTTGCAATAAAAACTCCCTTATTTCACCCAGTTCTAGCTGTGATTTTTAGTCCGCTTACTTTTGAATTTATCTTAGGTGCATTTGCGGGATGGACGCTGAGGTCTAGATATGAGGATGATTCATCACCTATTTCGTATTTATGGATCTATGGCACAATTCTCTTTGCGCTTATTTCTTTCTCTAATGGTTTCAGAGAAGCAAAGTTTCCAGTAGACCAAATGGATCGAGTGGATGATTTCTTTATCTTTGGAACGCTAACTGTCTTTGCGTTAGCAGCTTTGGATTTTCGGAATGAAACCGTCTGGAAACCGCTCGTCACATTAGGCGACTGGTCCTATTCGCTTTATCTGACCCATGTATTGTCATTGACGGTGATGGGCCGCATTTGGTCTTATTTTAAAAATGATAGCCTATTAGATAACGCCGCCGTGCTACTGCTCATGGTTGCGGTCACAATTATTATTGCTGGTCTGGTTTATCACTTCGCTGAACGGCCCATGATAAACGCGACGAAAAAAATGCGGCGACGGCTTTTTGTTGCCCCGCCCGCTTAAAGTCAGCCGCCGCCTTGTATTCACGGCGCAAAGGCTTATCTGGCAGCCCATCGTTTAACGGATTTAAAAATATGTATTCAACGGATTTGAAAGTCTCCCTGCTTGGGCTGTGCGTTTGCGCCTTGCTGGGCGCGATTGCTTTTCGTCGTCATTTTGCCGTGCATGATAAATTAAAGCCGCGCATGGTGCCGTGGATGCTTATATTTCTCGCTTGTGTGTCAACAGGCATGATGATTGTCGTGCATCTGGTAAATCTGATGGGTTTTGAAACTGGCCGATAAAGTCAGGCTATTGTATATTATCGTTTTTCGATAATTTTATAGACAATTTCATTTTCGCATGTAGTGTGGGCCTAAATTCTTAGGAGCCTCCACATGCTATCTATTCAAAATATATCAAAAAGTTTTGGTGACGTTCACGCATTAAAGGATGTCAGTTTTGATTTGAAACCGGGCCTCTTTGGACTGCTGGGCCCAAACGGCGCGGGGAAATCTACGCTGATGCGCACGCTCGCGACTTTGCAAAATCCAGATAGCGGTCAGGTGACTTTCCAAGGCCAAGATATTGTCGCTGCGCCCGACACAGTACGCCGCCAACTAGGATATCTGCCCCAAGATTTTGGCGTCTATCCGCGCATGAGCGCCGAAGCATTGCTCAATCACATCGGTATTCTTAAGGGGCTGTCCAATAAGAAAGAACGCGAAGCCCAAGTCCATCAGCTCCTGCATAATGTAAATTTATTTAAATTTAAGACCGCTTCTGTTGCAACGTTTTCTGGCGGTATGCGCCAGCGTTTCGGCGTGGCGCAAGCCATGCTCGGCGATCCGAAAATTCTTATTGTTGACGAACCTACAGCAGGCCTTGACCCGTTTGAGCGTCAGCGCTTTCTAGACCTACTCTCTGAGGCGGGAGAGGACAAAATCATCATTTTGTCCACCCATATCGTAGAGGATGTGCGCGATCTCTGTCCTGATATGGCGATACTGGGCGAAGGCGAGCTTGTTGCACGCGGCGGGCCAGAGGATCTTATCAATAAAATTCGCGGCAAGGTCTGGCGAAAGAAAGTTGATAAGGCAGATGTCGAGGGGCTGAAGAAAAACAACAATGTTCTATCCACTCGGCTTCTCATGGGCGGCGTTATTATCACAGTTCTTGCAGACCAAGCGCCGACTGCCGGGTTTGAGATGGAAGATAACCCCGTCCTCGAAGATGCTTACTTCGCGCATCTTTACCGTTTCGTTTAGGAGGATATGATGCTTAGCAAACTCCTCTCATTTGAATTAAAACTCCAAACCCGCCAAGTCGGTTTTTGGGTGACCTGTCTTGTCTTGTTTTCGTTTGGTTTTTTACTCACCGGGTCTGATTTTGTCTCACTAGGCCCTGATGGCGGCGAACGCATTAAAACGAATGGCTCCATTACGGTTGCCAATTCCCTTGCCGTATTGAGTCTGCTGACACTGTTTTTTGCGGCGGTATTTACCGTGACCGGGGTGATGCGCGACGAAGTGCATAAATCGCTCGAGATTATTCACGCGACACCCATAAAGACATTTGACATGGCATTTTCGCGCATGACAGGCGTTTTCGTTGCAACTTTTCTTTGCGTGCTAGCGGGAGTCGTGGGTATGGTTGCAGGGCAGTTCTCGCCTTGGGCGGACGCAGAAGCATTTGGCCCATTTAACGCGCTTTTCTATCTACAGCCAATTGTGTTTTACTTGGGAATTAACGCGTTTCTTGTCTCGTCAATTTACATGGCCGTGGCTGCAATTACGCGTAACAAATCCCTTGTTTATGTGAGCGCTGTGGCGCTTTTCTCGCTTTATTCCGCAGTCGGTATTTTTCTTGGCGAAAACTCACCTGACCTTATTGCAACGCTAGCTGACCCCTTTGGCGGCGCGCCGTTAGCGATTGTCACAGAGTTCTGGACACCGCTTGAGCAGAACGAAAAAATGATGCCGCTGATGGGGCTTATCGGATTGAATCGCTTGATTTACCTTGGCGTTGCCATTGCTATATTTGCCGCCACATTAGCGATGTTTAAACGCGGCATGGTCAAGACCAAAACGAAACGCCGCAAGAATGAGCTAACAGTTGAAGCGCAGCCTATTCGCGTCCTCAACGCTGCGCCGCAATCAGGCATTGGCGCAAATATGGCCGCCTTCGTCGCGCGGTTAAAGCTTGAGTATTTCACCATTATCAAAAGCGTGCCATTTATCATTTTGACGTTAATTGCGATTGCGCTTTTCGTGATCAATATTTATTACGCCGCCATTTTTGAAGCCGACCCAACCCTGCCGACGAGTGCGGCCATGGTCAGAATAGTTATCGGCAGCTTCGGTCTCTCCATGCTGATTATCACTGTATTTTTTGGCGGAGATATAATGTGGCGTGAACGCACCGTGAAAATGCACGAAATACTTGATGCAACGCCAGTAAAAAACGGCGTGCTCGTGGCGTCCAAATGGACAGCATTATTTGCCGTTATTTTGACCTTGATAATGATGGGTATTGCAACGGGTATGATCGCGCAGCTCGTCCTTGGCGACGTGCCGCTTAACCCATGGACTTACTTAAAAATTGGTATTGCCGCCTTTGCACTTGGCATGTTGATTGACGCTGTGCTGGTCATGTTCTTGCAAAACTTCATGCCCGGCCGCGTCATTGGAATGCTCGCGGGCGGCGGTCTAGTCATTGGCTTTGGCTTTTTAACGCTCGCGCCATTTTACCATCCGCTAATGCGGTTTGGCGGCGGCGTAAGCCCAGGTGCTTATTCAGAGATCAACGGCTTTAATGGTCTTACCGATATGGGCGGTTGGTTTGGTTATTGGGGCGGCTTGATGCTTGTCTTCCTCGTGCTGACGATCTGGATGTGGCGGCGCGGGACCGAGACGTCGCTTAAGTCTCGCCTCAAAGGTTTGCGCGCGCAGGTCGGCCCAATGTCTAGCGCCGTAGCTGCGCTTGGCGTCGCCAGCTTTATTGGCTTTGGCGGAATGATTTATAAGAAGCTCAATATTGATGCGGATTACCGCAACACCAAAGCTGCTGAGAAATATCAAGTTACCTACGAGGAAAAGATGAAGCCTCT
>CAKZTE010000068.1 GCA_937923115.1 uncultured Caulobacterales bacterium | reverse complement strand
GATAGCCTCATCCTGAATGACTGCGATGAGGCGTCTGCGCGCTTCTCGCTCGCCTGCGGGAAAGGGACTTATGTGCGCTCTATCGCGCGCGACCTCATAGGCGCGCTTGGCACCTGCGGGCATGTCACCGTTTTGCGCCGTACGCGGGTTGGCCCTTTTAGCCTGACGAGCCCAGATGACAGTCATGCTGTCCCTTCATTTACGCTTGAAGCGCTCGAGGAAAGCTGTCATAGGGACGGCGTTTCAGCAGGCTTGTGCCCTGTCTCGACAGCACTGGACGACATCCCGGTGCTCGCCGTTACGGACGCTCAGGCCAATGCGCTGAAACATGGACGGGCGATTGCTCTGCCGCATGATTTTACAGACAGCCCGAGCGGGCTGACTCTGGCGACATCAGGCGGAATTGAAATTGCTCTACTGCGCGCCGACGGGCCATTATTGACCCCAAAGCGCGTGTTTAACATCACCCCGCTCTAAGCTTTTAGAGCAGACAACACGGAGATCACGATGTCGATTACACCTGAGCGCAAAGCTGCGCTAATGACAGAATACGCCACGAAACCGGGCGATACGGGTTCACCAGAAGTTCAAGTCGCCATCCTTACGGAGCGGATTAAGAACCTGACGGAACATTTTCAGACAAATAAGAAAGACAACCACTCTCGCCGCGGCCTATTGGCTATGGTGAGTTTGCGCCGCCGTCTTCTAGATTATGTCAAAAAGAAAGACGAGGCCCGTTATGAAAGCCTCATCAAAAGATTGGAACTGCGCCGTTAATTCGCGCCGTTTCAGCTAAGAATAAGGGTCGCCTCTGTGGGCGGCCTTTTGCGCATTTATTCATATGGAATTTAGGCGCTCTCGCGCGGAATGGTCCGAGCGGGTAAAATGTAAGACTATCGGCACGAAGCTGATAAAAGTAAGTACGAAAGAAAGACAAACATATGTTTGATAAACACATAGTGGAAATGGATTGGGCTGGCCGGACGCTGACCCTCGAAACAGGCGGCATGGCCCGCCAAGCGGATGGCGCCGTTCTCGCCACTTATGGCGAAACGGTGGTTCTCGCGACTGTTGTTGGCGCGACGAAGCAAAAACCGGGAATGAACTTTTTCCCGCTAACAGTAAACTACATGGAAAAATTCTATGCCGCAGGTAAAGTACCAGGCGGATATTTTAAACGCGAAGGCCGCCCAACGGAGCGCGAGACACTTATCTCTCGCCTGACTGACCGCCCGATTCGCCCGCTCTTCCCAAAAGGTTATAAAAACGAAGTCCAAGTGGTTATCACGGTTCTTCAGCACGATCTTGAGAACGAGCCGGACGTTATTGGTATGGTGGCGGCGTCTGCTGCGCTAGCCATCTCTGGTCTCCCGTTCATGGGCCCGATTGCCGCATCGCGCGTTGGCCTGATTGATGGTCACTACGTTCTTAACCCAACACTGGAAGAAATGGCCGACTCAGAGCTAGACCTTGTTGTTGCAGGTACAGCGGACGCCGTGATGATGGTGGAATCAGAAGCCAAGGAATTGACTGAAGAACAAATGCTCGGCGCGGTTATGTTTGCCCACGAGTCTTGCGAAGACGTCATTAAGATGATTTCAAAGCTTGAGAAAAAAGCGGGCAAGCCAAAACGCGAATTTACATCACCTGATTACTCGGCTGAGAAAAAGGCGCTGGCAAAGGTGGCTGAAAAAGGCATCAAAGCGGCGTATAAGAAAACTGACAAAATGGAACGTCAGGAGCTACTTGGCGAAACAAAAGACGCCGCATGGGCAAAACTCGGTCAATCAGACGAGAATCCAGACGGCATGAGCGAAGGCGTCTTTGGCGATGTGTTCAAATCCATCGAATCTCAAACCGTACGCTCTTCTGTCATTAAGACAGGCAAGCGTATTGATGGCCGTAAGCTCGATCAGGTTCGCCCGATTGTCGCCCAAGCAGGCCCGCTTCCGCGTACACACGGTTCTGCTTTGTTTACGCGCGGCGAAACACAGGCCCTTTGCGTGGCCACGCTCGGTACATCAGATGATGAGCAATTCGTGGATCAGCTAACAGGTACAATCAAGAACAAGTTCTTGCTGCATTATAACTTCCCGCCTTATTCTGTGGGTGAGTGCGGACGCATGGGCGGCACATCACGCCGCGAACATGGTCATGGTAAGCTCGCATGGCGCGCATTGCAGGCTGTACTCCCCGACGCAGAAGAGTTCCCCTACACAATCCGCCTTGTATCTGAGATCATGGAGTCAAACGGCTCTAGCTCAATGGCGACAGTGTGCGGCTGTTCACTCGCTATGATGGATGCAGGCGTGCCGCTTAAACGCCCTGTCTCCGGTATTGCTATGGGCCTTATCAAAGACGATGACGGCGTTGCTGTTTTGTCTGACATCCTTGGCGACGAAGATCACCTTGGCGATATGGACTTTAAAGTCGCCGGTACATCCGAAGGCATTACGTCCCTCCAGATGGATATCAAAATTGCCGGTATTTCAGAAGAGATCATGACAACAGCGCTTGAGCAAGCCAATGGCGGACGTCTTCATATCCTTAAGGAAATGAACAAAGGGCTGTCTGCCGCGCGTGATGACGTGGGTGAATTTGCACCGCGCATTGAAACGATGAAAATTAAAGTGGACAAAATCCGCGACGTCATCGGCACAGGCGGTAAAGTCATCCGCGAAATCGTTGACACGACGGGCGCGCGCGTCTCTGTTGAAGATGATGGCACGATCAAAATCGCGTCGAACGATCAAAAGTCTATCGATGCGGCCCGCGCTTGGATTCACGGCCTGACCGCGGATCCAGAAGTTGGCATGATTTACAAAGGTAAAGTCGTCAAAGTTGTCGATTTCGGCGCTTTCGTGAACTTCTTTGGCCCGAAAGACGGCCTCGTCCATGTCAGCCATATCGCGCAAGAGCGCGTCAATCACCCGTCTGATTATCTTAAAGAAGGCCAAGAGGTTTTCGTTAAGCTGATGGGCTTTGATGACCGCGGTAAAGTCCGCCTATCAATGAAGTTTGTTGATCAGGAAACGGGTCTCGAAACAGAGCGCCCTGAAAGATCAGATGACGACAAGCCCGCTCGCGGCAAGAAGTCTGATGACGATTCTGGCGAAGACAAGCCAAAGCCGCGCCGCCGCCGTAAGAAAGCGGACGACGACGCTTAAGGCTTAGCGCTATAAAATTATGAAAGGCTCGCCGTAACTGGCGGGCCTTTTTTATTGGGCCGCGCCCGCTTTCGCGCTAAGAGGTGGCCATTAACGAAGGCCGCCCCATGACCCTTATTTCTCTGCTCGACTTGGCTGGCGTATTTGTCTTCGCCATTACGGGCGCCTTGGCGGCGAACCGCTCTCATATGGACATATTTGGGCATATTGTTATGGCGATGTTGCCGGCTGTGGGCGGCGGCACTGTGCGCGATATTATCTTAGACGCGCCTGTGTTTTGGACATCTGCACCCATTTACGTCTGGCTCGCCGTCGCGGCGGCCGTATTAATTTTCTTCTTTCCGCCAAGAGCGGGGCGGCGGCTGACACTTTTGGAGTGGGCCGATGCCGTCGGGCTCGCGCTTTTTTGCGGACTTGGGACCGCCAAAGCTTATCACCTGACAGGCAACATAACGGTCAGCGTAACGATGGGCGTTGTGACAGCATCAGTTGGCGGGATGCTGCGCGATATTGTTATCAATGAAGTACCGCTTATCCTGCAAAAAGAAATATATGCAACGGCAGCCCTTATCGGCGGCCTTGTCTATTGCGCCACCTTCAACCACTTCCAGAATGAGCCGCTATCGCTATTGCTTTGCGGCCTAGCGGCCTTTGCTATAAGGGGCTGCGCGCTCATTTGGGGATGGTCCTTGCCCTCGCGCGGCGCGCCCAAAAACGGGCCCACTGCATAATTCTCACGAAATCGTGATAATAGTTTGACACTCCCTAAATTTTACTCACGATGAATGAGAACAAAAACAAAAAGGGAAGTTCACATGATAAAAACAACAAAAATGTTCTGCGCCGTTACATCGGCTCTGTTCGCAGTTGCTGTATTTAGTACGCCAGCCGCCGCGCAAAGCCAGTCGGCCTGGGAGCATGCCAATCCAAACGCAAAATTCAAACGATGCGCCACACCTGATCCCTCAGCTGAGCAAATGTCGAAAATGAATGACGCTGTCAACAAAGTGCGCGGCCTCGCGAAGAAGCCTGATAGCAAGCCAGGTAATCCAGGCGGCGGCAGTGATGGCGGCGGCGGAGACGGCGGCGGTGACACAGTCCGTCCCGGCGGCTCGGTCACAATTGACGTTTATTTCCATGTCATTAACGACTCAAACGGTAACGGCGGCAATTCACAAGCTCAAGTTCTCGACCAAATGGACGTGCTAAACGAAGGCTTTGGCGGTATTACGGGCGGCGTCAACACGCCGTTTACTTTTAACCTCGTCGAGACGACCTTCACCAATAACGACGCATGGTATAATGCGGGTTATGGCGACGGCGCAGAGCGGGCCATGAAAGCCGCGCTTCGCAGAGGCGGTCCAGAAGATTTGAACATTTATTCCTTCAATGTCGGCGGCGGACTTTTGGGCTGGGCCACATTCCCAACCAACTATGCCTCCGACCCAAGCTATGACGGTGTTGTGCTTTTAAATGAAAGCCTGCCCGGCGGCAGCAGCGCGCCATATAATGAAGGCGACACAGGCACACATGAAGTGGGACATTGGTTCGGCCTTTATCACACGTTCCAAGGCGGATGTAACGGCGCGGGTGACGGCGTCTCCGACACGCCCGCCGAGCGTTCAGCCGCCTATGGCTGCCCCGTTGGGCGCGACACCTGCCGCAAGGGCGGAGAGCCGGATCCAATCTATAACTTTATGGATTACACGGACGATAGCTGCATGTTTAAATTCACGCCGGGTCAAGTGTCTCGCGCAGATGCGCTCAGCGTAACGTACCGCAAATAATTTTTGTAGCCTTTAAATTAATGCTCCCTTGATTTCATCAGGGGAGTTTTTTTTGTAAAAAAGGGGCGCCGCGCTCACGTCCTAGGGGAGGGAAAAGGGACGGAGCACGGCGCCGGGTCACGGCGGATATATGTTACCAAATCCTCAAGGGGGGGAGGAGGAGCGATAGCACTGTCGACGCCTTGACCTGTAGTTAAGCAGCCTTTGCTTTACCGCGAGGTTTCGCATCGATTACTTTTTGGTCAGAGTTGGGGGATACTCTTTCCGCGTTAGTCTCATTTAGGGTGATTTTACGGGGCTTCAAGGCCTCGGGGATTTCACGTTTTAGTGAAACCGTCAGAAGACCATGCTTGAGCTCAGCGTTTTCCACCACGACGTGATCGGCAAGCTGGAAGCGGCGCTCAAACCCGCGCTCCGCGATACCGCGGTGGAGATAAGTCACCTCCGAGTCGCCGTCACTGCCGATTTGCACATCTTTGCGCGCGGCGATTGTCAGCACATTTTCGCGCGCTTCAATGTCAAAATCACCTTCACTGAAACCAGCAACAGCCAGTTCAATCCGGTAAGCATCTTCGCCTGTCTGCACGACATTATAGGGCGGATAAGCGTCCTGCGCGGTCGCCGCGCGGCTGGCGGTGTCTATCAAATCCGCCATGCGGTCAAAGCCGACAAAGCTGCGGTAGAGGGGGGTAAAGTCATAATTACGCATAGTTACATCCTTTTATAGCAATGTTATGTGGCCCGCCGTTTTGGCCAAGCCGATGATTTGTGAGACCCAGAATTGGCGTCTCGGTTAGTGAAATTGGGAATGAAATTTAGACTTTCAAGGCTTTTGCGGCATCAAATCGCAGACGATAAAAAACCCCTTGCGCCGCGCGCGATAATCCCCACATTAGAGGGTTAAATCAACTTTGGAGGACAAACGATGTCTAGGATGAAATCTTTTGCTTTGGCGCTAATGGGCGCGAGCGCTCTATCGCTAACGGCTTGCGGCGGCGGAACTGAAACAACGGCCCCCAAAGCGCAAGACACCGCGCAAATGCCCGCCATAACATTGGCCAGCATTGCGGCGCATCCGCGCCGCGCAGACGCCGCCGCGCGCGACAAATTCCGCAATCCGGTCGAAACATTAGAGTTTTTCGGCGTGGAGCCCTCTATGAATGTCGGCGAAGTCTGGGGCGGCTGGTATACGCCTATCCTCGCGCCCTATCTCGCGAGCGGCGGCGGCACTTATACCGCTATTCTTTACCAAGAAGAAGGAAGTCAACGCGCCGCGGATCGCAATCAAGCCTTTCGTGATAAATTTGTCGGCGACGTCGATATGGGCAATATAGAAATCGCCAGCTTTGGCAAAAATCCAACGCCAATTACCGCGCCAAATAGCCTCGATATGATACTGACCTTCAGAAATGTTCATAACTGGATGGGCGGCGGCTATGCTGACAAAGCCTTTAGCGATTTCTACGCAGCTTTAAAACCCGGCGGGGTCTTGGGCGTAGTGGAGCATCGGCTCCCTGAAAGCTCCGTTCAAGACCCAAAAGGGCGCTCTGGCTATGTGCAAGAAAGCTATATGAAAGATCTCGCTGCGCGCGCAGGATTTGAATTTGTCGGCAGCTCAGAAGTTAATGCCAATCCGCGCGATACAGCGGACCACCCAATGGGCGTTTGGACGCTGCCCCCGCGCTCTGCCGTACCAAAAGAAGGATCTGCAAATGCCAAAGATTTTAACGCCGCGCTCTATAAGAACATTGGCGAGTCGGACCGCGCGACCCTAAAATTTAGAAAGCCGCTTTAACGCCTATGGCTTAACCCAACTTAAAGCGGGCGCGCCAGGGGCGGCTCTAAACACAGTTCGCGCGCAGAATTACCTCTGGAAAAATACCAATCTCTGCCCCATATAGAGGCAGGTTATGAAAAGGATTATATTATGACAAATGAAGACATCGTCACAAAAATGAACGAAGCCCTTGAAAAATCAGGCGGCATCGACAAATCGGTGAAGTTTGATTTTGGTGATGACGGTCAAGTCTTCGCCAATGGCACTACCGCAGAAATCGCAGACAAAGATGCTGATTGCACAATCTCTGTCTCCAAAGAAGACTTCGTGTCATTAGCGTCAGGGAGCCTTGATCCCATGATGGCCTTTATGTCAGGCAAATTGAAAGTTGCCGGAGACATGTCCGTGGCCATGGGTTTGCAAAGTCTTTTCTCCTCTATGTAGGACAATCAATTTTAAAAGGCCCCGCTTGTCGGGGCCTTTTTATTTGCCAAACCCTGCCGCTTAGCCGAGAGAGGGTTCAGCAGTCATCAGGTCAATAGGGCGGTATGCAAGCAAACGTAAAATTTGAGACGGCGGACTTTATCAGTCCCGATGGCCGGCCATTGCCCGAGACCATTGCCTCTCGCACGCGGTTTTACTGGGTTGATGAAAACGGCATTCGCCTGCGCGTCATGTTGGTGACCTCTGCCCGCACAGAACCGCGCGGCTCTATCATCCTCTTTCCTGGCCGCACCGAATTTATCGAAAAATACCTCGAGACTGTAGAAGATTTAACGGCGCGCGGCTTTACCGTGCTCGTCATAGATCCACGCGGCCAAGGGCTATCCGATCGCCTAACATCAGACCGGATAAGATCCTATGTCGGCAACTTCCAAGACTATGCAGATGACCTTGCTGGCATCGTCTCCCAATTCACGCCGCTCCTACCCAAGCCCCATATTGTCATGGGCCATAGCATGGGAGGCTGCGTGGTCTTGCAAGCGGTGATTAGCGGCGTCATGCGGCCAAGCGCGGTGGTTTGCTCTGCGCCAATGCTGGGGCTTTATGACGTGGCAACACCCATATTGATTACGATGGTGAGGGTCTTATCTGCGCTGGGTATGGCCAAGAAAGAACTGCCCTTTCAACGCGGACGTGCCGGAATTCCCGTGCCCTTTGAGAGCAATAAGCTGACCAGCGATCCAGAGCGCTATAAATCATGGGCGGCTTATTTCAATAATGTGGAGCGCATCCGCCTTGGCCCGCCAACTTATGGCTGGATTGTTGAAGCCATGCGCGGCATGAATTTTGTCAATAAAAATGCTGATAAGTTGAAGATTCCTGCGCTCATTGTTGCCGCCGGCGCTGACCCCATTGTTGATCCAGCCTCCAACCAGCTCTTTGCAGAAAATGCAGGAGCGACCTTTGCTGTTGTGCCAGGCGCGCTGCATGAACTCTTTCTTGAACGCGATGAATACCGCGACCAATTCTTTAGCGCCTTTGACAGTTTTCTGGACGCGAACGCGCTTTAGCTTTAGGCCGTCATGGCGCGGCCAAGATAGGTATAAAGCTCTGGCAACAACCCCGCATCGCCCACGGCAATTGCGCGGCCCCCATCCACAGCCGAGCCGCCGTGCCAATTTGTTAGCCGCCCGCCAGCCCCTTCTATGACAGGCATAAGCGCACGCACATCACAGGGCTTTAGCCCCGCCTCAACAATCATATCCATTCGCCCGCTGGCAACCATAGCGTAGCCATAGGCATCAAGCCCAAGCCGAGAGAAACGCGCGCCCCGGCGAATAATGTTATAGGCCGCCAATTCGCCATGCCCGAGCATGGATAACGGTTCGGTGCAACCCAGGATCGCCTCGGAAATTGCCGCGCAAGGCTTGGTCGACAGGCGCGATATATCGCCCCTATCAAGCCAGCGCCATGTGACAGGCAGCGCGATTTTTATGACGCCAAAATAACTTTGCCCCAAGGCCGGGTGATCAATAAGCCCAATGACAGGGTCACCCTTAAAGCTAATCGCAATTAGTGTGCTCCAAACAGGGACGCCGGCTACAAAACCGCGCGTCCCGTCAATTGGGTCAAGTGTCCATGACCAGTCGCTCGTGCCCGTCACATCGGGAAACTCTTCGCCCTCTATGGCGTCATCTGGAAAGGTTTGCGTAATGATTTCGCGTAACACGCGCTCGGCCTCAATGTCCGCGGCGGTGACGGGGTCATATTGCGCGTTCCCTGATTTGTTCACCATTGCGCGCTCAGCGCCATTTTCAAATAATGGCAAAGTTATCGCGCGCGCCGCTTCGCGAAGCCTATATAGCAAAGCGAGCCTCCCCTCCGCCAGAGTCTCATCTGGAAGAAAGTCAGCTCGCAAAGCTGCAGCCTGAATGACAGACGGGGGTTTAGATGTCTCGCTCATGCCCTCTTATACGCAAAGCGGGCCGTAAGACGAGCCGAAAAACAGCCAGCGTCTGTAATAAGGGTGCGAGTTTCTAGGGCGAGACCAACCGTAGGGGCGGCGAGTTATCGGCTGTCTCAAGAGATTTCGCGAGGTCGAGCAAATGTTTGCGCGGCTCCGCCCCCATGGAATAATAGGCACGCACGAGATCCATTGTTTCTTTCTTGGACAGAACATCTGGCGCTAAGAATTCGGGGAACGGATCATCGGAATACATATCGCGCTCCGACAAGCCCTCATAAAAATATTGCACGGGCACGCCGAGCGCTTCAGCCAGTTCAAACAGCCGTGCGGCGCTGACGCGGTTCGCGCCGCATTCATATTTTTGAATTTGCTGAAACCGAATACCCACCATTTCACCAAGAGATTGCTGGGTTAAGCCCAGAAGACGGCGGCGGCGGCGCAGGCGTTTACCTACATAATCGTCAATTTCATTGGTCATAATATCCTCGGGTCAAAAATGCACGTGGGACTGTGCGGGTTCGCCGTAGAGGGGAGCAAGAGCCGTGCCAAAAGCGCGGCGCGATATAGAAGGCGATTCAGGCCTCTCGCCTGAAAAGGGAGTGTTTTGAGGGCGCACCTGTCTCGTAAAACGTGAAGCAGACGAAAAATCTCGCAATACTGTGCCAAATTAAGACAGAGAGCGGCATGTCATTCTGCGGCTAAGGCGCTCTGCCCTTCAAACCCCGTCACAATCTGCCAGATGACATCTTCGAGATTGCGCAAAAGCGTTTCAAATTGCCGTCGCTTAGGTTCCAGCGTTACGGGATTTAAATAAAGATCGCGGTTAATTTCAATCTGTACCGTTTCAATGGTGCGCTGCGGATTCTGCGCGCTACGGCCATAATGGGTGGTGACATAGCCGCCCGCATAGGGTGAATTTCGTATCACTTGATAGCCCATATTCACAAAAGCGCGTTCGACCTGCCTGATTGTTGCCGCGCTACACGACAGGCCATAGCGGTCTCCCAGAACGATATCTGCCCGCCGCGCGCCCATAGCGGCAAAGCCCGGCATAGAATGACAATCGATCACAAGAGCGCGGCCAAAGCGCGCCAACGAAGCCGCAATCAATCCCTCAAGCGCTGCATGATAAGGCTCGTAGAGATGGGTGATACGCTCCAGCGCGACCTGCTGCGGCAAGGGCTGTTTATAAATGGGCCTATGCTGCGCAATCATAAGCGGAATCACACCAAAGCCCGCTTGTGCGCGCGCCGTATGCGGTTTTCCTGATGCGCCGTTCTGCGCCCCATTTGAGCGCCACGCAGGCGGCAATTCATCCGGGGCGCGGTTCACATCGACAAAACAGCGCGGGAAACGCGCTGAGAGCAGCGGCGCCCCAGCCTCAATCGCGGCCGCAAATAAGCTATCTAGATAAGCATCTTCATTCGCGCGTAATGTCCGAATATCGCAGTCTGCCCGCGCCAAAAAACTATCTGGATAGAGATTACCAGAATGCGGGGATGCGAAAATAACGGGCGCGCGCCAAATCTGCGGCGGCGCGAGCGTAAAGGGCGCGCCAATGGCATAGACACTCTCGCGCTCCAGTTGAATCTGCAATGTTTCGTCCCACTGCGTCATTCAGCGACGCCTCGAATAAAATAAAGAGCGGTAAAAGGAGTGTAAACGTCGCGCTTAGAGAACGTTAAGTCCTTGGCTGTAAAGACTCCTCTGCGGATTAGATAAGCGGTATAAAACCTGCAAGGGATGCGCGTGAGCCATAACATTGGTTCAAAATAGGCCGATGTATAAACAAAGGCCAGATAATAATACGCGTTCTGTGGGGAACGTCCAAAAAAGAAATAAGGGACAGAATGGCCACGATTTTATACGCAGAAGATGATGACGCTATGCGCGGTTTTTTTGAAAAAGCGCTAGAAAAAGCAGGACATCATGTCATTGCCTGCGCGGACGGCGAACGCGCCCTTCGCGCGCTGAAATTTGCTGACGGCGCTTTTGATATGCTCCTGACGGACATCATGATGCCGGGCATGGACGGTATTGAGCTCGCCAAGCAAGCCGAAACACTATCCCCTGGCATAAAGATCATGTTTATAACGGGATTTGCTGCAGTTGCGATGAACGACCCGAAGGCCAGCGAAACGACTGTCCTGTCCAAGCCCGTGCATCTGCGCCAGCTTGTGAATGAGGTTGATAAACTAATTGCCGCCTAGGCCGCCCGTCTTAAAGCAATCTCCTAAGCAAAATAAGGCTTGATTAGCCATAGTAGCGCGGATATATCCCCCATTCCCGAAGGCTCGCGATTGCGGTGTCTTACCCTCGCCGCGCGTGAAGGATGGTTTCCGATTTAATCGGGCGATTAGCTCAGTGGGAGAGCACTACATTGACATTGTAGGGGTCACTGGTTCAATCCCAGTATCGCCCACCATCCACCGCCATTGGTAAGGCCGTAATCAGGGCCGCTTGGCTACCAATTTTATACACTAGCTTTGCCTTTATCTCATGACCATGCCTCATGTTTGTGCCTTAGGCCCGTCCCAGCCGTAGAGCCTGCAAGCAAGACGAACCCCTTACCACAGCCTCGCCCTTGAAGCGCGGCGCGCAACGGGCTATGCGCATGACATGAACCTACGGGATTACTCACTTTCATATTTTGCGTCGGCCGCCATGAGCCTGGCTTTTGCTTTGCCTCTTGGCGGGGGCGCGCTCGCGGCGCCCGACATCACAAGCCATCTGGCCCGAGGCGCAAGCGCCGACGCCGCGTTTCAAAGCTGCAAAACACTTTTGCGCTGCACTGATATTTTAGAACGCCACGACGCCGATAGTTTTGATTATGCGGTTTTGGCGCGGGACTTTGACCGCTTTGGTGACAAATCGCGCTCACTTTTATGGGACATGATTGACGCGGGTAAAAACGCAAGCGCTAAAGAGGCTGCGCTTGCAAACCGCGCGCTGGATATACTTTCGCGCACGCCCAATATTTTATCGCCCCTTGAGCAGCGCCGTATTGTGCAGATGTGGAAATCCGAAGCGGGCGCGCCTTATCGGGCCGAGTTTCTCGCCCGGGTTATGATGACCAACCTCAGTCCGATGGTGCGCAGCACGGCCATCCAAACGCTCAGCCATGACAATGCTGAAATCGCGCATTATTCCCGCGTAATCTTGGCGCAAACACTATTACGCAACATGACGTTTCCGATGCCGCAGGCCGATCTCGCCCCGCTGAGCCGCGCCGCTGTTGAAACGCCAAGTCCGGTTCTGGCGCGCCTTATCGCGCTCTATCCAGACTCAACAGCAACGCCGTTACTCTCCCGTCTTTTAAAATCAGGGGATAGCGCCACCGTCATCGCGGCCTATAGCGCGCTTTACGACAGTGATGCGGAAGCGGCCTTTAAGGCGCTGGTCGCTACGCTTTACGGCCTACAGCCAAATGAGTCCAAAGCCGCGATTGGTCTTGGCGGATTATTAGCGCATCGCCACCCTTTGCGTGAAGACGGGTTTTACATGAAATTTGCCAAGGATCTCTTGAGTGACCCAGAGATGAGCCTGTCAGGCCGCGCCGCAGGCTTTGATGCGCTGCTACGGCGTCAAGGCGAGCCGTCTGTGCCCCCACTTCCCGATACGCCGCTTTCAGGCGCGGCCTATGCCCAAGCGCTTTTCGCCTTTTCGGATAGGTCTACGCCCGCCCCTTATTTCAATGTCCCGCAAATGATGAATCCTAAGCAGGCGGATAGATGGCTTGAGCCCCTGCGCAGAGCCGCCGAGTCGCCGCAGGACAAAATCGCCCTGACAGAAGTTGCGGGCAGCTTTGATACGCCGCTAGCGAAAACAATCGCAGCAGAGGCCATGGCGGCGCGGGGCGATTACCGACTGATAATTGCAGGCGTCTTAGCGCAATCCGCGCAGGCCCGATCAAATGATATACGGCTCTCTAGCGCGCTAGCCGCCCTGTCGCGAAACCACCCATTCACTGCCGTGAAAGCAAGCGCGGCGCTGGGGCTTGAGGCACTGTCCAGTCCAAATCCGCGCAAAACCGTCCTAAAGCTACAGCCGGCCCTGCCGCGGCGCATAAACACTCTTGAGCCGCGGAGCGCTTTTTGCGTAACAGGCCGCACAGATTTACGCGATATGGCCAAAGCCATGCCTTTTTACGATCCCGCCGTTTTGCCCGGCCACGTCATGGCTGACCGCGCCTGGTTCACAACGGGCGCGCGCGCGCGCGGCGGCTGGCTCGCAGGATATAGCCGCCCGCAATCGGGCGGCTTAGTCGCCTATAATAACACAAGCGGTCAGGGCCGTGAGCTTTTTGAAAACAGCGCCTACGGGCCGCAAGCCGTTATCGCCGTGCAGCCCATTAGGGACGTACCTTTAGGGCAGACGGCCTCTGCTTTTTGGGTTTTCGCCACATCGCTTAGAACGGGCGAGAGCGCGGTTTACCGCCTCGAGCAAAGCCATAATGACGCTTTTATTATTACGCGCCACGAAGCCCTACCCGCGCAGCCCAGCGCCTTTAATATCAGCAAAAACAACCAGATCATTTTTGAGATGGGCAATATGAACCCGCCGCTAACACTCGATGCGAACGGAACTTTTCGCCGGACATGCAATGCGCAGGCGCGGGCCGAAAAGGCGCCGTCATAGCCGCCTGCACGCTTGCTAATGCAGCGCTGTTTCACTAGCTTGCGCGCATGAATTCACCGCTTAAAGCGCCGCCCAAAACGGCTACAAAAATCACGCCGATGATGCAGCAGTTCCTTGGCATCAAAGCGGAGTGCGGCGATGAGGCCCTGCTGTTTTACCGCATGGGTGATTTCTATGAGCTGTTTTTTTATGACGCGGTGCGCGCCGCTGCCGCCCTAGATATTGCGCTAACCAAACGCGGAAAGCATAACGGCGAAGACATTCCAATGTGCGGCGTCCCGGTTCATAGTGCGGAAACCTATTTACAGCGGCTCATCAAGAAAGGCTTTCGCGTCGCCGTGTGCGAGCAAACCGAAAGCCCCGCTGAAGCCAAGAAGCGCGGATATAAATCCGTTGTGCAGCGCGAAATTGTGCGCCTTGTCACGCCCGGCACGTTAACAGAAGACAGCCTGCTTGATGCGCGCGGCTCTAATTATATTTTGGCGCTTGCACGCACAACCGCCGGCGACCATGCAATCGCGTGGGCAGATGTATCAACAGGTGGTTTTTGGGTTTGCGCCGTTGACCCCGACCGTCTTGGCAGTGAGTTATCAGCCCTTTCGCCGCGCGAGATTGTCTTGCCCGAAGCCCTCTACCAAAGACCTGACATTATAGAAAGCCTGCCGCTTGAAGGCATGGCGCTGACCCCCGTTGCGGGCACGAAATTTGATGTTCGCGCGGGGGAACGCCGTTTAAAAGACCGATTTGAAGTCGGCTCGTTAGATGGGTTTGGCGCGTTTACGAAGGCCGAGATATCGGCCTCAGGCGCGCTGCTAGATTATCTGGAACTCACCCAAGCGGGCAGTCCCGTGCAATTGTCACCGCCGCGCCGCCGCGAGGCCAGCGGCTATCTTGCGATTGACCCTGCTACGCGCGCCAGCCTTGAAATTGACCGTACCCAACAAGGGCGCCGCCAAGGCTCGCTATTGTCCGTGATTGATAAAACCGTCACGGGCGCAGGCGCGCGGCTTTTATCAGACCACCTCGCGCGGCCCCTTGTTGACGTATCGGCCATTAACGCGCGTCTGGACGCGGTCAGTTTTTTCAAGGACCAAGCGGCGCTACGCGGCACCGTCATAGAGGCCCTAAAAAGTGTTGGTGATATGGCCCGTGCCGTTAGCCGTCTCGCGCTTGGGCGCGGCGGACCAAGAGACTTGCAGGTGATTGGCGCGGGGCTACTGGCAGGAGAAACCCTCAACGCCGACATCGCCCGCCTGCCCGCGCTTGAATTGCCCGCAAAAACAGAGGCGGCCTGCACGGCGCTGAGCCTAACAAACAAACCCGCTCTTGCCGCTTTGATGCGCGATATTAAAAAAGCCTTCAAAGACGATGTACCCATGATGGCGCGCGACGGCGGCTTCATTCGCCAAGGCTGGCACGCGGGCCTCGATGACCTTAAGCAGCTGCGCGATGATAGCCGCCGTATTGTAGCGGGACTGCAAGCCGATTATGCCAAGACCGCCGCTGTTCCGACGCTTAAGATAAAACATAATAATGTGCTGGGCTATTTCATAGAGGTGAGCCCAAAATACGCGGACACGATGCTCTCCAAAGGCGCGGATAGCCCCTTTATTCATCGCCAAACCCTTGTCAGTGGTGTGCGGTTTACGACCACCGAGCTCGCTGCGCTCGATGCCAAAATTTCTGGCGCGGGCGACAAAGCACTTGCATTGGAACTTGAAATTTTCGCGCAATTTGTCAGCCGCGCAGAACAAGGGTCGGAAGATATCCGCGCTGCCGCCCACGGCTTTGCTACCCTTGATGTGCAAACGGCGCTTGCCAATTGGGCTGAGGAGTCAAAATCGGTACGCCCAACAATCGACGAAAGCCAAAGCTTTGACATAAAGGGCGGACGCCACCCCGTTGTAGAGGCGGCCTTGCGCAAATTGGGCGCGGCTGGCTTTACAGCCAATGACTGTTCCCTTGACGCAAGCGGGACCGCCGCCCCGAGGCTGACGTTAATAACTGGCCCCAATATGGCCGGTAAGTCGACTTATCTACGTCAAAATGCTTTGATGTTTATACTGGCGCAAGCAGGCAGTTTTGTGCCGGCAGCCAGCGCCCATATCGGCGCAGCAGACGCGCTATTCTCGCGGGTTGGTGCATCTGACGATTTATCCAAGGGGCGCTCAACCTTTATGACGGAAATGATTGAGACCGCTGCCATTTTAAACCAAGCCACGCCGCGCAGCTTTGTTATCCTAGACGAGATTGGACGCGGGACAGCCACATTTGATGGCCTGTCTATTGCTTGGGCCACGGTTGAACATTTGCATGAGGTAAACGGCTCGCGCGCTTTATTTGCTACCCATTATCATGAGCTAACAGATCTTGTGGAGAGCCTTGGCGCAGCGCGTAATGCCAGCCTGCGCGCGAAGGAATGGGACGGTGATTTGGTGTTCTTACATGACGTGCGTCCCGGCGCGGCGGATAAATCATATGGCGTGCAAGTTGCAAAACTCGCGGGCCTGCCCCCTGTCGCTGTGAACCGCGCGCGAGCTGTTCTAGAACGGCTTGAAAGCGATCAAGATAGCACGCCTGATAAACTTGGCGCGCTACCGCTTTTTGCCAGCCCGCCGCCCGCCGTTAAAGCCAAACCCTCCGCCGTAGAAACAGCGCTAAGCCAGCTTGATGTCGATACGCTCTCGCCCAGGGCGGCGCTTGATTTACTCTACGAGCTTAAAACGAAATTGGAGACGCGGTAATGGCCCTTTTTAGACGCGGCACAACCAAATCCGCAGAACCCATTTTGCCAATGGGCATTGGCAATGTGCATACAGCCGTTGATACAAAACACCTGCGCCAGAAACTCATTGATATTGGCGAGAATAGTAGCGGCGAACGCGCCAGCGTTTTAACCGTGCTACGCGAAGAACTGGAAACGGCCAAAGCTTTAGCGACGGAAATGTTCGAGAAAGGCCGCCTCAACGGGCTTGAAATGGCGCGGCGCATTTCCGCCATACATGATGATATTTTATGCGCGCTTTATGATTACGCTGTGTATTTTGTGGTGCGCGCCGCCAACCCAACCTCCGCAGAGCGCATCGCCGTGTGCGCGGTAGGCGGGTATGGACGCGGGGAGATGGCACCGTTTTCTGATCTTGATCTCTTATTTGTCTTAGCTGACAAAAAAGGATCACCTTTCACCGAGTCCGTGACAGAATATATTCTTTATATGCTCTGGGATCTTGGCCTTAAAGTCGGCCATTCAACGCGCACGGCGGATCAATGTATTTCTTTGGCAAAAGAAGACCAAACCATCTTAACCGCGCTTTTGGACCTACGTTTTGTAACGGGCGACAAAGAACTAGCAGCGGATTTATATCTTAAATACGGAAAGTTTGTCAGCGCAGGCCGGGGCCGAAATTACATCACGGCCAAGCTTGAAGAACGCGATATCAGGCATGAGCGCGAAGGGAACTCCCGCTATGTTATTGAACCCAACATCAAAGAAGGCAAAGGCGGGCTACGCGACCTGCATGTGCTTTATTGGATTGCAAAATATATCCAGACAGACATGGACATTATTGATCCGCAGCGCGCAAAAGACTATGTTGATATGGGGTTATTTGGCCCCAATGCCGCAACGCGTTTTACGCGCGCGGCAGATTTTTTATGGCGGGCGCGCATCCATCTGCATCTTACGGCGGGACGCGCCATGGAGACATTATCCTTTGACCGCCAAACCGTATTAGCCCGAAAAATGGGTCATGCGAGCGGCGAAATTGAAGATGCTGTTGAAAAATTCATGCGCGAATATTTCATAAATGCCCGCGAGGTCGGCGCGCTGACGCGGATTGCCTGCGCCAAGCTCGAGGCGGATAATGCCATTCGCTTGCCTGGCGGGCTTGATAGGTTCTTGCCAAATTCGCGCCGCGCCGTGAAAGAAGAGGGCTTTATCATAGACCATGGCCGGCTTAATTTTAAAGACGATATGCAGCTCCGCGAAGACCCCTCACTTATTTTGAAGCTGTTTTTAATCGCAGGTAAACGGAATTTGGATATCCATCCTGATGCCTTTGGCGCGATAAATTTTAGGCGCAATCTGATTGATACAGATTTTCGGCGTGATCCCGAAAATTCAAAAATATTTCAAGACATTCTGCTCACCGCCAAAGCCCCTTACGCCACGCTTAAGGTTATGAATGAAGCCGGCGTTTTGGGGCGCTACTTGCTAGAATTTGGCGGCATCGTCGCGCGCACACAGTTCAATATGCATCATGCCTACACGGTGGATGAGCATACCCTGCGGCTGGTGAACTATTTCCATGACATCTTATCTAAAGAGCTTTTGGACGAAAACCCGGTTGCGAGCAAGATTGCCCAAAGTTTCACTAAGTCGCAAAAACGCATTCTTTATATGACCTGCCT
Source organism: uncultured Caulobacterales bacterium (assembly GCA_937923115.1). GTDB lineage: Bacteria > Pseudomonadota > Alphaproteobacteria > Caulobacterales > Maricaulaceae > Fretibacter. Next base: position 7,581 of record CAKZTE010000068.1, on the reverse strand, counting down.
TTTGCACGATACAGGTAAAGGCAAAGGCGACCAATGCATTGAAGGCGCGCAGCTTGGCCGCCGCGCCTGCCGGCGCCTTGGGCTGGCCCAAGAAGAAGTCGACACCGTTGCCTGGTTAATCCGCAGGCATTTGGATCTTTCTGAAACCGCCCAAAGACGCGACATTTCAGACCCTGACACCATTGCTGAATTTGGGCAACTTATGGGATCGCAGGACAGGCTTAACCTGCTTTACGTTTTAACCGTCGTCGACATTCGCGCCGTTGGGCCTGGGATTTGGAACGATTGGAAAGGCGTATTACTCCGCGAGCTGCACGGGGCGACTTCGCGCTATTTGGACGGTAAGGAAGAGCTCGCTCCCGCCGCCAAAGCCCGCGCCGCACGCGAGCAATTAACCGAGCGCCTGCCGCCCGCCCATTCTGAACGCGTCGCGCCGTTTCTCGATGAGCTAGGAGATCGCTATTGGCTCAACTTCACCATGGCAGGCCTGGTCCGTCACGCTCGGTTTTTTGACGACATGATCGAAGCGGGTGAGGATATACAAAGCCATACCCGCCGTGACCGACCAAGAGACATTACTGAAATTTGGATTGCCGCGCGCGACCGTCCCGGTCTGTTTGCCGATATGACAAAGGCGATCGCCTCGACGAATGCAACAATTGTAGGGGCGCGCCTGCACACCGGTCCAAAAACCGATGGTCGCGCGCCGCGCGTGATGAATGTGTTCTATTTGCAAAATGCTGACGGTCATGCCTTTGGCCGAAAGAATGACCGCGCGCTCACGCTGTTGAAAACTCGTATGACCAAAGCCGCCAAGACAGGCGCTGACAAATTATCAATCTCGCAGCCGTTAGCCTCAAAGCGGGCGGGGGCTATCCCTGTGAAATCCAAGGTTCGGTTCCCTGAAACGAAACGGGACGGGGTCAGTATCATAGAGGTTGAGGGGCGCGACCGCCCGGGGCTGCTTTATGATATTGCCGTGTGCCTGCATGACCTTGGCCTTGATTTATTCTCCGCCCATATCGAAGTTGTCGGCGAAAAAGCTGTGGATGCCTTTTATGTCAAAGGGGACATTTTAGAGAAGTCCGAGCAAAAGAGAATCGCTAAAGCCATCCGAGCTGTCTTATCTGACTCTCCCAAAAAAGCGGCCGCCTAATGATTGGCACGGGCAGATGAGGTTATTAAAGTCCACAGCCATCATTGGCTCAATGACGCTATTGTCGCGTATATTGGGTTTGATGCGCGATATTTTGTGGGCGAAATATCTTGGTGCAAGCGCCATTAATGACGCCTTGTTGACGGCGACGAAATTGCCAAATTTGTTTCGGCGTATGTTTGCAGAAGGGGCTTTTAACGCGGCCTTTGTGCCCATGTATGCGCGCCGATTAGAAGGCGAGGGCGAAGAAACGGCGGCCAATTTTGCCGGCGAAGCAATGGCTGCTCTCACCATGCTGGTGGCCCTGATTGTTATCGCCTTTCAGCTCACTATGCCATGGACGCTGAACTTGATTGGCGGCGGGCTGGATAAGGTTGCGGGCCCAGACGGACTCGTGCCCTATGACTTGGCTGTGCTTTATGCGCGCATTACCATGCCCTATCTGATGCTGATGAGTTTGGCGGCGCTATTCTCTGGTATGATGAATACACGCAATTATTTTGCGCTCGCGGCCTTCGCGCCAACACTGCTCAATGTTGTGTGGATTACGGCCCTGCTTTGGCCCGGCGCAGGGAAGCTGCCAGCGGAAACCTTAGCACTATATCTGGCGATATTGATGACGCTCTCTGGGCTTTTACAAGCCGGATTTCTTATCTATGGACTGAAACGGGCAAACATTAGATTGCCGCTAAAATGGCCGCGCATCACCCCCAACGTGCGGCGATTGGCGCAGCTCGGCGTTCCAGGGTTGATTGCAGCTGGCATCACCCATATCAATCTGATGGTCAGCCATACCATCGCTACCTTTCAAACGGGTGCGGCGAGCTGGCTTTATTATGCTGATCGTCTGTATCAATTGCCGCTCGGCATGATAGGGATTGCTATGGGCGTGGCGCTGCTACCGTCCCTTTCGCGAAGTCTGCGAGCAGGTGATGATGACGGGGCTATGCACACGCTGAACCGCGCCGCAGAAATTGCCGCATTTCTAACTGTGCCTGCCGCCGTTGCGCTGTTCACCATGCCAGAGCTTTTAATCTCCACCCTCTTTGAACGCGGGCGCTTTCTCAGCTCAGACAGTATCCAGGCAGCCAAAGCCTTGCGGATGTTCGCGCTCGGCCTACCCGCCTTTGTTTTGCTAAAAGTCTTAGCCCCTACGTTTTTCGCCCGCGAAGATACCCGTACGCCAATGATATTTGCCAGCCTATCGGCTGTGGTGAATCTTATTCTTGGTGCTGGGCTTTTCTTTACTGTTGGGTTCTTCGGCCTCGCCTTAGCAACGTCCATCGCGGCATGGGGCAATGTAATTTGCCTCGCTTATGTGCAGCGCAAGCAAGGCCACTTTATAATGGACACACGGCTGGTATCTCGTATTCCGCGTATTTTCATGGCCGCCGCCGTTATGGGGGCGGCCTTATGGTGGCTCGCCCAATATGCAGCGCCCCTGCGTACAGGAAACATTTTTTGGGATTATTTCGTTGTGGCTGTCGTTTGCGCCATTGGCATTGTAATATATTTCGCCAGCGCTATGGCGCTGCGGGCCTTTGGCATGGCCGATATAAAAGACGCCTTCCGCAAAGGCGGTTAGGCGTTGAACTACCCAGAGAGCCTGCTATGAGTTCGCATAAAAAGAGAAACTTATGACCGACCACACATCCTCGCCATATTCTGGCCCTGAGCGCGTGTTTTCTGGGGTGCAACCCACAGGAGCGCTGCATCTGGGAAATTATCTTGGCGCGCTGAAAAAATTTGCCATCATGCAGCATGACCATGAGTGTTTATATTGTGTTGTGGATTTGCACGCCATTACGGTCCCCCAAGATCCTCAGCTTTTAAAACAGCAAACCCGCGAGATTGCAGCAGCCTATCTGGCGGCGGGCGTCGACCCTAAAAAGGCAATTGTCTATAACCAATCGCGCGTCCGCGGCCATACTGAACTTGCCTGGTACTTCAACTGCGTCGCCCGCATTGGCTGGCTCTCGCGGATGACGCAGTTTAAAGATAAGGCAGGCAAAAATTCAGAAGCAATGTCCGTTGGGCTTTACGATTACCCTGTGTTGCAAGCCGCGGATATATTGCTCTTTAAGGCGACCCATGTACCTGTGGGCGAGGATCAAAAACAGCATTTGGAGCTTTCGCGGGATATTGCCGCTAAATTTAATAATGATTTCAGAGTACCAGGTTTCTTTCCGCTACCAGAGCCGCTCATTAAGGGGCCTGGGGCGCGGATTATGTCTCTGCGGGACGGGACGAGTAAAATGAGCAAATCTGACCCGTCGGATAACGCCCGCATTAACCTCACTGACAGTCCCGAGGATATGGCGAAAAAAATCAAGAAGGCCAAATCCGATGCGGGCGTTATCCCCGCAAGCGAGGCGGAACTCGAAGAGCGCCCAGAGGTACAAAACCTTGTCGGTATATACGCTGCGCTTGGCGATATGAGTGACCAAGCGGTCCTTGACCAATTCTCTGGACAAGGCTTTGGCGTGTTTAAACCAGCGTTAGCGGAACTCGTAGTGGAGACGCTACAGCCCGTGTCGGATTTGATGCGGCGCTATCTTGCCGACCCTGATGAGCTTGACCGAATTTTGGCCGCAGGGGCTGATCGCGCGAATGTTCTAGCTGAACCCATATTGTCTGATATACGTAAGGTCATTGGATTTTCAGGAGCCTAATATGTTGAAACATTTTTTCCTCGCCGCAAGCGCGCTGTCCCTTATCGCCTGTTCTGGCGAGATGGATCACTCCGCGATGAACCACAACAAACAAGCCGCGGCGCAAATGGGCGGCGTCGAAGTTTCTGGCGCCTTTATCAAGCCGCCTTTCACAGGCCGCACGACCGCTGCGGGGTTTATGGTTTTAGAAAATAAGGGTGCAGACATCCGCCTTGTTTCAGCGACCTCCCCCATCAGCCCGCGCGTTGAAATTCACACCCACCTTAACGAGGACGGCGTAATGAAAATGCGCCGCATAGAAGGTATCGATCTGCCCAAAGGCAAAAGCGTTGCTTTAGAGCCTGGCGGCTATCACTTGATGCTGTTTGATACGGTCATGCCCGAAGGGGATGTGGACGCGCCGCTAACGCTGACCTATTCTGACGGGACAGAAGTGACGATGATTGTGCCTTTTGCAGATGAAGCCCCTGAAAGCTACGGCAGCGGCACGGATCACAGCAAAATGGGTCATTAGCCAAACGCCTATAGCGCGGGAGCCAAACGCCTAAAGCGCGGGCGCTGGCAGAATCGAAAAATAAAGTAAAGCGCCGCGGCGTTTTGCGGCCTCAATGGCGCGCTGCGCGGCTTCAAAATTTTCAAGGCGCTGACTGATACTCGGATGGGTATTGGAACGGCTTTGGCTCAGGCGCTGCGGGTTATCCGCCCGCGTCCAATAACTCACGGCGCGGTCACTATCAAAGCCCGCGCGCGACAGCATTACAAGCGCCATAGAGTCGGCCATAAGCTCTAGCCTCTTTCTCTCCTCATCCGTTGGGGAGAGGCTTAGATGCCCTGCTAAGGCGTGCGCCATTTCATGCGCCACGATCAAAGCCAAGTTCACGTCATCTTCAACCGTGCGCATCAACTCAGACGTAATCCAAATCGCGCTTCCATCCGTGTGTCCATTCACAGTTTCGTCAAACACAACATGTGCAGGATAGCCGCAAATTGTTTGAGGCCGCATATCAAAGCTCATCAAATCGGTTGTGCCGGATTGATTGCGCCGCGCAATGGTGAGGCTCGCTGTCTCTGCCGCGAAGGCCACTGTCGTCACGCGGTCATAAAATATTTTCTGCGTGCGGCCGCCAACAAAGCGCTGACCATTCACCCCAACCAGCTTATCCCCCGCCCTCAGCCCAGCGGCCTGCGCAGGGCTACCGTCTCGCACCGTGCGCACAGAGAGCCCTTCGTCAACAGGCAAAAAGGAGCGCGCGACTTGCTGCAAGGGCTCGGGATAATCTGACAGGCTATGAACAGTAAAACCAGGGTCGCGTATGACCGCGGGACAGAGCGAGGCATTGGCTATTTGTAACCGCGCGGATACAGCTTCAAGGCGAGAATTAAGCGCGCGATACTGGTCCAAAATATCTGAAAACCGTACAACCGCGTCGCTGGATAAAGCTTCTCGCGTGTCTATGGTTTCTGCGGTTTCTTCGGTTTCTGCGGTTTCTGCGGTTTCTTTGTCTGGCCTTGCAGTTTCATGACCCGCCATTTCACGCACAGCAGGCTGATGCGGCACGCTCTCGGATCGCGCTTCCCCGCAACTGCATAGCAAGGCCGCCGCGCCAAGAACAAAAACAAGATTAATTAGCGGTGGTTTCATTTATTCGCGTCTTTCATTTATCCGCGTCTATGAAATTAGGTTTAAGCGGCTGGCCTAGGGCTTGCTTGGCCTTGATTTCAGCTAACCCTGCTTCGAGCCGAAGAAACCGATCAGGATAGGTTGGATGCGTTTTCGCGCGGCCCACAGAACGCGGCCCGTTCAGCGCCATACGCTGCCAGAAGGCAGGCGTTTTATCTGGCGAGTATCCGGCGCGTACCAAATAATAAAGCCCGACATAGTCGGCTTCGGATTCAAATTCCCGCGTATAGCGCGTGGCAAAACCAGACAATATCATATTGCCAACGATTTTGCGGATGTGCCCCATGGTATTATGCGCCAGTTCATGCGCCACAATCAGCGCGAGTTCGTCATCGCTTTGTGTAAAATTCATCATGCCCGATGTCAGGATAAGCGTCTTGCCGCTGGCATAAGCATTGACCGTGCTGCTCATAGATAGTTTTACGCCGTAATCGCAAATCTCGCGCGGTGTCAGGGTGACGTCAAATGTGTTCTCGCCGCGCCTGACCGCAATCTTGGCCGGCCCGTCCTCAAGCATAGCGCGCATCGCTTTGCTCGTGGCCGTCATGGGAATGCCGCGCACGTCCAAAAACGCGTCCCCAACTTTCAGCCCCGCTTTCTGCGCTTGCCCCCCCTTGATGATGCGGCGAATGGTGGGCGTATCCTTTGCGCCGAGCTCTCGGGCGGCGGCTTCGCGCATGTCCTTGGGAAAGGTTTTAAGACTATAAGTAACAGCGCCAATATCAGGCCGCGTTTTAGGGCATAGCTCTGCATTATCGCGCAGCACAGGATAGGCCACGTCCCAAAGACGCGTATGAAGCCGATCCATCTCCGCAAAGGCGAGCTGCTCTTGGCTCGCGCGCTCTTTCACGAGCGCAGGCAGAGTAATACCAGGCAGGCGCGTCGCCACGCTGGCGCAGCCCGCCAAAACAGCGCCTCCCGCAACACAGAGTAATAATCGCTGTAATGACCGCTTTGTTTTCATCCCCGCATAATGACTGTCGCGGTAAAGACGGTCAATATAGGCTTTCACTCGCAATACACTTGAAACAGCGGTCATTAGACGCCAATTAGAGTGCAGACCGCTAAGCTATCAAAGGACTTGCCATGTTTATTCAAACCGAAGACACGCCCAATCCGCAAACGCTGAAATTTTTGCCGGGCCGTGAGGTTGCAGGTGAACGCCCGCCCGTGGACATTAAACGCGGCGAGAGCGTTTCCGAAGCCCCGCTGGCGGAAATGCTATTTATGATTCCTGACGTTATGGGCGTGTTTTTTGGCAATGATTTTGTGTCTGTGACCAAAAAAGACAGCGCGAATTGGCAGCATCTTAAGCCTGCCGTGCTCGGCGCGATTATGGATTTCTTTGTCGCAGGCGGCACGCCCATCTCTGAGCAAATTCAAAACTCTCTAGCAGAAGATCACGTCTATGAAGGCGTGACACTTGAGATTGTGGAGCAGATTAAAGAGCTGATTGAGCTTCGCGTGCGGCCAGCGGTCGCGCAAGACGGCGGCGATATCGTGTTTCGGCATTTCGAGGAAAAAGACGGCGTCGTCTATCTTGAAATGCGCGGCGCTTGTGCGGGCTGTCCCAGCTCGACCATGACGTTGAAATCAGGTATTGAAAACTTGCTCAAGCATTACGTCCCCGAAGTGACAGCAGTCGAGCAATACGCCTAGATAATGATAGTTTTGGGCCTTGATACGACGGGCAAGGCCTGCGCCTGCGCCCTCGTTGATGACGGACGCATCCTCGCGCACACATCCGAATCAATCGGACGCGGCCATGCAGAACGTCTCGCGCCGATGGTCGCGGAGCTCCTGAAATCTGCGCAATTATCCGTCGTCGACATTGACCAAATCGCGGTCTGCACGGGGCCAGGAAGTTTTACGGGTCTGCGCGTGGCGCTCGCTTTTGCTAAAGGGATGGCTCTGCCACGCAAAATTCCTGTGGTTGGGATTAGCGCGCTTGAAGTGCACGCTGCGCGCCATGACCCCGCGCAAGATAAACGTCTTATCGTTTTCACAGATGTCCGCCGCGGTGAGCTGTGTTTTCAACTGTTTGAAAACGGCCTCGCCCTCACCCCTGCCCT
>CAKZTE010000067.1 GCA_937923115.1 uncultured Caulobacterales bacterium | reverse complement strand
ATCCATTGGCCCGCGCGGGGCTGCAGAGGCGCTCATTTGCGGGGCTGCTTGCGCTTGGGCTTGCTGCATTTGGCGTTGCTCAGCTACGCGCATGAGAAGGTTGGTGACAGCTTTGGTCACGCCTTCTCGGAGGTCAGTCAGTAGGTTGTCAAACAGCTGGAAGGCTTCCGATTTATACTCATTGAGCGGATCACGCTGACCATAGGCGCGCATGCCAATCACAGATTTTAGATTATCAAGCTGCTGCAAATGTTCGCGCCAAGACAAATCGATGACTTGTAAGAGGATATCTTTCTCCGCGCGCTGCATATCCTCAGGCGCGAGGCCAGAGGTTAGCTCTTTATACATGATGTCGGTGCTGTTTTTCAGACGCTCTAGCATTTCTTCATCAGCAATACCCTCTTCCTTGGCCCATTCATCAAAGGGGACAGAGATACGCATGAGCTGCTTGGTCTTGTTATCCAATCCTTCAATATCCCACTGCTCAGCATAGGCTTTCTTTGGGACATGCTCTTCGATAAGGTCTTCGCAAACTTGGTGACGGAAATCTTCAATCACATCAGACACGTCATCATCGGTGAGAAATTCCATGCGTTGTTCAAAGATTGTTTTGCGCTGATCATTCATAACATCGTCATATTTGAGCAGGTTTTTACGAATGTCGAAATTACGGGTCTCAACGCGGACTTGCGCGCGCTCGACGGCCTTGCTCATAAAGCGGTTGGTCAGGTTTTCGCCTTCTTCCCAGCCAAGCTTCCCCATCATGTTTTTCAGACGGTCCCCGCCGAAAATGCGCATGAGATCATCCTCGGTTGAGAGATAAAACTTGGAGCGTCCTGGATCACCTTGGCGACCTGTGCGTCCGCGCAGTTGGTTATCAATGCGGCGCGATTCGTGTCGTTCTGTACCCAAAACATAAAGCCCACCTGCCTTTAGAGCGGCTTCGCGGTAAACTGCAATTTCAGCTTTGATCTTATCTTCAATCGCTTGGCGCTGATCAGGGGTCGCGTCTTTAGGCACTTCCTGCTCGAGGCGCATTTCAAGGTTGCCGCCGAGCTGAATATCTGTGCCGCGGCCCGCCATATTGGTTGCAATTGTGACCGCGCCAGGCATACCAGCAAGGGCAACAATGGCGGCTTCCTCTTCGTGGAAACGCGCGTTCAGCACTTTGTGATCTATGCCGCGGTCTTTCAGTACCTGCGCTAGAGCCTCGGATTTTTCGATGGACACTGTACCCACAAGGACCGGTTGCTGTTTTTGCTGGCACAAAATAATTTCGTCGACGATAATGTTAAACTTCTCGCGCTCTGTGCGGTAGATTTCGTCTTGGTCGTCAATCCGCTGAATGGGACGATTTGTCGGAATCACGAGGACTTCAAGTTTATAAATATCGTAAAATTCTGAAGCTTCTGTCTCCGCCGTGCCTGTCATGCCAGATAGTTTATTATACATGCGGAAATAATTTTGCAGGGTCACAGATGCCAGGGTGACGTTCTCTGGCTTAATGTCGACCTTTTCGCGCGCTTCAATGGCCTGATGCAAACCTTCGGACAAGCGGCGTCCGTCCATCATGCGCCCTGTAAATTCATCAATCAAAACAACTTCATCGTTTTTAACAATGTAATCTTTGTCTTTCACATAAAGCTTGTGGGCTTTGAGCGCTTGGTTGATGTGGTGAACGACAGTGACGTTCTCGACGTCATAAAGGCTATCGCCCTCTAGCATCCCCAGTTCGCGCAGGATGTTTTCAATTTGCTCTGTTCCTTCCTCATTGAAGGTTGCGGTTTTGGCTTTCTCGTCAACGTCATAACCGTCCTCGCGGATTTGCGGGATAATCTCATCAATGCGCTGATAGAAATCTGACTTGTCATCAGTTGGCCCAGAGATGATGAGCGGTGTGCGGGCCTCGTCAATCAAGATAGAGTCAATCTCGTCAATAATGGCGTAAGCATGCGGGCGCTGTGCCATATCCTCGAGGCTGTACTTCATATTATCGCGCAGATAATCAAAGCCGAACTCATTATTTGTCCCGTAGGTGATGTCCGCCGCATAGGCGGTCTTGCGCGCATTGCCATAGGGCTCATAATTGTTGATACATTCGGTTGTCATGCCAAGGAAGGTATACACGCGGCCCATCCATTCGGCGTCTCGTTTTGCAAGATAGTCGTTGACGGTCACGATATGCACGCCTTCGCCCGCCAGCGCGTTCAAATAAGCGGCAAGTGTCGATACAAGTGTTTTACCCTCACCTGTGCGCATTTCGGCGATTTCGCCCCGGTGAAGGGTAATTCCTCCAATAAGCTGCACATCGTAATGGCGCTGCCCGAGCGTGCGCTTGGCCGCTTCGCGTACTGTGGCGAAGGCTTCAATCATCAGGTCATCAAGGGTCTCGCCGTCCTCAAGACGTTTTCTATACTCAACTGTTTTGGCTTTAAGCTGCTCGTCGGACAGCGCTACAAATTGCGGCTCCAGAGCGTTGATTTTTGCCACAATCGGGCGAAGTTTTTTGAGTTTCCGGTCGTTTTCTGAGCCGAAAATTTTCGTGACGATGTTTGCCATCGGGTACTCCTTTGGGCCGCGCAATTGTCAAAACGGATGAGACATTTCCCAATTTGGGTCCCTCTTTGGGTCTCACTTTGTTGCGCGTGAATGCTTTGTGTCGACTTAGTGATGCCAATGGCTTAAGTCAATGAAAGCACAGCTTACAATTCACCCATTTCGCTTGATTTGGGCTGCATAACGGGAAGGATGACCGATTTGGCAATTAAAGCTCAATCCATCAGGCAGGGCGTGATAACCTTGCTCTTATTATCCTTCTGTTTGGCGGGCTGCATCAACGACGGCGACTCGGGAAGCAGCAAGACCGACGGCATTGCGCGCAAAGGAGATGTTGTGGCGGCTAAAGTTGGAGATACGGTTATCTACAAAAGTGATGTGTTGCGGGCCGCCCAAGGGCAACAATTGGTCAAAGCAGGCGAGGCGCTGACCCCAAATAATGATATTTTTCAATCCCTTTTGGATGAACTCATTGACCAGCGGCTCTTAAAGCTCGCCGCGCTCGACGCCAAAGTTCAAAACGCGCCTGAGGTAAAACGTCAGCTAGCCGAGGCGCGCGAGCGTATTCTGGCGACTTATTTTGTTGAAAATCACCTTAGAGACAAAGTGACAGAAGAAAAACTTCGAGAAATGTATAAGGCGCAATCGTCTTTGCGGCAAAACGGTACCGAGGCGAAAGTCAGGTTGATGACTGTCAAAACACAGGCTGGAATAAAAACCGCAGCGGCAAAGCTCGCAGCGGGTGAGGATTTTTTAACCTTAGCGCACAGTCTTGCAGCGGAGAGCCCATCAGGCCTTCGAACTGGCGATATTGGGTTTGTCAGCCGCGCAATGCTACCCGATGAGATAGGGAGTGTTGTCTTTTCGACAGCGGCTGGCGCGCGTTCAAAACCGTTTGAAACACAGGACGGTTGGCACATCGTGGAGGTTGAAAGCTTTCGCAGGCCGCCAGAAGCCAGTTTTGAATCGATGCGCGCGCAGCTCTTGCGGTATAAGACATATTCCGAAATTCAGAGTTTAATGACAAAATTACGTGATGACGGGGCGATTGAGATTGTCCCAATTCCGATGAAAACGCCAAGTGAGACCAAAAATGAGTAAATATAAAAAGTCGCGCTTAGCGCCCGAAACTTTTCCCTCTCTGCCGCCCATAGCGGGCTTTGATATGGCCGTGGCCGAGGCCGGTGTGCGCTATACAGGGCGCACAGATTTATGGGTGTTACGCGGACAGGCCGGAACAGCTTTAGCCGGCGTTTACACGAAAAATAATATGCCCGGTGCGCCCATTGTGTGGTCTCGCAAAGCCCTTGTTGCGGGCAATAAGTATGAGCGCGATGTCCAGCTTGTAGTTGTTAACTCTGGCACAGCTAATGTGTTCACGGGGGAGGCGGGGAAAAAGGCCGTTTTGGAGACAGCGAGCGGCGCAGCGGCTGCCTTTGGCGGCGCGGTTAATACGGTTCAAATCGCTTCGACGGGGGTTATTGGGGAGCCGCTGGATGCCTCTAAAGTTACGGCGCAATTTTCCGATATGAATAAGCGCATGGACAGCGGTGGCTGGGCCGAAGCGGCGCGAGCGATCATGACCACGGACACCTATGCCAAAGGGGCAACAGCAGTGGCTGATATTGCCGGCGTTAAGGTGACGCTTAACGGCATCGCCAAAGGCTCTGGCATGATTGCGCCGGATATGGCCACAATGTTGGCGTATGTCGCCACCGATGCATCATTGCCGCGAGAGGTGCTCCAAGAGCTTCTGTCGGAGATGACTAAAACAACCTTTAATTCCATCACCGTCGATAGCGATACGTCGACCTCTGATACGCTTTTGCTCCTCGCCAGCGGCGCCGCAGGCGGGCCCGAAATTGAAGACGCGTCTGATCCGCGTCTCAAAGATTTTCGGGCCAAGCTGCATGACGTGTTGCTTGATTTGGCGTTACAAATCGTGCGGGACGGGGAGGGCGCCACAAAATTTATCCAAATTAATGTGACGGGTGCGCAGAGCGACGACAGCGCCCATCGCATCGGGCTTGCGCTTGCAAACTCCCCGCTTGTCAAAACAGCAATTGCTGGCGAAGATGCAAATTGGGGACGCATTGTCATGGCGGTTGGCAAATGCGGCGAGCCTGCTGATCGCGATAAGCTATCAATTCGTTTTGGCGATCATGTCGTGGCCAAGAACGGCTTTGTAGCGGCAAGCTATAAAGAGGTCGACGGCGCAAATTACATGAAGCGGCAGGATATTGTTTTGAGTGTCGATATTGGTTTGGGATTAGGCGAAGCAGTTGTTTATACCTGCGATTTAACTCATGGTTACATAGACATAAATGCGGATTATCGCAGCTAATCCATAGTCTATTTGGGATCCAAATTAACCAAGTTTTCAAATACTACATTAAGCTATTTGCCTTAGGAGTTACTCATGGTGCTACTTGTTGCAGCCTGCGCATTAATCGATGCAGATGGCAGAATTCTGATGAGCCAGCGTCCTGAAGGTAAAGATCATGCGGGACAGTGGGAGTTTCCGGGTGGTAAGCTGGAGGCAGGTGAGCGGCCTGAAGATGCGATTGTAAGGGAGTTGCGCGAGGAATTGGGGATTGAGCCGTGTAAGCAGTGCTTACAGCCATTTTCTTTCGTTTCGCACAATTATCCTGATTTTGACCTTCTCATGCCGCTTTATCTTTGCCGCCAATGGGACGGGTTCGCGCGTCCTCAAGAGAAGCAGGCTATCCGGTGGGTGTTTCCGGATGATTTGCAGAAACTGAATTTGGTGCCTGCGGATATTCCGTTGGCGCAAGAAATACGCGACCGCTTGCCCCGCGGACGTCGTTTTGAGGCTTAAAATGGATAGACTGAAAACTTTGGTGAAGACCTATGTTGGCGATGAGAGCGGCGCAACATCTCTCGAATATGCGTTGATTGCAGGTTTGGTTTCGGTAGCCCTGATTGTTGGGGCTTCCAAACTGGCACTTAATAATGATTCTGCCTGGAACGGCTTAGCAGCTAAGGTTGAGGCGACTTAAAATTATTTAAATCTTCTTTTCAACGGAGCCCAGGGCATCCGATAACCGCATTTTTGCACTACCAGGCTTAAGAGGCTTTTGTTGGCTTTCATGCGGTGTCCATCCCGTGGCCCAAATAATTTCAAAACTAACCGCAAAACGGCCCGATTTCTCGGGGTATTCTGTCATCAACTCCGCCTCCAAAGCCTGATAGAATTTAAGGCTTAGGGGTGTTTTGCGGCGCGCTGTGAGTATGTTCGTTTCGCCTGTATCGCGAAGATCAGAAAGCAGCTTTCCAAGCATACCATAACTCAACGTGAAGCGGTCTGTGTCTACTACAGGCAGAGCAAAGCCCGCGCGCTGCAAAAGCGAAGCCGATTGCGAAAAATCTATCATCGGCATGACGCGCGGCGACAGTCCGCCGTGGATAGCACTCTCAACACTGTAAAGGCTTTGGCGTAATTGCGTGAGCGTCGTGCCGCCAAAATAAGCCGCAAGCATTAATCCATCGGGCACAAGGATGTGGGCAATATTCATCAAAGCGCCCGGTAAATCATTGACGCTGTGCAAATTCAAAACTGAGATAACTAAGTCAAAGCTATTTTCCTTAAAGGGGAGAGCCGAATCTAAGCTGCTGACCATATGCGGGGGCAACGCCTCGCTATCATAACAAAAGGTGCTATTCATCGGGCGTTTATCCTCGGGCAAGTACCGCATGAGCAGATCCCAAAAGCTAGGCGGGGCGATAATCAAGGCGTGTTCAAACTGGCGCGATATATCGCTTAGCCGCTCCGCTGTGTCCTGCGCGCAGCGCTCAATAAGGAATGCTGACTCGGTCCGTTTTGCTGCGCGCGCGCGGCGTGCCCGTCTGGCGCGACTATCAAAAATGTCTGGAGCGTCGTTCACGTTTAGGATATGGCTGAGCGGTGGATAAAAAGAAACCCTTCATCGTACCAAACTACCTGCGCCAATTTGGCCAGAGTTTGACGGATATTATCTTGCCGCCGCAGCCCTTGTTTCGCCCGCAGCGGGGTGTGCACGATTATGGCGCGGCGGAAAGCTGGGCGGATGTTCGCTTTCTTGATGAGCCATGCTGTGACTATTGCGGTTTCCCCTTTGAGTTTGAAACGTCTGAACTGACCCTAAGCGCCGCCCCGTGCTGCGGGCGCTGCGCGGGGCGAAAACCCTCCTATGACCGCGCGCGAGCGGCCTTTGTATATGACGCCGCCTCGCGCTCTTTGGTTCTGCGGTTTAAACACGGCGGAGAGACTGAGGGCGTTACCATGTTTGCGCAGCAAATGCTGCGGGCAGGACGAAAACTCACAAATGGCGCGCAGGTCATAATGCCTGTACCGCTTCACAGCCGGCGGCTTATGAAGCGCCGCTTCAATCAATCGGCGCTGCTTGCGCGCGCTATATCGAAACAAAGCGGTATTGCGCTGGAGACAGACAGTCTGCTGCGCAAGCGGCATACGCCTAGCCAAGGTGGACAAAGCTATGTGGGCCGCCGCCGAAATGTAAGCGGCGCGTTTAAGATAAGCCCTAAGGCGCAGTTACGCGGCAAGTCTGTGCTGTTAATTGATGATGTTTTGACCACCGGAGCAACCCTTGAAAGCTGCGCGCGTACGCTGAAGCGCGCGGGGGCGAAGCGTGTGGACGCAATTGTATTGTCGCGGGTTGTGAAACCCTCCACTCTCCCTACATGAAGGGCAGAAACAAAAAGGATTTCCAATGGCCAAGATTGAAATTTATACCAAGCCGATGTGTCCCTACTGCATTCGCGCAAAAGCCCTTCTGGATAAGAAAAAAGCGCGCTATAGCGAGACGAATGCATTCATGAATGCCGCCAAGCGCCGCGAAATGAATGACCGGTCCGGACGCAATACTTTTCCGCAAATCTTCATTGATAACAAGCATATTGGGGGCTGTGATGAGCTTATGGCGCTGGAGGCGCGCGGCGGGCTTGATCCCTTGCTGGCCGCTTAGGTTTAGCGCTCTATGAGGGTGGCGGCGATACAGCTTCGGTCAGGTGTTGATATTGACGCCAATTTACGTGCTGCTGAGGCGCTCATACGCGCTGCAGCGGGCGAGGGGGCAAGTTTCATCGCGACACCTGAAATGACCCATATTTTGCAGCGTTCTCCCAAGAGGCTCTTCGCGGCTTTGCGGCCCGAGGCAGAGGATAAAGGCGCCGCGTTTTTTGCCGCCCTCGCAGATGAGCTAGGTGTCCACTTGTTAATTGGCTCTTTGGCTGTTTTGAAAAGCGAGGGCCGGGCGGCTAACCGTAGTTTGCTGTTTGGAACGGATGGGCAGATTTTGGCGCGCTATGATAAAATCCATCTCTTTGACGTGACCGTGTCGCGCAAAGAAACATGGAGGGAAAGCGCTATTTATGACCGCGGCACCGCAGCCGTCACGGCGCAAATTGACGGTGCAAAATTGGGGCTGTCTATATGTTATGATGTTCGTTTTGCTAACCTTTATCGCCGCTATGCTGAGGCTGGCGCGCAGATTTTGACAGTACCTGCCGCGTTTACAAAGCCAACGGGCGAGGCGCATTGGGAGGCTTTGCTTAGGGCCCGTGCGATTGAAACGGGAAGTTTTGTGATAGCGCCGGCTCAGGGGGGAACGCATGAGGATGGGCGCACCACTTATGGCCATAGTCTTATTATCGGGCCTTGGGGCAAGGTGATTGCCAAGATTGACGGCGATCAGCCAGGCTATATTACCGCAGATATTAATGTTGCTGATGTCGCTGCGGCGCGCGAGAGAATTCCGGCTTGGCAGCATAATCCTGACTATAGATTGTCATGATAAAATATGATTTAATTTGTAAAAATGGTCACGGCTTTGAGGGCTGGTTTTCCAGCTCGTCTGATTATGACGTTCAGCGCAAAAGGCGATTAATTGATTGCCCGAGCTGCGGAACGGCAAAGGTTGAAAAAGCGATCATGGCACCCGCTGTCGCGACGCGCCGCAAGAGCGCCACTGCGCTCGCAGAAGTTGCCAATAAAATCCGTCAGAGTGTCTCTGAAAATTGTGAGGATGTCGGTGATAACTTTGCCGACGAGGCCCGCGCCATCCATTACGGTGAAAAGCCAAAGCGCGGTATATACGGCAAGGCGTCCGCCAAGGAGGCTCAGGGTCTTGTGGAGGAGGGCGTGGCCATCGCGCCTTTGCCAGATGCCCTAATGCCGACGCCCAAAAAGAAACTAAACTAGGCCGCGAGCTTTGGAACCTCGTTTACAGGCTTTGTCAGATTGCTATAGTTTTGAGGCGCATGTTGTGCATGCGGAATGGGTTCTGTCGCCATCACAAAGGGTATCGCTTCTAAGCGACGCGGAAGCGTGTTTTTGAAGTGCATTCTGCGTAGCGCTGCGAGACGTTTACGCCCGTCAATTACTACGAGCTTGTCTCCCGCGCGGGTGACCTTCAGCGGCTTCACCAGGCCGTGAGCCGCAATGGACGCTTCAAGGTCTATAATGTCTTGCAACCGTTCACCAAATAAGATTTTAGGCGTTGGGGCCCGAAATTCAGAAATCTTTGCTTTGCGCAATGCCTTCGCCTGTGTGATGGCGGGCGGTTTTGGGGACGCAAAGGGGCTCCGGCTCGTAGTTTCAGTCATATGTAACATAATAACCTCCAAAAGTCTGAACGTGGTTAATACAGAACTAACGCTGACTGGAAGATTATCGTTCCCTTAAAAAATGCACATCATTCTTAATCGATATTAACTCTTCCTTTTGTTTTGCTTAGGTTTATTGGCAAAAAAGTGAAAAAACTATCTTTTATAACTGCCAAGCGTTTTACGCTGTGCTAGGGTTTTACTTCAACAACTCTGAGAGGTTTATATGCTCATCCAAATCGTTTCGAAAAATATTGATGTTTCACCTGCGCTTACGGCGCGAATAAATGAGCGCTTTGACGAGATGATGGACAAGTATATTCGCCGAGAAGGTGAGGCTCATGTTTCAGTTAGCCGAGAGGGTACAGGGTTTAGAACGGTTTGCTCAGTTCATTTGCCGTCTGGCGCAACAATGGAGGCCACAGGCAATGCGCCTGAGGCCTATGGCGCAACCGACGAAGCTCTCGAACATATGGAAAAGCGGCTGCGCCGTTATAAGCGCCGCTTAAAAGACCACCAAGCGGAGCATAAAATTCAGGCCAAAGCTGAAGCTTTCAACATGTTCATCATGAAAAACCCTGTGGACGATTCGGATCTTGATTCAGAGGCGACTTCGGCAGACAGCCCGCAAGACCCGATGATTATATCCGAAGCGAGCCAGCCTATTCGGACAATGACGCCCGGTATGGCGGCGCTAGAGCTTGGTCTCGCTGATAGCGGCGTTGTAATCTTCAACAACGCCAAACATGGCGGCATGAATGTTGTGTTTAAACGGCCCGACGGCAACATCGGGTGGATTGACCCAAAAGCCTAAATGTTCTAGGACGCGGCGAAATTAGGACGAAGACACGTCAGCTCCATAATGTGCTGACGCTATCGCCCGTTATTTAAGACGGCCCCGCATGGCAAATCTCACCCAATATGACGTCGATGAGATAATGATTGACGTGCATGCAAGCAGCAAAAAACAGCTTTTCCAACTGATGGCGGAAAAACTCGTGCTTGCGCCAAAGTTTGCAGAGCTGGGTTTGTCTTGCCGCGATATTGTTAACGCAACTATGGAGCGTGAGCGCTTGGGCTCAACCGGCGTTGGCAGCGGTGTTGCGCTTCCCCACGCCCGCATTGACGGCCTGGATCGCGTCTATATTGTTTTTGCGCGTCTCGAAGACCCTATGGATTACGAAGCGGTTGATGAAGTGCCTGTCGACCTTGTTGTATTTTTAGTCGCCCCATCAGATTCAGGCGGCGCGCATCTTCGGGCGTTGGCGCAATTCTCACGCCGCCTACGCCGCGAAGAGACTCGCGAGCGACTTCGCGCCGCGCCTGATGAGAAGAGCCTTCTTATCACAATTACGCAATCTGCGCAGCGCGCCGCTTAGGCTTCACGTCAATTAAAGGACGGTCGAGGCCATAAGAAGCGTTGCAGTCCCGTCATGGGGCTGTCATAAACTTAGGCTAGGAAAGTGTCTTTGCATTTTAGCTCCCGCTGGGGGCTGTTTAGAGGTCTTCCATGTCCAAACCTAACTTTACACCAGCTCAGGCTGGGAGGGCTAATGCGATGAAGGAAAGCAGTTCAAAACGGTATTTTAACCGTGAGCTGTCTTGGCTTTTCTTCAATACGCGCGTTCTTGCGGAAGCTAAAAATACCAAGGTGCCGTTGATGGAGCGTCTGCGTTTTTTGTCAATTTCAGCCAGCAACCTCGATGAATTTTATATGGTACGTGTGGCGGGTCTGCGCACACAAGTCCTCGCGGGGATGAGTGCTGAGAGTTTTGATGGCTATACGCCCGCGCGGCAGCTGCAAAAGATTACGCGCCGCACGGGCAAGATCATAAAATCTCAAGGCAATTGCTGGCGCGGCCTAAAGAAGGAGCTTGAGGGGGAGGGGATAACCGTGAAAACCGTTGCGTCTTTATCGCCTCCCGAGCGCGCTATTCTTGACCATATCTATCACGCCTCTATCCTACCACTTTTATCGCCACTTGCTGTTGATCCCGCACACCCCTTTCCGTTCATTCCAAATCTCGGCTTTGGTATGGCGCTCTCCCTAAAGCGCAAAGGCGAGGCCGATGTGATGAATGCGCTCATTCCTGTGCCCGTTCATGTCCCGCGCTTTATAGCTTTGCATGAGGGCAAGAAGTCAGCCAGCTACGTCATGATCGAAGATGTGCTGGACCATTACGCGCCGTCATTATTCCCAGACGCAGAAGTTCTAAAATGCGGTGAATTCCGCGTCACGCGCGATAGCGATATTGCGGTGGACGAAGAGGCCGAAGATCTTGTTCAGCATTTTGAATTTCTATTGAAGAAGCGCCGCCGAGGTCGCGCTATTCGTCTTGAGGTCCATACCGATATGGCCGCTTCACTCAAAGATTTTCTTGTTGAAAGTTTTGAATGTTGGGACGAGGCCGTGATTGAAACCGACAGCATTGTCGGCATGGTGGATTTAAGCCAGCTCATAAGCGCCAACTATCCCGCACTTTTGTTTCCGCCTTTTCAAGCGCGCTTTCCAGAACGCATTCGGGAGTTTGATGGGGACTGTCTTGCCGCCATCGCAGCCAAGGATATTCTTGTCCACCACCCTTATGAAGAGTTTGATGTTGTGGTGCAGTTCCTAGAGCAAGCTGCGATTGACCCTAATGTTGTTGCGATTAAGCAAACACTTTACCGGACATCCGAAGATAGCCCAATTGTACGCGCGCTGATTACGGCGGCGGAACGCGGGAAGACCGTCACAGCTTTGGTTGAACTCAAAGCCCGTTTTGACGAAGAAAGTAATATGCGCTGGGCGCGTGATTTGGAGCGGGCCGGTGCGCATGTAGTCTATGGATTTATTGATTATAAGACTCATGCGAAAGTCTCGCTTGTCATCCGCAAAGAGGGGCAAAGCTATCGCAGCTACACCCATTTGGGGACTGGAAATTACCATGCGCTAAATGCGAAAATCTACACCGATCTGGCCCTGTTCACCGCTGATCAAGCCTTGGGCCGAGATGTTGGTAAGCTGTTTAACTATGTCACCTCTTATTCCAAGCCCGCGGCGCTTGAAAAGCTCGTCATTGCGCCCATCGACCTACGCGAGAGACTGTTTGAGCTCATCGACACAGAGATCCAAATATCCCAGTCTGGCGGGGCCGGCGCGATATGGGTCAAGCTAAACGCGCTTGTCGATATCGATATGATTGAAAAATTATATGAAGCTTCACAGGCGGGCGTTCAGATTGACCTTGTTGTGCGCGGCATTTGTTGCCTGCGGCCCGGCGTGGCAGGTATGTCAGAAAACATTCGCGTTAAATCCATCGTTGGGCGCTTCTTGGAGCATTCCCGCATAATGTGTTTTGGTAACGGCGCTGCGCTTCCTAATAAAAATGCTGGAATCTATTTTAGCTCGGCGGATTGGATGCCGCGCAATCTAAACCGCCGCATAGAAACGCTCATACCCGTCGAAGCGCCGACGGTGCGCGATCAAGTCATGAACCAAATCATGATTGCCAATTTAAATGATGACACCAATAGTTGGGATTTACAGCCTTCGGGAAAATATATTCGGGTTGCGCCGACAGGCAAAAAGTCCTTTTCTGCCCATGCTTATTTCATGCAAAACCCGTCGCTTTCTGGCCGCGGAAAAGCCCTTAAAATAGCCGCCCCGCAAGAGCTTGATTTGCCAGACGTTAAACGCAAAAGCAAAACTGAGGCGGCTAAATTAATGTCTGCGCCGCCCACTGCGGTCGCGCCGCCAAACGCAGCACCAAACGGATGAGACTTCTATGCCCCTAAGCGCGTCTTCACTTAACCGCGCACAGCGCAAACGCTATGGGGTGCTTGATATTGGGTCAAACTCAGTCCGGCTTGTGATTTACGATGTTTTTGGCAGCTCTTTTGTACCGATTTACAATGAGAAAATCCACGCGGGCTTAGGGCGTGATTTAAGACAAACGGGGCGGCTGTCCGTGCAGGGCTGCCAAGACACCCAAGCCGCGCTGTCGCGTTTCACCCTTATTTTGAACGCGCAAGAGGTTGAGCACGTTATCATTGGCGCAACGGCGGCTATGCGCGAAGCCGAGGACGGCCCTGATTTTATCGCTAAGATTAAGGCTAAAACAGGTCTTGATTTATCGCCAATCTCAGGCGCAGAAGAAGCGCGTCTTTCGGCTATGGGACTTTTGGCGGCAATGCCGCGTGCCAAAGGTATTGCGGCGGATTTGGGTGGGGCCAGCCTTGAGCTCATCCGCGTTGAAAACGGCGCGCCGCAAACGGGCGAAACCTTTGCCCTAGGGCCGTTTCGAATGCTTGGTACGGAACTGACAGGTGATGATTTTCAGCCCCGCCTTTTACGCGATCGGATCACAGAAATTTTGGATGCTAAATCCGCGCCGAGAGACTGCCTTCAAAATGAAACGCTATATCTCATTGGCGGTGCATGGCGAAATCTAGCGATGATACATTTGGTGCAAACAGAGTTTCCGTTGCGCACTATGCAGGGCTATCAATTAACGCCTGATACTGCGATGGCCCTTGCGGAGTGGGCGATAGGGCCCGGCAAAGATGAGGCGGTAAATTTTCCTGGACTGCCTGCACGGCGCGGCGAGACATTGCCATATGGCGCGCTTTTGCTGTCCGAACTGATTAAACGCCTTAAGCCCGCCCGCATTATTGTTTCGACGACAGGGCTGCGCGAAGGCTTGATCTATGACGCGCTCCCAGAGGAACAGCGTGAGCGTGACGCGCTTCATGACGGATGCCGCGATCTGGCGAGAGGCAATCTTCAAGGCAGTGCAAGTTTTGCGGGGCCGCTTTATAAATTTTTGGAAAAGGCCAGCGCGCATTTTCCAATGTGTTTCACGCCTATTCATGAAATTCGGTTACGGCGCGCGGCTTGTATTTTGGCAGGTATTGGTAAGGGGCTACATCCCAATTACCGGGCCGATCTTGTTTTTGAGGACGTACTCTACGCACCGCTTGCAGGCCTTAAGCACAAGGAGCGCGCCTATCTTGCGCTCATTTTATTCCGCTCGTTTACAGGTAAGGCCAAGACGCCAAATGATGAGGCCATTCATCTTTTGCTGGATGAGGATGAACAATTGGCGGCCTCCATATACGGCTTGGCTATACGCCTCGCTGTTGTGGCGTCGGGACGCTCGGCATCGCTTTTAAAGCAAATCACGCTTAATATCACGGCACGCGGACCAGAGGTTGTTGCCGCCCCAGAGTTCCAAGCGCTTTTAGGGCCGCGTCTCGAATTGCGGCGCGCCAAACTTGCCGCAGCACTAGAGCGTGTCGAAAATTAATTTTCGCACATATTGAAAAACGATAAAACTTATGTTAAGGCTAGCCCGTAGAGAATATAGACAAGATACAAAATCTGGCCCTGCGAGAAATGTTATGCCCTTTAGAAAATCCCATATGAGCCTTTTGGCCGCTGCGGCGGCCTTTTGCTTGGCCCCAGCTGTCAGCGCGCAGACCGCGCAGGCGCAGGTGGCAAGTGTAACGCCATTGAGCGCGCCCAGCACTGCCACGGGCGCGATTGCTAAATTTATCCCGCAGCAACAAACCCGCAACACGCGCCTTGATTACGGCGTATTAAATGACGCGCTTTTTTACTCCGTGCTTCCGCTTGGGCCCTCTACGCGCCGCCACATGGGCAGAACGCAGGCTAACACTGGCTCACGGCAGCTTACAGGGCATCGCTCGCGCTATAGACTCGAAGGTAGCCGCATAAGTTTTTCTCTTCTCAACGATGAGTATAAAACGGCGCTCACCGAATACCAAAAAGATCTTGAACGCATCGGAAGTGAAATTAATATTCCGAGCCTTTCCAGAAATGAACAGCTCGCGTATTGGCTGAACCTACATAATGTTACAATGATTGCACAGATTGTTGAAAACTATCCTGTGCGCAGACCTAGCAAAATTAAAGTCAATGGCATTTCTGTCGACAAAGCCAAAATCCTCAAAGTTAATGGGGTGTCTTTATCCTTGCAAGATATCCGAGAGCGCATTGTTTATCCGAACTGGAAAAATCCAAATGTGATTTATGGATTTTTTCGCGGTGATATTGGATCCCCGGCCATTCTTGATTATGCGTTTACAGGCGAAAACCTTGCCGATGGTTTACGGGCGTCAGGGGAAGATTTTGTCAACTCTCTTCGCGGGGTGCACGAAGCCAGCAAAACGCGCAATGTCTCCCGGGTCTATCAAGAGGCTGCGCCGTTCTATTTTAAAAACTTTGAATCTGATTTGCAAAATCATTTGCTTCAATACGCAAGAGAAGACGTCAAAGCGGAGATTGTATCGGCAAAACCCATGAAGATTGATTTTTATGATGATGTTGTTGCAGATCTAGTTGGCGGCAGCCGTCCTAACATTGCGTCCTCTACAATTGTTGACCGTGCCGGAAACCCCATCACAATGTCTTATGAGTTAATGCAGCTGATGAGAGAATTTGAAGTAAAGCGTGAAACACTTAAAAAACGCGGACTTATCCAGCGCGGCGGGACCGTTATTATTCAAGATATCGCGACGCCAAGCACGCAATACGATCCAAATGTTGATCCTGCGAGCAGCACATATTCAGCGCCGCCAACAGATGGTCTATAGCGCGTCTTGGCGTGAGCTGTATCAATTTCCTCCAGTGCGGCTGAGGCGGCGCGCCTCTCGCGCGTCGGATAAAGCCTTTGCTTTTACCTCTTCGGCCGCTTTTTCCTCTGCAAGCTTTGCCGCTTCCTTCTTATCATGTTCCGCTTTAAGCCGAGAACCTACGGCGAGGGTTGATGCCGTGTCCAGACCGCTCGCCTCGCCAATCATACTGCCCGCCATTGCGGGAGTTTCATTGGGTTTGAGTGACGGTTTTTGAACTGGCATTTTGGGCGGGGCTTTGCCGATTTTTGTACGCGGCTTTGGCGGAGGGCGATTATCAACTGCGACCCG
>CAKZTE010000066.1 GCA_937923115.1 uncultured Caulobacterales bacterium | reverse complement strand
CGTCGCCTTTTTGATCTGCCTTGAATTTTTTACCCGCTCATCCCGACGAAAGTCGGGACCCAACTCCTGCAATTGCGGCTAGGTTAAGATTGGGAGATGGACCCCGATTTTTATCGGGGTGAACGGAGGTGGGAATAGTGGTGAACGATACTGCAAGGCCGATGAGCCCCTTCCCCTTCGCTCCGCCCCTTCAGCAGTGCGCTCAACGCAGCGAACACTGCCTTTCTAAGTCCCATACTTACGCAAAGTGGGAACACGCGCGGCGGTGTTGTCGGCGGCAGACAATTCAGGGGTGCGCTTATCATGAGTTAAGGCGCTATCATCCGTTAAGGCGGCAATGAGGGCGCATTGTTTCTGAGGCTTTAGAACAAAGGCCGCGACGCCGAGGGCAGAGAGGGAATCGCGTTCTTCACTGGCGAGGGCGTGGCTGAGGAATATGATTTTCATCCGCTTCTCTTTATCAAAAATACGCATATAGGTGATGAAGTCAGCGGCGCTCATATCGCTCATATTCTCGTCAACAATGATGACATCATAGCGTTCACCGTTCTTGTGCGCGGCGGATAATTCATTCAAAGCCGTCTTAGCTGATGAGACCGATTTGGCGCGCAGTGACAGCGCCTGAACGTCTTCGCAAAGGACAGTGCGGCTGACCTCTAGGCTATTTATCAGCAAGGCGCGCTTGCCGCTGAAGTCTGGTAAAGGGCGCGGCGCCTGCACAGGCCTATGGCAGGGAAATGACAGCTCAAAATGAAAAACCGAGCCCTTGCCAAATTGCGACATGACGCAGAGCGTCCCTCCCATAGCTTCAATGAGGCGTTTGGTGATAGACAGGCCCAAACCCGTCCCACCAAAACGCCGCGTTGTTGAATTTTCTGCTTGGTTGAACGCGTCAAATATCACCGCGAGCTTGTCCTTGGGAATCCCAATACCCGTATCGAACACCTCAAACTTTAGCTGCGCCGTGTCGTCTATTTCTTGGCCAGAAATATTGACAAGGACATAGCCGGCCTCAGTGAATTTTACAGCATTACTGACGAGATTAATCAGGATTTGGCGCACGCGGCCAATATCGGCCACAATATTTTCCGGTACATTGGGCGCGAAACGCACAAGAAGCTCCACGCCTTTATCTGCCGCGTTTGGCGCAAGCATCGTCATCACCTCAGTCACGCCTTGCCTGAGACAAGACGGGGTCGGATCAAGATCAAGTTTGCCGGCTTCAATTTTGGAAAAGTCCAAAATATCATTGATAATGGTCATGAGCGCGTCTCCAGAGGATCCGATAATACTGACGAGCTCTTCTTGCGCGGGACTCAGCCCCGAGTTTTGAAGCACTTGCGCCATGCCCAAGACGCCGTTCATGGGCGTGCGAATTTCATGACTCATATTAGCGAGGAACGCCGTTTTGGCTTCGCTGGCGGCACGGGCTTTCATCGCATTTTCTCGCGCCAGAGCTTCGCTCTTTTTTAAGGCCTTAGCGTGAATGAGAAGCTTTTCCCGGGCCTCTTTTTGTAGCTCCCACGAGCGATAAAATCCCGCCATGGCCGAGATTGCAAAAACAGCGGCAAGTGCACTTATGAATGAAAAAGTTTTTGAACGGTGCGCAGACTCCAGAGCGATGGCATTTGTTAATTCCAAGTGTTTTAGTTGATCGCGGCGGGCGGCATTTTCAATTTCGGCGGCAACAAATGAGGAGCGCAGCCCCATTCGCTGCCGTTCAAGTTTGTCGCGCATAGCCTCGGCTTTCGTATGATAGCGCAGCGCCTCTCGGTCCTCGCCCAGCGCGCCTAATACGGCAGCATAATAGAGCTGCGTCGCGATGACCTCGATTGAAGGAATGTTTTCATCTTGGCTCTGCAAGACCTCCTCCAAAAGCGGCTTGGCTTTGGCAAAATTCCCCTGCTTGACGTATAGACGTGCCTGGCACGAAAGGCCCGCAAGCTGGTCCGCTCGCAGGTTAAGCTTTTGTGCTCTTTCCATAAAGACCTCAAGCTTGGCCTGCGCGCTTTCGCTCTGCTCTAGATAAATCAAGCTTTCGATCTCGGCGCGCGTGACCTTCATGCCGATATTGTTGAGCACATGATTATCAGCATCAGGCCGTGTAGCGCGAATTCCATCTAGGAGTTGATGCGCCGCTGTGGCCCTCTCTAGCGCCGTGTCATATTTCCCAATTTTGTTATATTGATTGGCCAACAGCAAGTTATTCGCGAGCTTATCTTGCGTGAAGATGTCTATATCATAGAACTCCTCCGTCAGCAGCGCCTCCTCTATTAGCGCAGCGCTGCGCTCATAATATCCGAGGCTTTCATAGATTTCCGCCAGCGCCCTGATAGTAGAGTAACGGCGCAAAAACCGGGTCTCGTCAGTGGCCGATTCCCGGTAGCGCTCTAAGATAACGAAGGCTTTTTTATAATTGCCCTCATGCGTATGGGCCGCGAGAATTCGGTAAAGACTATAGGCTTTGGCTTTTTCGCTCACGGCCGTATCCAGATACATCTCGAGGGCTTTAGATAACTCGCGGGCAAGTTTGGCGTCGCCGGCATCTTCATGGGCGTAAATTATAAACAAGCTGGTTTTTATACGTCCCTCCAGATCGTCTTCGGGAAGGGTTTCCAATTGTGCGTGAAGGTTTCTAATTTTAGTATCGTTTGGCGTCTCTTTCCCCTGCGCTCGCCCCGCCAATAGGCACAGGAGGCAAAATAGTACGACCGCGACACAGCGGCCAAAGCTGATAAAGTTGGTATCAGCATTTGTGACGTCAGACATCATAATACGCTTCAAAAGAAAGATTTCCTTTAGTCTAATCGTGGTGCGTTAAATTAACGTGTATATTAAAATAAACACCTTTAAATGCATTTGGCGCCGCACTCACGGTTCTGTTGACACCCCCTTCCCCTTCCCCTATATCGCGCACATTCAGCGCAAAGCCATATTTGCGCTCTGACCTGTGCGACACCCCCGCCTTTGTTTCAAAGGCTCGGGACGATGCAGGCGGGGTCCCGCGGTCGACGTCTACGTCCACCGTGGTAATTATGGCTATGGGCCTTTGGTAATATAGGATTGACACGTGTTTGACGCTTTAGGGGATAAGCTTAGTAACGTATTTGACACCCTCACGGGCCGCGGGGCGCTGTCAGAAAAAGATGTGGCAGCGGCAATGCGCGAGATTCGCGTGGCCCTGCTGGAGGCGGATGTTGCCCTGCCCGTCGTCAAAGACTTCATCGAGAAAATCAAAGCCGAATCCGTTGGCGAAAAAGTCATCAAATCCATCAAACCCGGCCAGCAAGTCGTCAAGATTGTCCATGACGGCCTGATTGAGATGCTCGGCGGGTCCCTCACGGATGAGGGCAAAGACGCCAGCGCCATCTCAAGCCAGCTACAGCTGGCGGGCCGTCCGCCTGTCGCTATCCTCATGGCGGGCTTGCAAGGCTCTGGTAAGACGACGACCTCTGGCAAAATCGCGAAATTCCTCAAAGAGCGCCATAAGAAAAAAGTGCTGCTCGCCTCGCTCGATACGCGCCGCCCTGCCGCGATGGAGCAGCTGGGTATTTTGGCCGAGCAAGTGAATGTCGGCTTCCTCCCGATTGTGAA
>CAKZTE010000065.1 GCA_937923115.1 uncultured Caulobacterales bacterium | reverse complement strand
GCCGGAGGAATAAATAGCGCGCCCGACCAAACCGTGGGCAAAAATCCAGCGGTGCGAAGGGCTGATTTTAATTGCGTGCGAGAAAACGGCCGCCCTGCACCAAAGGGCGTTGCGTCTGAACGCGCCCACAGCCCAGAGCGGTTCGACGCCATAATCACAATGCGCCCCTCTGGGCGGGTCACGCGCCACAGCTCTTTCAGCAGCGCGCCAAGGTCGGGGGCTTCCTCAACGCCGTGCGCAACAAAAACGTGGTCAAAGCTAGCATCAGCAAAGGGCAGGCGGTGGTCTTCGGTTAGGCAGGCAATCACGCCGCGGCGGCAGCTTTGCGCAATCGCGCCTTGCTCGCCAGGCATGGCCAGAATGATGCGGTTTGTCTGCGCGCTATAGGGGGACAGATAGGGCCAGCCGTAACCATAGCCCAGCACGTCACACCCCGCGAGGTCAGGCCAGAGGTTATCAAGCCGCCGCGCCACCATATCGCGCGCCGCCCCGCCAAGGCGCGAGGCGTAAAACTGTTCTAAATGTATGACGTTTTGGCGCATGGTAGTGTAAAGCTTTCTCCTATCTGCTAAGACTAACGCTAGATGACTAAATAACAAATGGAATTGGCTGCATGCTCATCATTAAATTATTTCCGTGCCTGATGGATAATTACGGCTTTCTTATCCATGACAGCGAAACAGGCGCTACGGCCACCATCGATACGCCTGAAGCGGCCAAGATTAATGCAGTCCTAGCTGAGGAAGGCTGGACCCTTTCTGAGATTTGGAACACCCATCATCACTTTGACCATGTCGGCGGTAATCTGGAATTGGCCGCGCAGCACGGCGCGATTATTCGCGGGCCAGCGGATGACGCGGGGCGCATTGCGGGGCTTACCCACGGCGTCAGCGGCGGGGAGAGCTTTCTGTTTGGCGGCCATGAGGTGCGCGTCATCAAGACCCCCGGCCATACCACAAGCCATATCATCTTTCACGTCCCGAGCGCCCATGACGGGCAGGGCGCGGCGTTTGTGGGCGATACAATTTTTGTCATGGGCTGCGGGCGATTATTTGAAGGCACGCCTGAGGATATGTTTGAAAGCATGGCCAAGATTGCCGCGCTTCCCGCCAGCACAAAGCTTTACTGCGCCCATGAATATACGCTTTCTAATGGTAAATTCGCGCTCACAATCGAGCCTGAAAACGCGGACTTAATCGCCTATATGGACACAGCCAAAGCCCTGCGAAGTAAAGGCCTCCCGACTGTGCCGACAAGCGTCGCGCAAGAGGCCAAGATTAATCCGTTCATGCGGGCGGCGAGCGGATCCCGCCTCGGAGAGATCCGCAAAGCGAAAGATAATTTTTAATGCGGCACCTCATTTTATTCGCAGTCCTGTGCGTGTCCGCCTGTTCGACCACGCCGCAAACGCAAAGAGACATATACGCCGATGTCTTGGACGAGACCTTAAGGCAAGCTCGCGGCGCGGCATCGCCCGTAACCCCTTATAAAATCGCGGCAGGTGACGATGTCCTGGCGCAGCGCGCTACCCCAAGCAGCGAAGTGGTGGGGGAGGTTTACCATTGGGTCCATACAAGTGATTATACCGATATTGAAACGCGCCTTCGCAAAGAGATACCCCATACAACGCGGCGGCTGTATAATCCCAAAGATGGTGTGCGCGTAAAATATGTCGGCACGGGCGATGTTTATTACTGGAGCGCCGCCTCGGGCCAGCTCCGCCGCGGCACTTGGGATATTCAGAGCGGAAAATTCGGCCCGCAAATCTGCGAAACATTTTACGGCGTTACGACCTGCCTCAACACAGTCGAGCAACTCTCAGGCGTTGGCCGTATTGATATGCGCAAGGGCGATGTGTTTGGCCTCGCGCGCGGCGGTAGGCCGACGGTTGGGGATGATGGTTTGCCGCGGTGGGGTGGGTGACGTTGAATATTGCAGCGCGGCCTTGCATTAAATCACTTAAGCACGCGTTTAGGATGCTTGCCTTCGACCATTCCCATAAACGGCGGGTGTATGGAATAACCGAGCATACGCTGGATATTCTCAGAGAATGTTTTAACCTGTTCCTTTGGTACCGACAGAGAGAAGTTTTCCTGCGTTCTGCAGAAAGGTGCGCAATATTGGGCCGTTAGGCACATGCGGGAGTCGCTGCTTTGGTTCGCGCCGCCGCCGTGCCAGAGCGTGCCGAGAAAAAACAAAACAGAGCCTTTGGGCATAACGGCTTTGATGCATCTTTCTTTGTCATTGTGATTGGGCATGCGGTCACCCCACTTGTGGGACTGCGGAATTAAGACTGTTGCGCCGTTTTCCTCGGTGAAATCATCCACAGCAATAATAGTCGCAGCGCCGAGTGCGCGGCGCGGCCTTGGCCACGGATAAAAACCGTCGTCAAAATGAAGTGGCTGCGCGGCTTCACCGGGATGAATATTGATAACTTGCAATTGTGACAGGAGATAATTGGGCTCAAAAATTTTATCAAGCAATCCTAATATTAAGGGGTGCTCTACCATTGGGTTGGCAATGTCAGTCTCTGCCAGCATGCTGTAAAGTCGCTGTGTGGCAAAGCCTTCAAAATTATTGCGCCCCGCCGCATGTTTAAATCGGGTTAGCACATCTGCTTTAAGGGCATCCATTGTCTCGGTTTCAAACAGGTCTTTGATGATGATATAACCGTTTTCATTAATCTGTTCCATCCCGGCGATGATGCGGGCGGGATCGATTTTCTCTTGGCCGCCCGCCGTTGATTTATAACGCCCCGATAAGTCTGTTAAAATCGATTCAGATGTAATGGGTGCTTTAGTCATAATAGAGGGCTATCACAATAAGGTGCACTTGCCTATCATCACGAGCGCCCTTCGCCCTGTTGACGGAAGGGCTGTTTACCCCTAACCGACAAGTTCACTAAACACGCGAGAACCCTATGTCCATTTCCGAATTTGAGAAAGCCAAAGCCTGGCCATTTGAGCAAGCCAAGCTCATCCTCAAACGCTTGGATATAGAGAAAAAACGCGGCATTGATCGCGGCGACAAGCCTGTGCTTTTTGAGACGGGTTACGGCCCGTCGGGTCTTCCGCATATCGGTACATTTGGCGAAGTGGCGCGCACGACTATGGTGCTGAACGCCTTTCGCGCTCTGACGGATAATAAAATTCCAACGCGGCTGATTTGTTTTTCTGATGATCTGGACGGCTTTCGCAAAGTGCCCGACAATATGCCAAACGGCGATATGCTGGCGGAGCATTTGGGCAAGCCGTTATCGGACGTGCCTGACCCCTTTGGCTGCCACGATAGCTATGCGGGGCATAATAATAATATGCTGCGCGAATTTCTAGACGGCTTTGGATTTGATTATGAATTTAAGTCCGCAACCGAGGAGTACCGCAGCGGCAACTTTGACGAAACGCTGCTGAAAGCCTGCCGCAATTATCAAAAAATCATGGACGTCATGCTGCCAACATTAGGGACAGAACGCCAAGCAACTTACTCGCCGTTTCTACCGATTAGCCCGACAACGGGCCGCGTGCTGTATGTGCCAATGAAAAGCGTCGACGCCGAAGCGGGAACAATCACATTTGATGATGAAGACGGCAGAGAAGTCACGCTTCCTGTTACGGGCGGCCATGTGAAAATGCAGTGGAAGCCCGATTTTGGGATGCGTTGGGCGAACCTGAAAGTCGACTTTGAAATGTTTGGCAAAGACCACCAAGCCAATGCGGGCATCTATTCCAAGATTTGTAAAATCCTCGGCGAGAACCCGCCTGTGCAATATGTCTATGAGCTATTCCTTGATCACCAAGGCGAGAAAATCTCTAAGTCTAAAGGCAATGGTATCGCGGTGGAAGACTGGCTGAGCTATGCCATGCCAGAAAGCCTATCGCTCTTTATGTTCGCCAAGCCGCGCACGGCCAAGCGTCTGTATTTTGATGTCATCCCCAAAGCGACAGATGAATATTTTCAGCACCTCGCGGCCTATCCCAATCAAGAGCCCACGCAGCAGGTCAACAATCCGGTCTGGCATATCCATAACGGCAACCCGCCTGCCGTCGGTAATCATTACAATAGCCCGATTAGCTTTGCGCTGCTGCTTAATCTTGTGTCTGCGGCCAACGCATCTGACAAGGATATGCTCTGGGGCTTTATTGAACGCTATGTGCCGGGCGCGTCAGCAGAGGATTATCCTGTGCTGGATAAACTCGCCGCCTATGCGGTGCGCTATTATCATGATTTTGTAAAGCCGAGTAAAACCTACCGCGCGGCTACGGCAGAGGAGGCCGCGGCGCTAAAGGATTTAGCAGGGCGTCTTCGCGACGTGCCTGAGTCCGATAAGGCGGACGGGGAAGCGCTGCAAACGCTCATTTTTACGGTCGGCAAAGATCACGGTTTTGAAAATCTTCGCGGCTGGTTCCAAGCCATTTATGAGGTCTGCCTCGGCCAGTCCCAAGGCCCGCGGTTTGGGTCTTTTGTGGCGATTTACGGCCCCGCCGAGACAGCTGATTTAATCGAGAGCGCGCTGGCGGGGACGCTGGGCTAGGCGAGGCTAGAATTTATGCAGCGTTTGCCCAAACAGGGTGAGCGCATTATTTTCTATGGGGAAGGTCAAAACGGTGCGGCCTTGCGCGTCTTGCGGCGCGGCCATCAGCAGGAACGTCGCGCCAAGCGCTTGGCCTTGGGTGAGCATGCCCGCCTCGACAAATGTTTGTACAAGCGCGTCCGCATCGCTCACGCCAAGCGTTGCTGCGCCGTTTGCGCCCGAGGGGGACATGTCCAAATTCACCTCGCCGTGGAAGGCGACCTTGCCCCATTGCATGGCGAAATCGGGTACGGTGATCGCGCCTGCATTTTGCCAAGCGCTCATATCATCTGCGTCAAGCGAGGCGAGCCCTGCTGCCACGCCTGTGCCTTGAATGCGCGAAATGAACGGCCCGAAAGCGCGCTGCAAATCCCCGCCTGCGTTATTGCCGAGCCTAACTCCGGAAATATCAAAGCGTGCGCTCATGCCGTTTTGCAGCGGCGCGGCGCTGGGCGTGATGGATAGATCGCCGGAGTCAATCGCGATGACAGGCGGCGCGAGACCGCCGGGGGCGGCAACGGCTTTCAAGCCGCGCATAGTAGCCTGCACAGATTTTAGCTTACCCGTTACAGAGCTGCCCATTTCAACGCGCATCTCCTCGCCCGCGAGGATAAAGTCATATGGTTGGTCGTCATTGCCGCGCATTTGAATGCGAACGGGTTTATCCGCGCTCAGCGTCCAGACAGTTGGCTTAAGCGCGCTCGCCTTAAGGCTCACGGCTTCCGCGCTATAATGGCTTGTCTCGCTTTTCATATCCACACCGCTCAGAGCCGCTTGGTAGCGCAGCGGGTAGCCTTTGACCTTTACGGCGGCAGTGGACAGTTCAATGCCGTCTTTGCGTAAATCAGTTTTCGCCTCGGCTAAAGCGCCCATCAAAGTGTTCTTGCCAACAACCCAATAAGCGCTCCACGCACCAAAGAGAACGACAGGCAGAAGCAGTAATTTTTTCATGGCTTATTTTCCTCACTTGCTGCATCGCTTTGCTCCGCCGAATTTGCAGTGGGGCTTTCTTGCGGCACAAGCGCGCCGCCGTCTTCAATGACAGGCACATGGGTAGATTGCCCCTTTCGCGGCTCGCGTACAAGGCTGCCAAGCAGCTTGCCATATTCTTGGGCGTAGCGGTCAAATTGTTTGCGGTCATTCCACCATCGGCCGTTCTCCGAACTTTTGACGGGATAAGGCGTGATGCGGATTGGTCCCAGAGCATTGCGAATTTCAATCTTGGCGCGCGGCATATGATAGGATGATGTGACCAAAATTATGTGCTCATACCCCAGCGCCTCAGCCCATATTTTCGTCTCGCGCGCATTGCCAATTGTATTTTCGGCGGCGTAATCCAGATCAACGCAGCACGCGTCGAGGGCTTCGCTTATGCCAAGCAAATTAGCGATATCCTGACGGGAGTTTTGCGCGTTCACGCCAGAGATTAAGAGCCGCTCGCCTCTCTTTTCCTCTAGCAGTTTCGTCGCGGCGGATAGCCGCCCGCCGCCGCGCCCCGTCCAAACAACAATACCGTCCGCCTGGGGCACGGAAGTCTCAAGATTGACATTATCAACAATTGCGGCGAACTTTAAAAACCCGCCCACGAGCGCTGAAAAACACAGCAGGACAAAAAAGGCAAAGAACTTGCTCCACCCCCAACGTATGGAGGTCTGACCTTTTCGGCCTGATTTGGCTTTTCTCATCGCGGTTTCTCTTGACGCGGTATTTAGTGGGCGCGTCATGTATAAAGCCGACTACGCGAGAGTATCTGCTTGGCGCTAACCCCCGCTGCTACGGCGCAGACCAAGGCGAAAACAAGACAAAGCGCGCCGAGCATAACAATATCAAAGAGCGTGGGCGTCAGGCTTGGCAAAAGTCCATTCTCGGAAGGTCCGCGCAAAACCCGAAACAGAGCCAGAAATAAAAGAGCGCCTAGCGCGCCAATTATCGCCGCCGCAGCGCCAACTTTGATTGCCCGAACAATGAACAACCGCGCGATAAAATTATCCGCTGTACCGACTTGGGCGAAGACTGCAATTGTTTTTGACTGCGCGGACATCGCTGATTGCACCGAAAAGATCGTTGCGGCTGTGCCCGCGAAAAACGTTAAGCCTAATATCAGATAGCTGCCAATCGTGAAGGCCCGGGAAGCGCGGGTAAGATCGCTGGACCATTCACTATGGTCGTCTATCACAGCCGATATGGCGGCGGCGTTAAATGCACGGGCTAGCGCTTCTCGCTCCGAGGCCGTGCTGTTGGACAGCGAAATCAAAACGGGCAGGGTAATACCGCTGGGTAGATTATTTACATTGCTACCAATCCATGGCTCGATCAGGGCGGCCGCGTCCGCATCATTAACCCGCTGGGCATTAACATTGGGCGCTGTTGTTTCTATCAGAGAAAGCGCTTGCTGCGCGATGTCCAGGCGATTATTGGGCGTGAGCCCTTTTAGTTGTAGCGTGGCCGTGCCTGCCAATTCCGATTGAAGGGCGCTGTAATTTCGATCGCCCATACGCGCTGACAAAAGCGCCAAAGCAGCCAAAAATGCCATGATAATTAAGACAACCCAAAGCGGGCGTTCTGCCGCCTTATCGATAGGCAATAGTGGTTCAGCTTTGCTTTTATGCGACGCGGCGCTCATGACGGGACTTCCTCATAAAGGCGCGCGTCCTGAAGATGTAATACACGGGCGGGGACCTGGTCAATCAGCCCGCGATCATGGGTGGCGATAAGTACGGTTGTGCCCATACGGTTCATTTCGCCAAATAGGCGTATTAGCCTGTGTCCAATTTCGGGGTCGACATTGCCAGTGGGCTCATCTGCAATAAGAATTTTGGGTTTTGAGATCACGGCGCGGGCGATAGCGGCGCGCTGCTTTTCTCCGCCTGATAATGTGCGCGGCGAAGCGTCAAGCCGCTGACCGAGCCCAACCCAGTCCAGTAGTTCGCGAACATTGCGGTCATAAGTCTGCGGCGCCGCGCCCTGAACCCGCAGCGGCAAGGCGACATTGGCATAGACAGAAAGATGATCAATTAAGCTGAAATCTTGCCAGACAACGCCGATTTGCCGCCTCATATCGCCGAGACTTTTCTCGGGGAGGCGTGAAATGTCTTGTCCGAAGAGGGAGACCAAACCGCGAGACGGCTGCAAGGCCAGATAAACCAGCTTTAATAGTGTCGATTTTCCAGCGCCCGACGGCCCCGTTAGAAAATTAAATGTGCCCGCGCGCAGTGAGAGATCAATATCGCTCAGCACTTCAGGGCCGCGTCCATAGCGCAGCCCGACGCGGTCAAAGCGTACAATGTCTTGGGTAGACAGCTTTTGCGGTTCGGGCGAGGAGCTCATTGACATAGCATAAGGGAAACCGCCCCTTCTTTGCCATTAAATAAATGCCATTTGGGACGGATTTCGCAGGCCGTAGACTTTGCCGGCAATTCACTTAAGACTATGACAAGGCCGAATCACGGCGTTGTCAAAGGCGCGGCCCGTGAATATGGCGCGCTAGCTGAGAGTTCCTATGATTATCGTCTGCCCTGATTGCCAAACGCGTTACAAAACCACGGCCAAGGCCATTGGGCCCAATGGGCGGACCGTGCGCTGCGCTAATTGCAGTTCAAGTTGGTTTGTAGGGGCAGAGGCCGATGATCTCACGCTTGACCGTCTTGCGCTAGAGGACATTGAAGCCAGCCAACATGAGGTTTTTCAGCAAGAGAAGAAAAACAAAGCTGTTATCAAGGACGGCTTATCGGCTCAGTCTAAACACATAGCCGCAGAGGGAACGGGCCGCAAAGTAGACGACGCTGCGCTTGCTGCTGCGGCGTGGGCGGGTAAGCCAGATGAAGCGCCGAGCTTGCGCGGGGCTCACGAAGCAATGCGAGAACGTAGCGAACGCCGACGCTCGCGCCGCCGTTTTTGGAATGTCATGCTGATATGGCTTATACCGCTGTTAATTCTCGCCGCTCTCGCCGCTTCCGCTTATCACTACCGGCAGGATATTGTGGACCGGGAACCCAAAACGGCAAGCCTGTATAAAGCACTCGGCATGGAGGTCAGCACAAGAGGCATGATTTTATCACCGCCTGCCACGCGCTATGCGCAAATTGATGGCAAAGCGGTCTTGATTGTCGAGGGCGAGGTCAAAAATATATCGACGGAGACGCGCCCCTTGCCCCTTGTCGCATTGTCGCTTCACAATAGTTCGGGACAGTCCGTCGCGCAGTGGAATGTGGAGCTGGAATCTGCAAGATTAGAGGCGGGCGCGAGCGCTCCTTATCTTTCCCAATATCCCGCTCCGCCGCTAGACGCTGTTGAACTGCGCTCACGTTTTGCCGATGAAATGAAAACACTCAGCACGCCTGTCGACGTTTCCGTCCCGCAGCCCAATCCTAACTAAGCCAGATTATGTCCGCGCCTTACACGCTCTCAACGCTTATTTCCGCAGATGATATTGCGGCGCATATCGAAAGCCTTGCTGAGCAGTTGTCTCGGACCGTGTCAACTGAGTGGATGGTTGTCGCCTTGATGGACGGGGCGTTAGTGTTTGCCGCCGATGTCATGCGCGCTCTTTATTTGCGCGGTATCAATCCAGAATTTGAGAATATGACGCTCTCAAGCTATGGTGATAATTTGCAAAGCGCGGGCGAAATTACGGTTCAAAAAGGTCTCACGCGCGATGTCACGGGGAAATCCGTGCTGCTTTTGGACGATGTTTTTGAAACGGGGCTAACGCTCTATAAAGCCGCCGCGATGACTAAGGCGGCTGGCGCAAAAGAGGTGAAGACCTGTGTGTTTGCGCATAAAGCGGGCTATACAGACAAAGTCGCTGAGCCCGATTTTATAGGCTGGCATTCGCCTGACGCGTTTCTTGTTGGGTATGGTATGGATTTTAAAGGGCGCTATAGGGGGCTGCCCTATATTGCTGATTTGCTCGGCTCCTAAAACCGCTTTAGCAGTCTCTCTAAATATTCACGCTCAGTCTGCTCGCGCTCTTGTTCTGCGGCGCGGCGCCGAAGCTCTTCGAGCAATTCGCGAGAGCGGGTGGCATTATCACGCGGATCGATGTCTTGGCGGCTTAAATCATCATTCGCGCCGTCTTCTCCTTCTTCGCCGTTTTGGCCAAGGGGATTATTTTGGCCCGCTTGTTGTCCGCTTTCGCCGCGCTCTGTGCGGACTTGTTGCGCGAGGCCTTGGCCCGCTTCGCGTAGGGCTTCAATGGCGTCGGCTTGGGCCCGTGCGGCCCCGTCAAGGTCGCCGGCCTTAAGCGCGTCTTCGGCGCGTTTCATAGCTTCGCCCGCTTCGCCAAGCGCGTCATCAGGGCTCCGCAGTGGGGCATTGGGGCCGCCGCTGCCGCGGTTCTCGCTATCGGGGTCATTGCCGCCGCCGCCAGTGCCGTTCTCATTTGGATTGTCTCCACTGCCAGCGCCGTCCTCTTGCTTGCCGCGGCCCTGTTCTTCGCGACCTTGATTGCCGCTCCCTTGACCTTGTCCGGCTTCGTCGCCGCCAGAGGTCGTGTCTCCGGGCTTATCGAGCGGTCCTATACCTTCTGGAAGTTTGTTTTTTACCCCATCCAAAAGCTCTGCAATTTTACCCTGACGCTCAGCGAGCTGTTTAGCACTGAGGGAATCGCCTTTTTCTCCCGCGCCTTGCTCTCCTGCCTTAGACTCCTGACCGGGCTGAGGGTTTTGCGCGCCGTTATCAGCTTGCTTTTCGGTCTTTTCCGTTTCGTCTTTTAGTTCGCGTTGCTCGCCCAGCAAGTCAGCCATATCCTCGAGGCTTTCTTTCATTTCCTCGCTCATCTCGCCAGAGGAGGGGTCGCCGCCTTCGCCTTGACCGCCTTTGGCCATTTGAATTTTCAAATTCTCAAGCAGTTCCGCGAGTTTTTTGAGGGCCCGCCGCGCGCCTTCTGTGTCGCCAATGCGGTTGGCTTCCTCAATCGCTTTCATAAGCTCTGCAATTTCATCTGTATTGCGTGCGCCGCCGCTGCCGCCTTCAGCGTCAACTTCTTCCGCATTCTCTGAAAGTTCTTCAATGTAGCGCTCTACCGCTTCGTCATAGCGCTGGAACAATGTATCAATTTCGCGCTGGGGCGCGCGGCGGGCCATGCCTTCACTAAGATTAGCTTCGGCTTCTCGCATTTCCTCAAGAGCGGTCCCTAACGAGCCAAATTCCGCGCGAATAGCAATGCCCCACAGCAGCTCTGGTACGGGGGCTATGGCTTCAATCTCGCGCGAGTGGCGCAGCGTGCCAAGAACGCCTCTCAGTCCCATAAAGACGGCAGGGTCGTCATAGAGGCCTTCTGGCGCGTCTGTTATGGCGTCAATCAGTGACGCGGCGCGCTGAATATCTTGCGGCGCGCGGCCCAATTTTTGGTCTGTTTGCCAATCATCAAAGATTGGCATGTTTTCCCATTCCTTTAGCGTGCGGCGCGGCAAGGGCGCATAGCCTTGCCCGCTGGCGAGGCCCGCCATGACCAGCGTGCGCTGCTCGGCAACAGCTTTGGCGATAGGCTCAACAAAAATTTTATCGGGAATGGTGAAATAAGCGAGATCCGACTCCGCGGTTTCGCCCGTGCCGTCGGCGGCGATAAGGCGCCCCGATACCTTTCGTCCGGCCCACTTATGCTTCGTCAGATCAATAACGCTGTCAGTGCCTTTGGTCTCGCGCACAGATTTACCCGTAAGCGGCACAACCACGCTATCTGAGGCCTCTTCGCCTTCCAGCAGGCTCATCTCTAGACTTAGGTCAACCACGCCGTAATCGTCTTTTAACGAATATTGAAAACTCAAGCGGTCGCGTTTATCGGCTTTGGGCTCGACTACCCAATCCACTTGCGGGGCAGTATCTGGAAACACCACAAGATTCCAAATGCGGCGCTTGCTCCCAACGCGCCACTCTGCAGAGGCAGATTTTTCCAGCACGGTGCGCGCTTCAAAACTATCTGGCCCTAGACGTTTAAGCGAGAGGTACTGGGTTCCAAACAGGCCCCCGCGTTTCAGTTTCAGCCTTGGGGCATCTTTAATCCCTTGAATGCGCGCGACAAGCTCAGAGCCCGCGGGAATGTCGACCGTTTGCTGCCCTTTAAAATAGACTGGCGGGCGGCCTGTATAGTCTGGCGGGTCGACCCAGGCGTCAAATGTCACTTTGGCGGGATCCATTGGGCTTTGCCAGCTCGGCGACAGGGCGCTGCGAAGGCGCTCAACATTATCTCCTATGCCGACAATAATGGCGAGTCCCAATAGGATAGGCGCAACAAAACGCATGAAATATTTATCGCGCGGCGCAATTACCGCAACCGCTTTGGCGGGTTTTAGCCGCGCGGCAGCGTCGCGGGCTTTGGCTTGGTGCTGTGTCCAAAGTGTCTGGCCGCCTGCTTGATGATTTAAAACAGCTCTGTCGCGCAAGGTCTGCAGCGGACGATGAGACACGCCGCTATCGCGTTCCACGCGGCGCTCTGCCTCCGCATAGGTTGGGATGTTTTTGCGGCGCGCGGCAATGAAGGCTTTGACAATAAAATAAAGTGTCACAGTAAGGGCAATAAGACGCCACGGATCGCCTATGCGCTGCCAGAGTCCAACATAAGCGCCTGCTAGAAATAGAGCGGCAGCCAAAGCAGCGATGGCCAATACTGGTGCATAGCGTTCCCAAAACAGCCAAAAATGGGCCCGCCGCGCGAGCGCGTCACCAGAACGCAAAAGCGGATCTTGTGTATTATCGGGTTTTGGGAACAGACCTCGCATAACGGCCTTATAACCTGCGCGTCGGCAGTCTGCCTATTAAATTTAAGGACACATTACAGTGACATATGCGCGCCATATTAATATTACACCCAATCGGGGATAGATTCTGCCCGCAAAATCTCTTCCAGCTTTGGCCGCTCACGCACCACGGCGAATCTATCGCCGCTCACGAGAACCTCTGGAACCAGCGGGCGCGTGTTATATTGACTGGATTGGGCCGCGCCGTAAGCCCCTGTGGAATGCAGTACAAGCAGGTCTCCTGCCGCCATTTGTGGAAGCTCTCGTCGTTTTGTAAAGGTGTCGCCGCTCTCGCAAATTGGCCCAACAACGTCATAGCGTTGCGTTTTAAAATTACGGCCAGGCGCGCGTACAGGCTCAATTTCGTGATAGGCCTCGTAAAGCGCAGGCCGTATCAAATCATTCATCGCCGCGTCGATAATTAAAAATTCACGGTCCTCACCTGATTTTGCGTAAACTACTTCAGAGAGAAGAACACCAGAATTTCCTGCAATCATGCGGCCCGGCTCAAAAATAAGCTCCACATCCATATCCGCCGTAAGCTTTTTGACAAGCGCGCCATATTCGGATGGCGGGGGCGGTGTTTTGCTGTTGTCGCCATAAGGAATACCAAGGCCGCCGCCAATATCAAAACTGGTAATCGTGTGCCCCTTCTTGCGTAGGTCAGAAATCAATGCCCCAACTTTTTCAATCGCGACTTCAAATGGTGCAAGGCTGTCGATTTGGCTGCCGATATGCATATCAACGCCGACAATCTCAATCCCTTTGAGCGCAGCGGCGCGAGCATAGGCACTCTGGACAGAAGACCACGCGATGCCGAACTTATTTTCGGCTTTACCCGTTGAAATTTTTTCATGCCCACCAGCGGAAACGTCGGGGTTCACTCGAAAGGCGACGGGCGCGCGCGTGCCCATAGACAATGCGACATCGGACAGGCGCTCAAGCTCAGGCAGGCTTTCAACATTGAAAACCCGAATACCCGCCTCAAGCGCGGCGCGCATTTCTGGCTCTGTCTTGCCAACGCCGGAAAAGACTATTTTTGAGGCGGGTATGCCCGCCGTCAGCGCGCGGACAAGTTCACCTTGGCTGACCACGTCCGCGCCGGCGCCCAGCTTGGCGAGTGTTGCCAAAACGGCAAGGTTTGAATTTGCTTTAACAGAATAGGCAATCAGCGTTGTACGGTCTTTAAAGGCGTTCGCAAAAACTGTGAAATGACGCTGAAATGTCGCCGTGGAGTAAACATAGACGGGCGTTCCAACTTTGGCGGCTATATCGCGCAAAGCCACATCCTCGGCATACATCTCGCCGTCTTTATAATGGAAATGGCGCATATTTAGCCGTTAGTGTCTGGCGATACAGGCTGAGCTTTACCAGATTTGTCGCCCCAGATTGGCGGCGGTGTTTCAAGGTCACCTTTTATGCCGCAAGCGCTCAGCAAGAGGGCCGCAGTGAGGGCGAATGGTAATAAGCGTTTCTGTTTCATACGGTCTTTTAGGCACGGATGCTGCGGTGGTAAAGCGGTTTCGCCCGCTTTTGCGTACTGTCTTATGAACAATCTTTCACTATTATTGCGGGCGGCGCATTGTGATACTGCGCCGAACAAGGACAGAGTCTATGCGAATACTTTTTACAGCCGTTATGGGCGCGTCATTTCTCCTCAGCGCGAATGCTTATGCAGACGACTTTGACCGCAACAGTATCCGCGGCGAAATCTACTGCTTCCCAACAAAGTTTGCGACGGAGCTTGTCGAAAAGCTCGCGGCGGCGGACGCGGATAAAAAGGATGTTGTCGACAGCAAACTCGCCCCGCGTTTTCGGATATTTGACGGCGGCGCGCTGCCCCAGAAATATTTCATCCGCCCTAAGGACGCTCAAGGCGAGACGGGAACACCGCTGACTATTCTGCCAGATGGCGGCGTACCCGACTTTTTGCCTAAAGTTCAGTCCGCTGAGGCGGGCAGTGATTTATGCATTAAAGACGTGAACCGCGTGGGCCGACCAGGAAATGACGAAGGGCTATATTTTGAAATGGGCCTGACGCCAAAGTTTAAAAATCGTAGCGGCAGCCACACGATTGATGAGCTAAAAGAAGGCACAAAAGACGGTAAATCTCTTTACAAAAAGATGATACCAAAAGTGGCGCGTATGTTCATGCCCGACACCGACCATCTATCGCTGCGCTATGACGATATAGAGACACCCTTGCAAATGACGGCGTATAAAGGCGAAACAGCGCTCCCGCCGATTGAAACAGAGTTTTATAATGAATCCCATGTTTTTGACTTGGATGACCTGAAGGATATGGGGGCCGACCGCCTTGTGATTTCGGGCGGACCCTATCAGCTCTCGCCAGTCGCCAGTGTCAAGACTATGCGAAAATATGGTATTGGCGAGAAGAATGTTACCACGAAAGATGCGTCAAATGCGAGGTAGAATTTTAATCGCAGCTACAGTAATTGGCCTTACTAGCATCAATGCCGCAGCTGAGGATATTTCATCGCCTGCCGCTGCTGAGAAGTGTTTTTCTGCGAAAGGCCTGGTCAAATTTTATGACAAAATGAGCGAATTGAAACCGGCCCGAACCGATACGCTAGAAGCCGTGATGACGGCCGCATTTGAACGTGAAGATGACAGCCAAGCGCTACCAAATTTTTGGGCACGCAGCGAGGGTGTAGACACGCCATTTAATGTCGCTGCGGATGGCCGTGTGACAGACTTTCATCAAAAACTCCAGGGGCTACCAATAACGGCTGAGCTTTGCGGTCAAGTTCTGACCAAAGAGGGTGAGACGTCCAAAATTGGCATGAACATTGATAATGATGTTCTGTTCAAGAATCGCACGGGGCCTTATTCGCTCGCTGAACTTCAAGACGGTGTGGCGGACGGAAAATCATTTTATAAAAAGATGTTCGGCGGCCCCATAGCATTGCTCGTGCCGAAAATGACGCATCTATCACTCGAGTATTTGTATAAAGATACGCCGCTTAATGTGAGCTTCACCCAAGCAGGGCAGGCGGTTTCAAGACCGCCCGTCGAGCAGTTTGGAAAAACCTTCGTTATTGCGCTTGAGGACATTGAAGCCTCTGGCGCGGATACAATGACGGTAGGCGGCGGCGCGTTTAAACTCATGCCGAGCCCGAGCGTGAAGAAAATGAAATCCCTCGGCTTTACCGCAGAGAACGAAGGCGACGATTAGGCTTTTATTTTGCGGCTTTGGGCGTTAGCCTAGGCCCATGAAAAAAATATTCCTTTGCGCCGCCCTTCTTCTCACAGCCTGTAACGCGGTTGACTTTGAGCCGTCCGTATCACTGCCCGCCAACATGCCGACAGCGGCGGATTATCCATCGCAGATTTCGCCAGAGCTGGCAGAGCGGTTTTCCGCCCTCGCGCTGAGCTGTGTCCACCAAGAATTCCCTAATAAAATCTCGCGCACAACGGATACTGCCGAAGAGATAGGCCGCCCGAAAGAATTGTTCCCAGTCTTCTATGGCTGTTTTGATTGGCACAGCGCCGTACATGGCCATTGGCTTTTGGTACGGCTGCTGCGCACGGCACCGCAAGATGCTGCCCAAAATCAAGACTGGCGAGATGAAGCATTCGCGAAATTAGAGCAAAGCTTTACTAAAGAAAACATTGCAGGCGAGATTGCCAATTTTGCGCGTCCCGCCCGCGGCTCTTGGGAGAGGCCTTATGGTGTGGCATGGCTGCTACAGCTTACGGCGGAACTGCGCGAATATGATGACCCGCGCGCTAAAGTTTGGCTTGAACGGCTAAAGCCGCTCGAAGCAGACGTCGCGCAAAGCCTAAAAGAGTGGCTGCCCAAACTCGCCTACCCCATTCGTCTTGGGACGCATAACCAGAGCGCTTTTGCCTTTGGGCTGATGCTGGATTGGGCGCGCATTGCGGGCGATAGCGAGATGGAGTATTTGATTATTGAACGCTCGCTTGCGTTTCATAAAAATGATGTGAACTGCCCGCTGGCTTATGAGCCAAGCGGGGAAGATTTCCTCTCGCCTTGCTTGATGGAGGCGGACTTGATGCGGCGCATTTTGACGCCCGATGAATTTAACGACTGGTTCACGGCCTTCATGCCCGATGTGCCAACAGATGGCCGCGCAGATTGGCTTGCGCCCGGTATTGTCAAGGATGCGAGCGACGGCAAGCTTGTGCATTTGGACGGGGTGAACAGCTCGCGCGCGTGGAATCTTTACAATATTGCCCGCGCGCTCCCCGAAGGCGATGCACGCCGCGCCTCTCTTGTGGCTGCCGCCAAAGTTCATGCTGATACAGGGGTCGCAGCCGTGAGTGATGAGCACTATAGCGGCAGTCATTGGCTCGCCAGCTTTGCGACCTATCTCATGACCGATAGAGGCCAATAATAATGCTATCCCAAACCCCTCAAATCGAGAGTCCGTGTAAACTTATTTGCGAGCTTGATATTGAAAAAGGCCTTTGCAAAGGCTGCGGCCGCTCGCGCGAAGAAATCGCAAAATGGACACGCTATAGCGATGTGCAGCGGCAATATATTATGACTGAACTGGCCGAACGCATGGAAGGGTTGGAAGCTCCTAAAGGTAATGATGACTGAAAGCCCCGTTCAAATGGAATGGCTCATGGAGACGCGGCTTAATCCAGATGCTGATATAAGCCTTGCTCGTATGACGGTTAAGGCCGGCGCTCTCTCAGAACTGCACCACCAC
Source organism: uncultured Caulobacterales bacterium (assembly GCA_937923115.1). GTDB lineage: Bacteria > Pseudomonadota > Alphaproteobacteria > Caulobacterales > Maricaulaceae > Fretibacter. The sequence goes on along the minus strand of CAKZTE010000065.1, from coordinate 1,782 downwards.
ACAAATTGTAGCGAAACAATTCATATTGTTGCGGGACAGATAAGTCAGCGCATAGGCGATGAGTGGCGCGCGATGAATGTTGGCGACACGTGTCTCATAAGGTCTGGCGAAATTCACCAGACCAAAAATACGGGAGACGAAAACGCTGTGATGATGATAGCCTATTCGGCGGGGCAGCGGGTTTACGTTAAGGATTAAATCTTCCCCTGCGCTTTCCACAGCGCAAGCTTATACACCCCCATTATCGTCAGCGCGTCTGTAATCTTACCCGTTTCAATTTCCTCCAAAATCATCTCAAGGCTCACACGCCTTATCTGTAGCTCTTCGCTATCTTCGGGGTGAGCCTGCCCTTCAGTGAGGCCGCGCGCGAGGAAGAGCTGGCCATATTCATCGGTGATGGAGTTGGAGGTATGAAATTTCAGAAACGGCTCCATTGTCTCGGCGGTCAGCCCTGTTTCCTCTGACAGCTCCATTTCAGCAGCGACGATAAGCTCGCGGCCTTCGGGGCAGCCGCCCTCGGGTAGCTCCCATGAATATTGCTCTAGCGGGTAGCGGTACTGGCCGACCAGCGTGATCGTACCGTCATCATGCAGCGGGATAACGCCGACGGCGCGGTTCTTGAAATGCACCCAGCCATAAGTGGCGGGCGTTCCGCTGGGCGTGAGGCAGTCTTGGGTATGAACAGAAAACCAAGGGTTTTCAAATTCTGTGCGCTGCTCATACCGCGTCCAAGGATCGCGCGTTTCGCAAAATGTATCGCGCGTTTCGCAAAAAGGATCGCGGGTTTGGTCAGAATTCTTAGCCATATTGCTACTCGCCGACTTCGGCCATGCGCTGCATTTTGGTGATCATCGGGCGGCCTTTTGCGAAAACCGCTTGCAGATCAGGGTCATCAAGCACGGCATCATGGGCGGCTCTGCTCGGCCATGTTTCCGACACCCAAATCACATTGGGGTCTTTGACATCCAGCAATGTCATGCAGCTGATGCAGTCATTCATGCCCGCGAAAGCCTCTTGCATAAGCGTATTAAACTCGCTCCGCGCGCCGTCTTGTAATGTGATTTTACCGATAAAGGAGAAGGTGTTTTCAGGCGCCGCATTTGTCTTGGGCGTTTCGGGCGCTTGCGAGCAAGCGCCTAGCCCTAAGGCGGCGGTGATTAAAATAATGTGTTTCATATATTATCCTAAAACGTCCTGCCAGCGGGCGACTTGTTTGGCGACTTCGCTTGGGGCTGTGCCGCCATAGCTCACGCGCGAGCTGGCGGAGGCCAGCGGCGAGAGGACGGAATAAACATCGTCCGTGATGCGCGGCTCCACTGATTGCATATCGGATAGCGCGAGCGCGTCCAGCGTCTTGCCCTGCTTTTCAGCCATAGCGACGAGTGTGCCTGTGACGTGGTGCGCGTCGCGAAACGGCATATCGAGCTTACGCACGCACCAATCGGCGAGGTCTGTCGCTGTGGAGAAAGCGGCTCCAGCCGCGGCGGCGAGGACGGGTTTATTTGGGGCCATATCCGCGACCATACCCGTCATTGCAGCCAGCGCCACATCGAGGGCTTCAAAGGCATCGAACACAGGTTCTTTGTCTTCTTGCATGTCTTTGGAATAGGCGAGCGGCAAGCCTTTCATGACTATCATTAAGGTCGTGAGCGCGCCCATGATGCGGCCAACCTTTGCGCGGGTCAGCTCTGCGGCGTCGGGGTTGCGCTTTTGCGGCATGATGGAACTGCCGGTTGTGAAGGTATCCGATAGGGTAATGAAGCGGAACTGCGCGCTCATCCA
>CAKZTE010000064.1 GCA_937923115.1 uncultured Caulobacterales bacterium | reverse complement strand
GGCGGCAACGCCAACCGCGCCTTTTATGAGGATTTCGGCTCCGCCAACAAGTAAGGAAATGCCAGCCACGACAAGCCCGCCAGCAATAGGAAGCGCGTAACGCGCCTGGGGAATTTCGCCTTCAAGACTGCCTTTATCGCTGCGAAAAACAATGACCATATACACCACGAAAAGAGCGCAGAGCAGGGCGGCAAAAACCTGCGAGATACCGCCCAATATGATCGTAATCAGGCAGGCAAGGCTGGCCATCATAACAAATAGGAAGTCGCGCTTGAGCCCTTTCGTGGGCGTCACCATAGGATAGATGAGCGAGCATAATCCAAGAATTAGAAGCAAGTTCGCGATGTCTGAGCCAATAACATTCCCAAAGGCAATACCGTCTGAACCCTGCGCCGCCGCCCCAAATGTCGCCACAAACTCGGGAAGAGATGTACCAAAACCGACAAGGGTTGCCCCTATCAATGCTTTGGATATGCCATAGCGATCTGCCACCGATACGGAGCCGCGAACAATCGCCTCTCCGCCTCCGATCAGCAGGGATAACCCTAAAATTACAAGGCCGAAATCCAGAACCATACAGTTAGTTTAGTCGGTATTCAGGCTAATGGGGTCACCAAAGCCAAGCGCGCCAAGCCGAGGTTTTTGGGTTTCCGCATCGCCCACAACGACGTAATTCATAGCGTCTGTTCGCATGTAGCCTTTGGCAAGACGTTTGACATCGTCAAGCGTCATAGCGGCAATTCTTTCTGCATTTTTTGCTTTAAAATCAGCGCTATAGCCGAATTCGCTCATTTGCCCGATCATGGAGAGCTTATCTGATAATGTCTCAGTCTTGAGCGCTTGACCGCGCAGCAAAGCGTCCTTCATAACGCCCAAATCCTCCTGTGAGAACTCTGGGCCATAACGATCGACAATCTCTTTGATGAGCGCGAGGCTTTCTTTGGTCACATTGCTGCGAACGCTGGAGGTGATACGAAATGTGCCTTCCTCTTTTCCGCCTGAAAACCCGGACCGAATGCCGTAGGTATAGCCTTTTTCAACGCGCAAGGTATTATTGAGTTTGGACGTATAAATCCCGCCCAGTGGAAAATTAATTGCTTCCGCCAGCGGATAGTCCGGGTGGGTAGCCGAAATTGAGGGGCGCTCAATTCGCAGAACGGATTGCTTCGCGCCGGGGACGTCATAGAAATAAATCTTCGATGTCTCGACCGCTTTTGCGCGCGCGAGGGAAAGTTGAGCCGGCGCGTCCTGAGTCCAATTTTTAGCCAGCCCTGCCGCGGCGTTCTTGACGTCTTTGGCCGTCGCGGCACCGACGACATGAAGAACTGCCGTGGAAGGTGCGTAATAGGCCGCATGGAACGCTTTCACATCATCCAATGTAATCGCTGCCATCTTATCGGCGGGGCCATATCCCGTGTAGCGAAAGGGGTGATCGGAGGGATAGGACAGGGCTGCGGCTTCGCGGCGGGCGATGCTATTGGGATCAGCTTCGGCTTGTTTAATATCATTCAGGCGTTTGGCTTTCAAAAGCTCAAACTCTTCTTCGTCCCAGCGCGGATTAAGAAGCATATCTTCAACAAGTGCCATTGTGGCTTTGAAGTTCCGCGATAGCGCGTTCCCGCTAATAAAGGTTTCCGTGCGGCCCGCCGAAACAGACACTGATGAGCCAAGCGATTTCACGGCGTCCTCAAACTCTGCTGTGGTCAGGGAGCGTGTACCTTTCTCTAGCATGTCCCCCGTCATATCCGCGAGCGAGGGCATATCGGCTCCTGCGCGATCTTGCGCGGCTCCGATTTGAAGCGAGAAATATACCAGCGGCGTTTCGCGAGATTCTACGCCGTAAACCTCTATGCCATTGGGAAGAGTCTCGCGCCAAACATCGGGCGGGGTGAGTGTGTAGGCCTTTCCAAATGGGGGTTCAACTGTGCGGTCAAAGGCGGACGGCGTGGGCGTGAAGGTACGTGCCGTCGGCTCAAAATCGGTTTCGCCTTCTGCGCCTGTTTCAATCTTTTCTTCTGCAATCAGGATCTCGCGCGCGCCCGGCAATGCTAAATCTGCTTGGCCTTTGGGTACGACGGAGGTGTAGAGAACAGGCTTGTCTTTGATATAGGTCTCATAGACCCGCATGACATCTGCCGTGGTCACGGCTTGTAGCCCCGCAATGTCTTGTTTGTAGTAATTTGGATCGCCCGTGAAGAGCTTATACTCGCCCAGTGATATAGCTTTACCGAGTACGCTTTGAATTTCGTTGTAAAAAGAAACTTCATTTGCCGCCTTGATACGGTCCAAGTCATCCTGAGATATGCCGTTTTCTTCGAAACGCGCAAATCCCTGCTCAATTGCGGGCAGGAGGTTGCCCAGCGGCTCCCCATCATTACTGCGGATAATCAGGTAAAACTCGCCAGCAATTTCTGCGGTGTTATTAAATGTGCTGACGCTTGAGGTTAGCTTGGCCTCATCAATCAAAACTTCATTTAGCGGCGCGCGTTTGCCATTGGAAAGATAGGTCGAGAGGACATCGAGCGCGTAGCTATCGGGGTGATATTGCTCTACTACGGGCCAAACAGCGGTGAGTTGCGGAACTTTGGCAAAATTATCGACGTAGTAAAGCGATTGCGTCTCAGTGAGAATGGCGGCGCGCGGGGCATAAGGTTCCACATCTGGGCCGCGCGGAATTTCGCCAAAATACTTTTCTATCAAAGCTTTGGCCTCTGCCTTGTCAAAGTCACCCGTTAGGGTGAGCGTGACATTGTTGGGCACGTACCAGCGTTTGTAGAAGTTCTGCGTATCCTCAAGTGTGGCCGCGTCTAGGTCTTCAAGGGAGCCGATGACTTGCCAATTATAAGGGTGATCTTCGGGGTAAAGCGTGCGGCCAATGATATCCCAATTGTGACCATAGGGCTGATTGTCTACGCGCTGACGTTTCTCGTTCTTGACGACTTGTTTTTCGTTATCAATTACGCCTTGGGTGACTGTGCTGATAAAAAATCCGAGCTTATCCGCTTCGGCCCAAATGACCTTTTCGAGCGCGTCCGAGGGCACAGCTTGGAAATATTGCGTCATGTCATTGGTCGTGAAGCCGTTTGTGCCTTCGCCGCCTATGCGCGTGTTCATTTCGTCAAGGCCGCCATAACCAAGGTTTTCCGAGTCCAAGAACAGCAGATGCTCAAACAAATGCGCAAAGCCCGTGCGCCCCTTCGTTTCGCGCGCCGAGCCGACATGGGCTGCCAAATTAATGGCCACAATTGGGTCTGATTTATCGATATGCAGCACAACGGATAGACCATTTTCAAGCTCGTAACTCTCTACATCAAGGCTGAGTTCTGACTTGGCAGCAGGCGCGATCACATTGGCGGCGTTTGTGCCGGCATTGTTACAGCCGATGAGCATTGTGGATAGGGCTATCGCGGTGGCAGAGCCTCCTAGGAGGCAGCGAAAAGACGGACGAGAAACGGTCATATGAGGGCCTTTGGCTAAAAGATTTTATCAATCTTAGCGCCGAGTGGTCCTCATGCAAGGAGATTAAAATCAGTATTATGCCTTATCAAACCGCCCGCGTTTTGTGTCTTTTTGGAGCGTGTCCGGGGTGAAGACCCGTCCATTCATAACGCCGTAAACCCCTGCGGGGAGGGTTTGCGCCGCAATAATGCCTCCGCCCATATTAAAGCCTGCATCAGATTTTCCCAGTGAGAAGGGGCGCATAGCACCTGTCAGGACAACCGTCTTATCGCCTGTTTTTCCGTCGAGGAATTTTGCGGTTAATTCCATTGTGCCCGTGCCGTGGGTGAGCACAATATGCTTCTCGGGGGCTGCGGTGATGGCGCGCAGAATAAGCGCGCGGTCATCATCGGTCATATCCAGACTATCTTTCATCATGATAATCTCTTGGCGCGGTAGATGGCTACGTCCAACTTTCAGCAGGTCTCCGATGTGGCTCCTGCGGCTTTTGCGAAAGGCGAGCGCCTCCGTGGCCGTGTCGTGCACTTTGTCGAGCGTACCGCCAGTTATCAGAATGAGAATGTCCATAGGTGCCTGTTAGCCTTGCAAATTTGGTGATGCAATAAGCATTGCGATTTGCCCGTCTGAACGGTACATAAATGACGCGCGCAGCACGTTGGTTGCGCCTTTAATGCGGCGCAAAACTTCCTATATAGAGGATGTAGACGGCCAAAGGAGGTTTATATGCTACTGACCATGATGAAGGGTAAAATTCACCGTGCCACAGTTACTCAAGCGGATTTGCACTATGAAGGGTCGATTTCTATAGACCAAGACCTTTTGGAGCGCGCGGGCATATTGGCCAATGAGCAAGTTGATATTTTGAACATTAATAATGGCGAGCGTTTCACGACCTACGCTATTACGGCTCCGCGCGGGTCAAAGACCTTTGGCCTGAACGGCGCGGCCGCACGCCGCGTGCAATTGGATGATAAGATTATCATCATTACCTATTGCCAAATGGAAGCAGAAAAAGCCCGTAACTATGCGCCAAATGTGGTGCTGCTCGATGAGAATAACGAAGTTTATCACCCGCCCGTCTCATAGCATCTATTTCGGTCTTTGGGCTAAGCTTGTGCGGCCCAGCTTATAACGTGCTCTGCGGCGGCTTTGCCGCTGAGCCATGCGCCCTCAACGCGCCCGCCGAGGCACCAATCCCCGCAGACAACCACATTTTGCGCCTTATCACTAAGGCAAGGCTGACCAGCACCTTGGCTTACGGCGGCGTAAAGCCAACGGTGGGTAGTGGTGTAATCAGCCTTAGAGAGATCTAATCCAGTGAGAGCACTTGCGGCGTCAATCATTTCGGCTTGCAGCTCCGCTTTATCACGGTCAACATTGGCGTTGGACCATTGCGGTCCCGAATGCACCATCAACGCCGTGCCGCCGCTGGGCCGGCCGGGCTTAGCCGAATTGGCGGCAATCCAACTTGCCGGCCCGTCGATACTGCGCAGCGTGTCCCACGGCAAGGACAGAGGCGCGTGAAAGCCGAGCATAAGCGCAAAGCAAACGTCCATTTTCGTAGCCTTAATTGCGGAAAGCTGCGCAAAGCTTAGCGGCTCTAGCAGAGCTTCGGCCTGCGGGGCAGGCACAGCGCAGACTAGGGCATCAAAGCCCGTCTCTTTCGCGCCGTCTTCAAAGTCTAGGGTCCAGCCTGTACCCGTCTTCAAAAGCCCGCTAACCCGCGCGGATGTTTTGACATCCAGTCCCTCTGTCATGGCCTTTATCCAGCTATTCATGCGCGGGGCCGAGACATACCGCGCGCCGCCTGTATCGTTCTGCAACGTACCGTCCTTGAGGTATTTCGCTATGCCGTGCCACGGCGCGATATGGCCTTGTTTTGTGCCCATATCCACGGCAGCTTTGAACGCGGTATCTTTTGCTGTGAAATATTGCGCGCCGTGGTCAAATTCAAAATCGTCAGTGCGCCGAGTGGACATTCTGCCGCCTGCGCCGCGCGATTTCTCAAACACGGTAATGGCCGCTTTCGCTTCAAGTTTATCGCTGAGTGTCCTTGCGGCGGTAATGCCCGAGAGCCCTGCGCCAATAATTGCTATTTTCATGAAAACAAATCCTCTTGACCATTGGGCAGCCCGTCACGACCCATAACGCTTTTTCCTGCCTTTTTCCAATAGCGAAAGAAACGTCCAAGGTCCGCGTGCTCATCAATGCGGGCGAGGGGGATTTCGTCAATCACGGTGATGCCTAAGTCCTCGATTATGCACCCAAAAGCGGGGTTTGGCGTAGCGGCTGTGAATATTTGGCTGCCCGCCGACAGCGCCGTAAGCGCATCTACTGTGCTGCCCTCATACAGGCTGACTTTCATATCGGCCAAGCACTCGGCGATAAAAACAAGGCGCTTCGCGCTGTAGCCCTGCG
>CAKZTE010000063.1 GCA_937923115.1 uncultured Caulobacterales bacterium | reverse complement strand
GATGTCAGGATGAAGGCGAAGCGCCGTGAACAGACGCATGAACTAGCAAACGGGGGAGCGGAAACGCTTGTGAATGTTATGCGCGGCCTTTTCCATCTCCTCAGTCCAGATGATGTTATGCGCGTCAATATTATCCTTTAGTTGTTCCAGCGTGGTTGCGCCGATAATGTTTGACGTAACAAATTGACGGCTTTCTGTGAATTTGAGCGCAAATTGCGTTGGCGTGACACCAAGATCTCGCGCTGCGTCATTACAAGCTTTGATCGCGTCAACGCCGCCGTCATTATGATAGCGCTGCAAAAACTCTGGGAACAGCTCCTTGCGCGAGCCTTTGGGCGCTGCGCCGTCATCATATTTACCTGTCAGATAGCCCATGGCGAGAATCGAATATGGCAATAGGCCCACATCTTCGCGCATCGTGATTTCGGCTTGGGCGTAATCAAAGCGGCGCGCGACAAGGCTGTAGACGTTTTGGATAGAGGCAATACGCGGGAGATTATGCGTCTCCGCGAGCTGCACAAATTTCATCATGCCCCAAGCGCTCTCGTTGGATAGGCCAATATGGCGGATATTGCCTTTCTCAACCTGTTCTCCAAGCGCGGTCAGAATATCAAAGAGCGGCTCCATGTCATCCGTGTCGTAATCGTGATAGCTGTGAAACCCAAAGCCGGGCAAAGGCCGGTCAGGCCAGTGAAGCTGATAAAGGTCAATATAATCCGTCTGCAAGCGCGCGAGCGATTTCTCAATCGCCTCATTAATCTGAGCTTTGGTGTGGCGCGTCATGCCAACTTTGCCGTCGCGCGTCCACGTCATGCCAGATAAACCCGTGATTTTACTCGCGAGATAAAAGTCGTCACGCTTTTTCCGGCCTTTTATCCATGTACCAATGTACTCTTCAGTGCGGCCTTGCGTCTCTGCGCGGCCCGGTACGGGGTACATCTCTGCTGTATCGATAAAATTAATGCCGGCGTCTATAGCATAATCGAGCTGAGAATGGGCTTCACTTTCCGTGTTTTGCTCGCCCCACGTCATTGTGCCAAGGCAGACTGATGTGACCATGTCGCCTGTGCGGCCAAGTTCTCTTTTTTCCATAGCTAAAGCCTCTGTCATCTATAGCATAAATCAATGCGGGTAATATTTGGATTTTCACTCAACATGTACTATATAGGGGATACGCGCCGTGACAACGGCATAGCTTGTAAAGGAGCAAACTAAATGAATCAGTTCAATAACGCTGTTGGAAACTCAGCACAGGTCGACCTTGGCCTCAAAAACTTTATGCTTGGTACTTATCGTTATATGGCCATGGCTATGGCTGTAACGGCAGGTGTTGCTTATTTTGGCGGACAAGCCATCCAAAGCAACCCGCAATTGCTGGGCGTTCTTCGTAATCCCCTTTTATTGATCGGCTTTGTTATTGCCATCCCGCTCTTATTTGCGGGTGTAGGTCGTAAATTGCCGACCATGAGCCTTGGCGGCGTGCAAGCCTTCTTATTTGGCTTTGCGGCCTTTATGGGTGTGTTCATGTCAGCCGTATCGGCTTTCGTACCGGGCATGATTATCGCTAAGATATTCTTCATGACCGTCGCGATGTTTGCAGCGCTTAGCCTGTTTGGTTATTCGACCGAGCGCAACCTGTCGACATATGTGAAATATGCTTTCGCCGCGTTCATTGGCTATATCGCTATCAACATCCTTGGCATGTTTGTCCCGGCTCTGCGCCCAACGGGCCCGATGGATATCATCATCAATCTCATTGCCTTAGCAGCGATTGCAATGATTACGGCTTGGGAGACACAAATGCTTAAGCGTGTTTATTACAGCGCAGCAGGCAACCCTGCGATGATGAACAAAATGTCAGCTTACGGCGCGGCGTCTCTCCTCCTAGCCTTTGTGAACATGTTCCAAATTTTGATGAGCTTGTTTGGTCGCGAATAGCCACCGCTAGCGCTCTCTGATCAAACCCCGCGCGCTCTGGCCTGCGGGGTTTTTTATTGCCTAAATCTTGGCTGTTAGAATTAGCGGGCAATCCGAAAGCGCTGCTTATCAAAAACACGCAGCACAGCCTTGAGGTCATGTCCTCGCTTCATGATAAGCCCACCCGGCGCAATAACGCCATACTGGCCCTGCTTATCCTTTAGGGCTGGGGTCTTCTCTATGCGGTAAAGCGGCTGTTCGCTGGCCCGACGATAAATAGAAAATACGGCGCGGTCTTTGAGGAAGTCCATCGCGTAATCTTTCCACTCCCCTTGGCTGACCATCTGCCCGTAAACATTGAGAATCAAAGCAAGCTCTTTGCGCTGAAAGGCGACCTGCAAGTCTTCATAAGTTTGAGATGAGGTTAGCCGCCTTGGCTCCGCAATCGTGGTCGGCGGGCTTGAGGGCGTCTGGCGTGGGGGATGAAGCGGAACAATTTTTGAGCTCATACAATAATTTAGCCAAATTTATGCTGCGTTCAAGCCTGAAAGTTATGCCAACGCCGCATGATTATACGGCAACAACCTGAGGGGCCTCTTGCCAAACTTTCACGATTTGCCCTGATTTTGCCGTAATTCGGGCGCGTTGCGGCCCCTTTAGAGCGCGAGTGATAGGCAATCGACTGGCAAGAGCAGGTTCACGGTTTTCATACCCCCCAGCCCTTCCGAGACCCCGCTTTGTTAGTTGATAGTGCGCCCTCGGCGCACACATATATGCTGGCTCTCCCAATCTGGCATAGAAAACCGGCGCTGACCTATTAGCGAACGGTGGACGACCCCAAGGCGACCAGCCCCGCTTTGGGGTCGACTACGTTTAAGGCCGGGTGCTGATTTTTAGGGGAAGAGCTTACTCGGGCGTGTAAACGCTGGCGCTCAGCACCTTGAGCGTCTCTGGGTCGTGCACCAGCGCAGCATAGGCCAAGCCGTCCTCCGCAGCTTTGGATAAGTCTTGACCAGCTTTGACAGGCGTCACCGCGCTCACAACATTTGCGATGCGAAGCGTGCGGCCATGGTTCTCTCCGGCTTTGACAGGAACATCCTGCCACCCTGGCATATAAGTCACAAGCATGACATCAACATCGGACTCGACGCGCAATTGGCCCGCTTCGACTGTCACATTTACCGCCGTTTCAGTTATGGGAAGCGGCATAGATTTCACATCGGCCTTCGTATAACGAGGGCTATGAGCCGAGCCATTGAGCACGATTTGCGGCGTGTAAACATTCCCTATTCCGAAGGCCTGTCCATATTCACGTTGGCGCTGGGTGAAAGCGGGATCGCCAAAAGTATCGGTCCAGCCAAGATAATCCCAATAAGTCACACCATAGGTCAGGACAAGAATGTCGTCATTTTCACTCAAATCACCAACAAATTCATTCGCTGGCGGGCATGAGGAACAGCCCTGAGAGGTGAACAGCTCAACAACTGTTGTGGGGGTTTCTCCAGCAAAGGCGTTTGCTGAAGCCCCCACCCAAAACGTGAACGAGAGGATGGTTTTGCGAAGCGACGCGGCCGTGTTTAAGATATGTGTCATAGGCATTTTTAAACACACAACTTCTCAAAAGACCAATGCCATTATCATCACAGATTGGTGAGCCGAATGTGTCGACGCACGCTTTACATGGACGGCTGCGCTTTGGCCTTTTTCTTTTCGTCTTCGTCCAGATCGGGCTGGCCATCTGCAGAGAGCATAACTGCAATCCAGCGCGTGGTAGGAAATTGCGCCAAAATTATCATGATAATTACAGTCAGCGGGGCAGACAGGAAAGCTCCAACACCCCCAAGCAAAGCCTGCCACAGCGTAAGGGACAGCACCACGACAAGCGCGGAGAGGTTCATACTATCGCCCATCATTTTGGGCTGAATAGTATTGCCAATGACAAATTGCACCGCGAACAACAGTCCCGCGAGCAGCCCAATCATCGGTATGCTTTCAAATTGCACCAGCGCAAACATTACGGGCAGTACAACAGCCGCGAGTCCGCCGACAATTGGAATATAGTTTAAAATAAAGATGACGAGCGCCCAAAACAGCGCATTATCAAGTCCCATAGACGCCATAATGATATAGCTCAGCACCGTCTGCATCAGAGATATCACTGTCTGGACGCCAAGATATTTCTCAATCGAAGCCCGAATACGCGCGCCCACCTTGCCCGCTTGATCGCGGCGAATTTTATTCGGAAAAAGATCGTCCATCTTCTTCGGGAAGCTTGATTGTGCCGCAAAGAGGAACACAACATAGAGGGCGATAAGCGCAAAATTTGATGCCACAGACTGAATTGTTGAGGCAAAACCCGCCATCAAAGCTTGAAGCTTCTGATTAAGTTCAAAACGATTGGACAGTTCGGCAAAGGTCACATTCTCGCCGAGGAAACGCTCGAATAAGGCATTGTGACTGACCCATGAAAATATCTCTGATAGCCGCGCTTGATATTTCGGGGCTTCTTTTGACAAGTCCTGCGCAGTGTCGGCGATGATAAAAACTATCCCCACAAGCCCTGCTACCACAGTCAACACCGCAAGGGTCAAAGCAAGCCAATAGGGAAATTTTGGTGATAGGTTGTCGAGCCACTGCGCAAACGCGTCGATAATCAGCCAGATGAACACCGCGAGCGCGAACGGCGCAATAATATTAGAGGTCTGGTAAATGCCCCATGTTAGCGCCACAAAGGCTAAAAACAGCAAACTTGCGCGAATCGTTGTGTCCATCTTTATCTCCATAATCCGTCTCTAGCGTGATTTAGAGAGGATGCAAACGGGCAGCGTCCCTTGATCCATTCACGGCACAGCAGGCGTCTTGCGCTTTGCTCCATGCCCCCTTAGAAAAGTACAGATTCGGAGAGACGCATGAGCACTATTTTTCTTGGTAAAGATACGGACGGAAAAACGCAGACACTTCTTTTAAACCGCGCGAACCGCCACGGGCTTGTCGCCGGCGCTACGGGTACAGGGAAAACCGTTACCTTACAGATTTTGTCCGAAGGCTTTTCAAAAGCAGGCGTTCCCGTATTTGCCGCCGATGTGAAAGGCGATTTATCTGGCATTTCGCAATCAGGGTCTGACAATGACAAGCTCCATCAAAAATTACTGTCGCGCGCAGAAAAGATTGGACTAACGGATTTTGATTACAGCGCTATGCCTGTCACTTTTTGGGATTTAGATGGCAAAAAGGGACACCCCATTCGCGCAACAATTTCGGAAATGGGGCCGATGCTTCTCTCGCGCCTGTTGAACCTTACCGATGCCCAAGAAGGCGTGATGAACATTGCCTTTGATATCGCGGAGACCAATGACTGGCCCCTTTTGGACATGAAAGATTTAAAGTCGACGCTGATTTACATCGCGGAAAATAACAAAGAATTGTCGATGGAGTATGGCAATATTGCCACTGTGTCGGTCAATGCCATAATTCGGGACTTGCTTGTTCTTCGTCGCGAGGGCGCCGACGCGTTCTTTGGCGAACCTGCCCTCAAATTGACCGATCTGATGCGCAGGGATGAGAATGGCCAAGGCATGGTCAACATATTGGCGGCAGATGACCTAATTAACACCCCTCGCCTTTACTCGACATTCCTGCTCTGGCTCATGAGCGAGCTGTTTGAAGAACTACCAGAGGTCGGCGACCCTGATAAACCTGTTATGGCGTTCTTTTTCGACGAAGCGCATTTACTCTTTGATGACGCCCCAAAAGCGCTCGTTGATAAAATCACACAAGTAGCCCGTCTTATCCGTTCCAAAGGCGTGTCGATCTGGTTTGTCACGCAAAATCCCGCAGATATTCCCGATGAAGTCCTCGGCCAAATCGGCAACCGCATCCAGCATGCTTTACGCGGATATACGCCCAAGGAGCAAAAGGCTATTCGCGCTTCGGCGCAGGCTTTCAGACCCAATCCAAGCTTTAAAACTGAAACCGTTATTTCAGAGCTTGGCGTGGGCGAAGCGTTAGTCTCGGCGCTTGACACCAAAGGCGTTCCGCAAGTCGTCGGGCAAACTCTTATTCGTCCGCCTGCGTCCCGTATAGGCCCCGCCACCGCTGCAGAGCGCAAAGCCGTTATTGCTGCAAGCCCTATGGGCGAAATATACGACAAGATGGTGGACAGAAAATCCGCCTTTGAAATTCTGACCAAAAAACGCCAGGCCGCGAAAAAAGCAGCAGAGAAAGCGACCGCAAATGACATCGCCAATGCAAAGAAAAAGCCGGCGCGTAAATCGGGCCGCAAACGTCAATCCGCATTGGAGCGCGGCATGAAGGCTGGCGCGCGAAGCGTTGCGTCCTCTATTGGGCGCGCGATTGCCGGTAAACATGGCGCCGCCATAGCGCGCGGCATTCTGGGCGGCTTTATGCGCCGGTAACCCGCTGCGAAACAGCCGCTCACGCTGCGAGACTGCTTGTGTTAAAATCGCGAGCAGACGTAGATTATGAAGCACGCGGCGATAAACTTAATTATGGGCGTGATGACTTCCCCTCAATGGTTTTCTGCTTAATAGCCGTAAGACTTCCTTAGCTTTGCGACGGAATTACGGCTTGTTGTGGGTCATTTTTCGCCCTAGACGAGAAAGAAAACGCAGCCAACGCAAGGGGACGGCATATGCCACAGTCAATTACGCGGCGAGGACTACTCACGACAGGCACGCTTGCAGGGGTTGCCTCGGCGCTGACGGGCTGCAGCAATACCTCTCAAAATGAAACACTGTCTTCTGGTACTTTAACTCGCCCTACAGGGACATTTGCGCACGGTATCGCTAGCGGTGACCCGCTGCAAAACGCCGTTATACTCTGGACTCGTATCACACCTGCAAACGCCAATGGAGGCCCTGTTAAGCTAAATTGGGAGATTGCACCCACGGAGGACTTTGCCAGCCTAGAGACTAGCGGCACAGTCGCGGCCAGCGCCGCCACAAATTGGACCGCCAAAGTCGATGCGGCGGGGCTCAGCGCAGGCAAAGCTTATTATTACCGTTTTCGTCTCGGCGAGGAAATCTCTCCCGTTGGACAAACGCGAACCTTGCCCGAAGGCGATGTTGATAGCGTCAGATTTGCCGTTGTTTCTTGCGCCAACTGGCAACACGGATATTTCAATGCCTATGATCATATCGCCCGCCAAAACGGCATAGACGCCGTCATACATTTAGGTGATTACTTCTATGAATACGGCGCAGAAGGATATGAAGGCACTGAAATGGCGCGCCAAGGCCATCTGCATGAGCCGCGCCACGAAACAATCACCCTAGAAGACTACCGAATTCGTCACGCGCAATACCGCACTGACCCGTCGCTTCAGGCAATGAGCGCTAAATTCCCCTTAATCACGATTTGGGACGATCACGAATCGAGCAATGATAGCTGGCAGACAGGCGCAGAGAATCACAATTCAGAAACCGAAGGCTCTTGGGAGGACCGCAAGCAGGCTGCGATGCGCGCCTACTACGAATGGATGCCTATTCGCGACCCCGCTGAGGGCAATACACGCGAAAGCCTTTTCAGAAACCTTGATTATGGCAATTTACTATCCCTTGTGACGGTAGAAACCCGCCTTACGGCCCGCGCGGAACCTTTGGAAATTGAGCGCTTTAAGGACGTCATCCAAAATGAAGAGGGCGCTAACCGTTTCAAGCGCGATATCCTTGGCGACCCCAGCCGCGAGATGTATGGCAAAGTTCAAGAAGACTTCATTGTCGGCGCGCTAACCGCCTCAAAACAAAGCGGTAAAACGTGGCGCATCATTGCCAACCAAGTCATTATGGGCCGCTTACTCACCCCTGACCTTGAACCCTATGTCGACGAGACCGCCGTAGCTTTGATTGAAAAAGACTGGCCCGGCGTGCGCGATATGGTCAAATTATCGAAGTATAATTTCCCCGTCTATCCCGATAGCTGGGACGGTTATCCGGTCGCGCGAGATCGGTTTTACAACCGCCTTATTAGCAATGACGTGCAAGATATTTTTGTTCTGACCGGTGATGCCCATGAGTTTTGGATAAACGATCTGACGAGCGAAAGCGGCGAAAAAGTCGGCGTTGAAGTCGTCAGCACAGCCGTCTCCTCAGAAACATTAGTCAAATATATGGGCACCGGTACAGCTGATTACGCGCTGCTTCTGACCCAAGCAAATGACGACGCGCGCTATTATAACCCGCTCCATAATGGCTATACGGATATCACATTTTCCCGCAGCGCAGCGCAGGTCAGAATGATGGCCATTAGTAACACCCAAAGTCAAGACTACACCGCAAGCGAAGTCGCAACCTTTAGCGTCAGGCCCAATAAGGGAAAACTGACAATATCAAATGCAAGAGGTTTAAATCTAAAGCAGCGCGCACTGTTTAACGGTCTTGGTTAAGCTATTGAAATAAAATCTATTCTGCGAGCGAAACATCAACACTCTTGAGGCAAAACCCTTGTTGCCCCGCATATTCAGGATGAGCCTTCAGAAAATCGCGTTTTAAATCCTCGCTCATTTTTCGGCTCCCATCATGGGAATATCCAGGCGGACCAAAAACATAGCCTGCGCGCTGGCGCAAAGACAGGCCGCTCTGCCCCGCATCCTTCAAAATCTGGACAAGCTCAGCAAAGGCGATTTTTACAGGATTGAAAGTCTTAATCGGTTTCACCACGCCGTACTGACAAGGGTCATCCTCTCGCTCCGCAACATAGGTTCCAAAAAGGCGGTCCCATATTATTAAGATGCCACCAAAGTTTGCATCCAAATAACGCGGGTTCGTCGCGTGATGAACGCGATGGTGACTGGGTGTATTAAAGACCGCCTCAAACCATTTCGGCATGCGGTCAATCGTCTCCGTGTGAATCCAGAATTGATAAATCAAGTTAACACCGCCGACAAAAAATACGAGAAGCGGATGGAAACCCAAAAGAACGAGCGGGGCCGATAAAATCACAAACCCCGTAAAATGATTGTTCCATGGCTGGCGCAGCGCTGTCGAGAGATTATAATGCTCTGAACTGTGATGCACAACATGAGCAGACCAGAACCAGCGCACGCGATGAGCGGCATAATGCTTGTAAAAATAGACGAAATCCTGCGCTAACAGACACGCAAAAAACGCCCCCAGACCAAAACCCCAATCAAATATCCGAAATTGCCAAACCCACAACATAAAGCCCAGGCTTATAAATCCCATAGCCAGATCGCTAAGAAGGTTTCCAAGCCCCATTGTCATTGAAGCCGCTGCATCTTTAGCCTCATAACGCCCGCGTACCGCTTGCCCCGCGCGTTTCTTGCGAAAGTAAATAAAGAGTACTTCGAGCGCAACAGCCACAAAAAACAACGGCGCTGCGTAAGCAAGAATGGGCGGAAAATCAGGTGCGGTCGGTTCCATGATGTCATTGTGAGCCATTAAGCGGGGCTGTCAATATCTGCCGCCAAAGCGGCTGACCATCCCCTGCGTCAAAAATGCACAACATCATTTGCTAACGGCGTAGATTTTGCATATTGCGGTGCGGTTTTTTAGAATTCAGAAAACCTTCACTATATGTGTGCCATATACGGGCGACAAACAACGGCGCAAGCGAAAGACTAACTATGTGTGGAATTATTGGAATAGTGGGCGCGACCCAGGTTGCGGATCGTTTGATTGATGGACTTAAACGCCTCGAATATCGCGGCTATGACAGCTCGGGTATCGCTGTACTGGACGGCGGGACATTAAAGCGGTCACGAGCAGAGGGTAAAATCAAATTCCTAGAGGCGAAGCTGAATGACGCCCCGCTTGATGGTCCCATAGGTATTGCGCACACGCGCTGGGCGACGCACGGCGTGCCGAACGAGACCAACGCCCACCCGCATTTCTCTGGCCGCGTCGGCGTTGTTCACAACGGTATCATCGAGAATTTTACAGAGCTTCGCAAAGAAATGTCGGACCGCGAGTTCAAAACCGAAACGGATACTGAAGTTGTCGCCCATATGATTGACAAACTTCTCGGTACAGGCCTGTCCCCCGTTGATGCTTTCAGCAAAGCGCTTAAGAAATTTCGGGGTGCCTATGCCTTTGGCGTTATCATTGACGGTAACGAGGACCAGATTTTCTGCGCGCGGGCTGGGTCGCCGCTGGCGCTCGGTCTTGGCGACGATGAAATGTATCTTGGTTCCGACGCGATGGCGCTCGCGCAGCTAAGCCAAAGGCTCATCTACCTCGAAGAAGGCGATTGGGCCATACTTACGCCAAATAGCTACAAGATATTTGATGTGAACGACAACGCCGTAGAGCGGGATATCACCCTCCTCCAAGGCGGCCCTGCTGTAGCAGAAAAAGGCAATTTCCGCCATTTTATGCTCAAAGAAATCTATGAGCAGCCCGAAACAGTTGGCCGCACCATGACCAACTATATTGACGAGCTGCGCCTGTGCGCCGACGCGCCAGAAGGGCTCGACTTTAAGGATATTGACCGCATTATTATCATTGCCTGCGGCACGGCCTGCTACGCCGCTATGGTGGCTAAATATTGGTTTGAGCAGATTGCAGGCATTGCCGTTGACGTCGATGTTGCGTCCGAGTTCCGTTACCGCAACCCCGTGGTTGATAAAAAATCTCTCTTTATGGCGGTCTCTCAATCCGGCGAAACCGCAGATACGCTCGCCGCGCTGCGCTATTGTAAAGAAAAAGGCCTGCGTACAGCCGCGCTCGTGAACGTAATGACATCGACAATGGCCCGCGAAGCCGATGTGGCCCTCCCCATCAATGCGGGCCCAGAAATTGGCGTTGCGTCGACCAAGGCTTTCACCTCGCAGCTCACAGCTTTGGCAGCGCTGTCGCTTGCCGCAGGCCGTGACCGCGAAGCGCTCTCCCGGGACGGGGAAATCCGCCTCACTCGCGCCATGATCGCCGCGCCGCGCCTCATAAAAGAGTCACTAGAGCTTGATGAAAAAATCGAACAAATCGCGTTTGATCTTTCAAAGAAAACCAGCGCCTTTTATCTTGGCCGCGGTAGCCAGGTCCCAATCGCCTTTGAGGGCGCGTTAAAACTGAAAGAAATCAGCTACATACATGCCGAAGGCTATGCAGCAGGTGAGCTCAAACACGGCCCAATCGCGCTGATTGAGGACGGTACGCCCGTTATCGTTCTTGCGCCATATGACACGCTCTATGAGAAGACGATTTCAAACCTACAAGAAGTTGCTTCGCGTGGTGCCTATATTATTCTTATCACAGATGAAGCGGGTGCCAGCGGCGCTCAGGATATGGCAGACGATATAATCATTATGCCAAGCTCAGATAGCTTTATCGCGCCGATTGTAACGTCGATAGCGATTCAGCTTCTGGCTTATCACACAGCGGTTCACCTTGGAACGGACGTCGATCAGCCGCGCAACCTAGCAAAATCGGTAACTGTCGAGTAATCTTATTCTGCTACTCATAGTTTTGAATAATCAAGACTGTGGGATGATATGAAGAAGATACGTAAGGCTGTGCTTCCCGTTGCGGGGTTTGGTACGCGGGTATTGCCCGCGACAAAGACAATTCCAAAAGAAATGCTGCCTATTGTTGATAGGCCGGCTTTGCAATATGTCGTTGACGAAGCCCGCGCCGCCGGTATTGAGCACTTTGTGTTCGTAACAGGCCGCAATAAAGGCGCGATTGAGGATTATTTTGACCGCGCCTATGAGCTCGAATATAGCCTGCGCCAAAAAGGCAAAACCGAAATTTACGAAGCCCTTGATGCTGACACCCCTGAAGCGGGCACAATGTCGTTTGTGCGCCAACAAAGCGCGCTTGGCCTCGGCCATGCTATCTGGTGCGCGCGCGATGTGATTGGCGATGACCCCTTTGCTATCTTGCTTCCTGATGTGCTAGTGAAAGCTAAAAAATCATGTCTGGCCCAAATGGTCGACGCCTATTATCAAGTCGGCGGTAATATTATTGCTGTCGACCAAGTGCCGCATGAACGCGTGAGCAATTACGGCGTAATCGCGCCCAAGGGCCGCCAAGACGGAAAGCGGCTGATTGAAATGTCGGCCATGGTCGAAAAACCCGCCATCGCCGACGCGCCAAGCAATCTTAAAATTACAGGCCGCTATATTTTACAGCCTGAAATTATGGATATATTGAAAACTCAAGCCGCGGGCGCAGGCGGCGAGATTCAGCTAACGGATGCCATGGCGGCTCTGATGGCCAAGCAGAGTTTTCACGCTTATGAATATGAAGGTGAAGACTATGATTGCGGGTCCAAATATGGCTATTTCGAAGCCGTCGTAGCCTATGCTATGGACCATCCCGAGATTGGTGAAGAGGCCAGAAACCTCCTCCTTAGCCGCTGCCAAAATATCGGTAAATAATCATGACGGACACTTTGCAAGGTCAGGCCAAAGCTCTTAAGAGCTGGCTGATTGACGCCGCTTTGCCCTTTTGGGCCAAAAACGGACGCGATGCCAATGGCGGTTTTTATGAGGACCTCACGCTAGACCGCGCGCCAAATATCGGGGCTATCCGCCGTGTTCGCGTGCAATCAAGGCAGATTTTTGTGTACGCCCAAGCCGCGCGCTTGGCTTGGTATGACGGCGCCTCAGTCGCAGACAAAACCTATGAATTCCTCGAGCAGCACGGTTTCCAAAAAGGCGGCGCAAACGATAGCCGCGGCGGCTATGCCCATCGCATCGGGCCAGATTACAGCGTGACGGATGGGATGAGAGATTTTTACGACCATGCCTTTCATCTTCTTGGCACGGCAACGCTATCGGCCCTGCCTGAGGCAAAGCATAGCAAAGCGGCACGCGAGCGCTGCGAGCACATTATGGGCTTTGTTGATGTCGAGCTTGAGGCGGATAATGAGGGCTGGCTTGAGGGCAAACCGGCGTCTCTACCCCGCCGCCAAAACCCCCACATGCATTACTTCGAAGCCTGCATGGCGCTTTATCAAGTCACAGGCGAGGCGAGGCATCTACGTCCCGCGCAACACATTTTCAGGTTATTCGAGCGCGACTTTTTTGATGGGCACAACGCGGTTGTTTCTGAGTTTTTCAATATGGATTGGACACTCGCTGCGGGTGACTTGGGACAGACCGCAGAGCCAGGACATGCCGCAGAATGGGTGTGGCTATTGGGTCAATATGAAAAACTCACGGGCCATTCCACTGCGTCTTATGCCGCTGCGCTATATGATAAAGCATTCATCGGAAATCCAATTTTCCTTAATGACGAAGAAGATAAGATCGGCCAAACGCGGCGCGCTACAAAACGGCTTTGGGTACAAACCGAAGTTATTCGCGCCCATCTCGCGATGATGGAGCGCGGCCACAATGAGGCTAAATCCCACGCGGTGCGCGCGATTGAGGCCTTTCGCGAGCATTACCTGCATGATGATGGCAGCTGGACAGATCAGCTTAGCCCAGAGGGCAGCCCTTGCGCAGCAACAATTCCAGTCAGCACCTTTTACCATGTCATGGGGATGATAACCGAAGCGGAAAAACTGTCTAAGGTCTAAGGCGTTCAACCTTTACGGACTGAACATCTATCATTCCGCCCTTGCCTTCGGGGTCGGGCCAAATCCCGACGTAATCTATACCTTCATCCAACGGCGGGTTTGGCGAAAACTCGAAACTATAATCAACAAATTCATTGGACAAAACAAAAGGTTTCCAGCCGCTATCGCCCACCCCCGTTGTAAAATAACCAAGTTCCATTTTGGTTGACGGCGTTGTTTTGCTTTGGCGCGCCCGTACGGTGATAACAATATCCGCCCCGCCAAAATTGGCTTCGTAGGCAGGGCCAAGGGTTCCAAAAACCCCTGATGAAGGCGGCGCAATCTCTCGGGTCATATGCGCTGATAAGACAGCATAAATGTCATCACCCGACTCGCTTAAGCGGACTGTCGTACCTGGCGAGGGAAACAAATCTGCTAGGTCAACGCCTTGCCGCTCATAGATATCGACATTAGACGGCGTTGTGACCGTCTTTAGCGATAGGGCAAAGGCAATCATCCCAAAAATCACAAGGGCGGCCAAGGGGTAAAAAAATCGATCCTTCATGAGTGAGTCATAGGCTGAAGCGCAGACTGTGAAAAGAGATTTACCTGCGCGGACAACACAATTATGGTTAACCAAAAATTACTTGGAGCCGCTCATGTCCCCTGCCATAAAACTTGCCCTCGCAGCGCCGCTTGTAATGGCACTAACCGTCATTAGCTATGCGGCGGATCACCCCCATGAAAAAGACACCAAAGCAAAGGCTGTGATTGAAAATGAAACGGTGGTTCAATTTGAAGAGGACCTTAACGCGCATTTTGAGAAACATGCCAAGACGCTTCGCGATGCGTTAAATTCTGCAAAGGACACAAAGAGCCGCATCATCGTCAAAGAACTCAAAAGCGATGACAGCGCCGCCTTAGCAGGTAGCGGCGCCAAAGTCACCAAACGCATAGAGCTGATTGAGAACCCCGAGGAGTTACGCAGCGCGGCACGCTCCATTCAAAACATGCTCGCCGATTCGGGTATCCTCGAGAGCCTTGCCGATGTTGTGATTGACCTCGCGGAGGATATTGAAATTGATGATACAGGTAACGGCATGCGTCTCTCGTTTAACGGTAACCGCATTGGCGGATTTTCAATGGATGAGGATAAGGACTCGCTCAGCATTGAAACCATGGGCAATAATACGACGATCGAAAAAGACGTCTTCATAGAGAACGGCAAAAAGCGAACACGCATCGTTATTACAACTGACGGCGACAACGTTGACTTTGATATTGTGCCGAAGTCCAAAAAACCGCGCGCGAAAACGGAGTTTTAAGGCTAAATCATAAATAAGACGGCGCGGTCGTCAGCGCGTTCTGCGAGCGCCGCTGAAAGCGTATCGGTCAGTTCTTTGGTAAAACGGCCTGCAGCCGCCGAGTCCCATGCCGTGGTGACAGCGCGGATAAGCTCATCGCGCTGCTTCTCTGTTGCTTTACGAATGCGATTATCCGTCATGAGCTGACGCGCGACCACAGGCACATTTGTTGTTCGAAATTTACCTTCAAGGGCTTTGCGTCCAAACAAAAACCCTGCCCCGCCCATTGCGCCGCCGACAACGACGCCAATTGGATTAGCCAGAAGCGGCGCGAGCAAATTTGCATGCGCCAGCAGCACGCCAATCACAACCGCAAACAAAGTCGTCCCCATAAGAGCGGTGTCGCTTTCAAGGCTAGCCACTTGCGGCGCGGCCACAGTTAGTCCGTCAAGGTGCTTAGAAACGGTTTGGCTGTCATCAAGCGACAACACCATTGCGGGTAGGCCGTGGTCACGGCAGAGCGGGTCCGTATCCGTTTCAATTTGGCGCTGAAGTTCCGCAAACCAGCGCCGAATGACGGGACGCAACGTATCCTGCGCATCACTGCTTGCAAGCCAGTTTTTAACCTTATCCGCAAGGACAGCTTCTATTCCGTCAAGTGTCTCAACTTTGCCGGTGCGCCAATCACGAAAGGCAGGAATGATGCAGGCTTCCGTCAGTGCATCGACCATCTCTGGCGCGAGTTTCTCACCAAGCGCTGCGCTGGCCGCGCTGGCTTTCACATGCACGGGACCTGTTTCAAGCATCAGCTTATCAACCGAGGTCTTAAAACTTGCGTGTAAATGCTCAAATCGCCCAAGCCATGCAAGGCCTCGCGCAATCGCAAATTCGGGCTCTGCCCCGCGCACAACACGGGCCTTTGGAAAAGCTTTCTCGCAGGCTGGCAATACCAAGGGCAATCGAGACGCTCCGCCCGTCAAGAGAACCGTTTCAGGATCTCGTCCACCAAGTGCCTCCACAGACTCGCGCAGTGCATAGGCAAAGGCATCAGGCCAAGTAAAGCCATTGAGCGTGGGCAGCGGCGCACTTAAAATCGTTTTGGCATCTCTTGCGTCCATGCGAATTTCAAACAATACACCGCCTTCAATCGGCAAACGCCGTATCATCTCAACGGGCGCATCCTCGCCATTAAAATACTGTTCTTTTACGAGGCGGCACCAATATTCCATAATCGGGCGATAGTGCGGATAACGCGCGATAAGCTTTTCAATCTCGGCGCGCTTCTCTTGGCGTGCGAGGTTTATGTTAAATATCTCCGCATCCAAAAGCCCTGAGCCTAGGAAATTATGCCCAACGTCTTCTGCCTCAAGATCGTGGCAATAAGTAAAATCTGTTGTGCTTGATCCAATGTCAACGATAAGGACAGAGCTACGCGCCGCATCTAAATTGAGGTAGCCTTGCTCCAGCGCAGTCATCAAAGCCGCTCGGGACTCGGGCACTATTCGGACCGACTTAAGCCCCGTACTCTCAAATAGTTTCTTGTAACTCCCGCGCGTTTTATCTGTCCATCCTGACGGGCAGCCAATAACGAAACGCGATTTCTTTGTGCCTCGAATTTTTCCTTCCTCTGTCATATCGTTGATAAGCGTCGAGACGAAAAGCTTTGTCGGCTCCTCCACCTCTTTATCGGATAAATCGCGGTCCTTAAATTTCACCCAAACCTGCGGTCCTGATGACTTACCAGAAGTCTCACCACTCGATAGCGCTGCAAGGTTGACCGCATCCGCTCCAATTTTTATACCCTCCGCCGTTTTGGCAACAGCCGTAACAAAACTTTTCTCTCCTCGGTGTTCCAGAATTTCGGGCTCGCGCATCGACCGGCCATAGGCCCGCCCAAGCGCGGTTTCGCCGTGACCAAGATCAATGCCGATAAACTCAATTGCATCACGTTTTTCGCTCATTCACTCACCCACACTGTTCCGCGCTTTATAACTGTTTCGCCCGACATGAGCGCAGGAGCAGCTTCGCGCGTTTCCACATCTCCAAGCGCGGGCAAGCTATCAAAAAGATGCGCGGTCTTTTTTGAATAATGAACTTGGCTCACGCCTTGTGAATTTAAGAGCGAGCCCAGCTCGCCCTCAACAAGCTTGAGCGCAAAATTACCATCGCCCGCCGCTTTTGCTTCAAGCAGGTTTTGTAGCACGCCCATAAGCCGAGCATCCTCCGTCCAATGGGCGTCGGAGGTCGGCTGGGATAGCCGAAGCAATATATGATCGGCGGTGCGCAATGCATCGGCGAGGCTATCGATAAAGCCATCAGGGTCCACTTCAACGCGGGCACTCGCACTCATGCGCCGCCCTGTCCCGTCCTCGAGCGCGAACGGTTTTTTACGAAATGGAAGTTTTGCCGCCAGCCCCTCAAGATTGCTAAGATCGAACACGCGCAGAGCCGCCAAGGCCACCGCCGCAAAAATAACGAGCCCTGAACCTTGAACAAAGCCCGCCAGCGCAAACGCCCCGGCCGCGCCGTAAAACAAGCTGCGCCCCGCAAGAACATTCGCCTTAGGACGGGCGATCTCGGTATAATTAATCACGGCGTCCGTGCCTCGGTCGAGCACGCCTGCGCCAGCTTTTACCATTTCAATTAGCCAAAGCCCCGCCTTGTGTAGTTGCGGGTCTTCGGTTGATTTAGCAAAGACAGCCCCCGCGCGGTCAAGCGCGCGGCGTGCCTCAAGGACAACCACTTCAGAGCCGCGCTCGTCTTTAAAAATCTCGCGCAGAGTCGTGCGCTCCGGCTCAAAGGCGCGCGCAAGCGATGGAATCACAGCAGGGAGTTGCTCTTTCTTCATGGGCTTTATGTGGGGCTTTGGCTCGCTGCGGTCAAGCGGGCTCAAGCAGGCTTTGACAGCTCAGCGGCAATGTTCAAAGTTACGTCTGAGACGCGTAAAAAAAGGATTCGGCCATGTTAAAACCGCTTACAGGCATCACAGTCATAGAAATCGAAGGCCTTGGCCCTGCGCCGTTTTGCGGACAATTTCTGCAAGAGCTTGGCGCAAAAGTTACACTTGTGAAGCGCCCATCCAAAGCCCCCGCCATGCTTGTCCCCCCTTTATTTGAGCGCGGGAAGGAAGCTATCACGCTCGACTTGAAGACCGATGAAGGCCGCACCGCCGTTAAAACGATGATAAAAAACGCAGACTGCTTAATCGAAGGCATGCGTCCAGGTGTCATGGAGAAACTTGGTCTTGGGCCCTCTGATGTCGTGGCGGATAACCCTGCTCTAATTTATGGACGCATCACGGGATGGGGCCAAGATGGGCCGCTCGCTTCTGCTGCTGGTCATGATATTAATTATGCCGCGCTGTCTGGCGCGCTTTGGTATTCAGGACAACCGGGACAGCCGCCTTTGTCCTCACCCAGTCTTTTGGCTGATATTGGCGGCGGAGCGCTCTATCTTACGATTGGGATTTTAAGCGCGCTCTTGCACGCACGCGCAACAGGCGAAGGACAGGTTATTGACGCGGCTATGGTTGACGGTAGCGCGCATATGATGAACCTGTTGCTATCGCTAATGCCTTTTGGGCAGTTACAGGAAACGCGCGGGCAAAGCCTTCTCGACGGGCCGCATTGGTACAATAGCTACACTTGCGCGGATGGCGAGTTTATCACCATCGGCGCGCTTGAGCCGCAATTCTATGCCCTGCTATTGGATAAGCTCGGCCTTACGGATGACGAAGACTTCAAAGCCCAGATGAAAGCTAAGAGCTGGCCAGATTTAACGGGCCGCCTAGACCGTATTTTTAAAACTAAAACGCAGGCCGAATGGTGCGCGTTGATGGAAGGCACAGATATTTGCTTTGCCCCCGTGCTCTCGCCCATGAAAGCTGCGCAGCACCCGCATATGATTGCCAGAGGCGTTTATACTGAGGAACACGGCGGCCTAAGAGCGGCGACAGCCCCCAGATTCTCGCCCTTGGAAGTCAAATAGGCTATAAAATAACGAAATAAGCGTTTTTCGATAATTATTTATTGAAAAACAATAATTATAGTGTTAGCTGAGTCTTAGATCCGGTGTGCCAACCGGTTGGAGGAGAAAATGCCTGATTCAGCCCAATCCCAAAATACGTCCAAAATTGGACGCCCTATTAGTAATACTATCCAGACCAAGGTTCAAAACACAGGCTACCCAGCGCGCAAAAAGCTATGGCTCTGGCGCATAAGTGTCATCATTTT
>CAKZTE010000062.1 GCA_937923115.1 uncultured Caulobacterales bacterium | reverse complement strand
ACGGCTTCGCCGGAATAGCTATGAAGCATGTTGTCTGTCATAAGGCTCGTTTCTGCTTAAGCCGTCAGCGCGCAAGTCTCGCACAGGCCGTAGTGCTCAATCACTGAACTTGAGATAACAAATCCATTGGGCGCGCAATTCTCATGGCTATGGGCGTGAGTCTCTTTGACTTCATCACAGCGCTCGCAGATAAAAAACTCAGCAACATGACCCGGGTGTGTATGATCGCAAGCAATATAGGCGTTTAGGGCTTCGACGCGGTGCACCAGGCCAAGACGAGCGAAGAAATCAAGCGCACGGTAAACCGTCGGCGGTTTGGGCGAACCGCGATCAGGTCGAAGCTGCTCCAGCAAATCATAGGCTTTGATTGGACCATCGGCACGGACAATAAGTTCGTAAATATGGGCGCGAAGCGGGGTGAAACGCTCATCTTGCTGTTCACAAATTTTGCGCGCCGCATTGACCTGCTCAGAGACAGATTTACCGCTATGGTCATGCTCACAAGGCGTAGCAGATATCGTGCGGATATGATTCATGTGAGCAATCTCCCTTCCCTGTTATAGCATAACGTCTTGATTTATCTACACTCCATTTTTGCATAGAGCCTGTACGCGCTGGGCGGGTTTGCAGGCGAGAAAACTAACCATTGAAATTAGGGCCATAATTGGCTAACTGCGGGCAACTTGGTCTTATGACCAAACGCTATTCACTGGTCGGCACTGCATAGGGCGGAGCCTTCTTCACAAACAGAGGTCTATCATGGCAAAAAAACCCGCAGCAGACGCAGGCAACGTCGCCGTCACAGGCAATGTGATGTTCTACAAAAACCCACAGCCGCTCAATAAAGAGAATCACCAAAACTTTGGCGTCAAGCCAATGGAAAAGCCATTTGAATTTATGGCCGATCAGCATTTCATGCCCATCACAGCCCCTGAATTTGGCTCTGCTGCCGCGTCATTCCCCATCATCTTTGCGGGCCAGGAGCGCACGCCTCTGGCAGTTATGGGTATTCGCACAGGCGAGAATCTTTTTGTCAAAGACGGCCAATTTGAGCCAGACTACTACATGCCAGCATTCGCGCGCCGTTTTCCATTCGTCCTTGCGGGCGACAATGCCAATGACCGCTTTGTTGTCTGCGTTGACGAAGCCGCGGAATGCGTCACGGATAACGGCCCACAGCAGATGTTCTTTGACGGCGATGACACATCAGCCTTTACCAAAGAAGCCTTCCAGTTTTTGCAAAATTTCGAGCGTGACCGCCAGACAACAGATCTACTGATTAAGCGTTTCAAAGAGCTTGATTTGTTTGAGCAAAAAGAAATGAACTTCCAAGGTCAAAACGCGGATGGCACGCCAGCGGAGCGCCAGAAAATCGCGGATTACTTTGCGGTAACCGAAGACCGCCTAAAAGCACTTGATGCCAAGACAATCAAAGAGCTGACCGATAATGGGTATATGGCGGTTGCCCATGCCCATATGGTTTCGCTGGGTAACTGGCAACGCCTCGTGAATATGACGCTTCGCCGTTCACAAGCCCCTGCATAATATACTGAGCAGCATAAATTCAAAGCCCGGCCAATTGGTCGGGCTTTTTGGGTTAAGCGGCCCCAATTGGCAGCCCGCGATAGATTAGGGCTTTAATCCGAGCCCAAACCCCCTTAAACACAGACAACGAAATTACGCCGAGGACGACATGGCTGAGCTATTAACGATTGAATCACTTTTTACCCTTTTCATGCTGATTTTACTGCAAGCCGTGCTTGGCTTTGATAATCTGCTTTATATTGCGATTGAAAGTAACAAGGTCGGAGATCCGGCAGATGCCAAGAAAGTCCGAAAATGGGGCATTGGTATTGCCGTGATGCTGCGCATTGTTTTGCTGTTTATTATTGTCAAAGTCTTCGCGCTTCTCGCAGAGCCACTTTTTGGCATCCATCTTAAGGGCATTATAGAAGGCGATTTCACCGCACAAGCGCTCATCACCCTCGTCGGCGGCGCGTTTATCATCTACACGGCGATTAAAGAAATTCATCACCTTTTGCAGGTGGACCACATTGAGCATTCCGAAGGCAGCGGTACGCGCACAGTCGCAGGCGCGATTACCCTTATTGTGCTGATGAACCTGGTCTTCTCTGTTGACTCCATTCTTTCGGCCATGGCGATTGCCAGTGTTGATGTTGCGAATATTGTCGATAGTGCTGGCATGGTGCTTGGCTCATTTGACGGTACGGTAACGGATTGTAAGCGTTCCCTCATTGCCAACCCTGTCGCGGGCGCAGTGGAATGTACACTCTCTAAAACCTATCAAGTGCCGCTAATGGTGATTGCCATTTTGCTATCGGGCCTTGCGATGATTTTACTCGCGGACCGCGTAACAGAGTTCTTAAAGAAAAACCGCATGTATCAGGTTCTCGGCCTCTTTATTCTCTTCCTTGTCGGCGTATTGCTCGTCACGGAAGGCGCGCACCTTGCGCACCTTAAACTCTTTGGCTTCGCGATTGACGCCATGAGCAAGTCGAGCTTCTACCTTGTCGTCGGCGTTCTCATCATCACGGATGTTTTGTCCAATCGTTATCAAAAACGTCTTTGGGCGCAAAAGGAAGCTGAAATCCGCGGCCTGACAGAAACGGCAGGGCGTGACGCCGTTGACGCCCATATGAACAAGACATCTACGCATTAGATTACAATAGAGAGCCTTATGAAAACCACAGACTTAGAAGCCGTAATCGAAGCGGCTTGGGAAAATCGTGCGGACCTATCGCCCGCAAC
>CAKZTE010000061.1 GCA_937923115.1 uncultured Caulobacterales bacterium | reverse complement strand
GGCTGGACCATTCTTTGCCGTGCAATCTCGCAATAAGCGTCCTTAAAGCTTCGGCCAACATCTTGGGTGAACGCAAAGTCGGCGTTCCAATCGCCGCTGTTGTGGCGGTCATAGAATATGCCGCCAATACCGCGCGGCTCATCGCGGTGTGCGAGGTAGAAATACTCATCGCACCAATCCTTAAAGCGCGGATAGTCTGCAACAGGGTGGCGGTCGCAAGCGGCTTTCATTGCCGCGTGAAAGTTCTTTGAGTCGGGCGTATTTTGCCCGCGCGCCCCGGCTTGTGTTGGGGTGAGGTCTGCTCCGCCGCCAAACCAATCTTGTGTAGTTACAATATATCGCGTGTTCATGTGAACACAGGGGATGTGGGGATTTCGCATGTGTGCAATCAAGCTAACGCCTGCGGCCCAAAAACGTGGGTCATCACTTGCTCCTGGCTGGCGCGCTTGCATCTCCGGTGTGAATTCCCCTTTAACCACTGAAATGTGGACGCCACATTTTTCAAATACGCGTCCGCGCAACATTCCGCCTGTACCGCCGCCGCCGTCTTTGACTTTGCGTTGCCAATCTTCAAAGACGAATGTCCCAGCGTCTCCAGGGTAGAGCGCATCAGGCGCATCACGCTCTATGGCTTCAAACGCCGCGCAAATTTCATCTCGAAGCGTTTTGAACCATGTGGCAGCACGTTCTTTTTTGTCTGAATAAATATCGGTCATAATATCACGACTTAGGCAGGCCATTGGTTTGGCGCAAGGCTTCAAATAAGGCGATCCCTACGCTTACGGATAAGTTGAATGAGCGCGCGCCGCCAAGAATGGGAATTATGACCCGGGCGTGGGCTGCCTGGTGAACATTCTCAGGCACGCCCGCACTTTCGCGGCCAAAAACTAATCTGTCGTCGGGTTGGAATACGAAATCGGATAGAGGCTTCGCGCCCTTCGTCGTGAATAAAATCAGCCGTCCGGTGTGCGGAATGTCGAGATAATCATCCCAGCTTTTGTGCCGAACAAGCGTCTCCGGCGCGCCGTAATCCAAGGCTGTTCGACGCAAGGCTTTGGCGGTGAGGGGAAAACCGCAAGGCTCAACGACGGACAGTCGAGTGCCAAAACAAGCGCAGCTTCGCATTGCCGCACCAAGATTTCCTGCTATATCAGGCTGGTAGAGTATTACTTCCATGTTCTGGCTATGGCTGCGTCTCTTTGACCTGTCAATTATGTAGAAATTGCGGCGTTCTGACGCGACTTTCTACTGGCAATAGCGGGGCAAACTGCGCTAGAACGCTCGAAGAGACTCGAAATGCATTTAAAGAAGGGACTATCATGTCCGAAACGCTCAATAAAGACGTAGACCACGTCGAAGACGAAGGTAAGCGCGATTTTATTTTCCTCGCAACTGGTGCCGCAGCCGGTGCAGGAGTACTTTCGCTAGCGTGGCCATTCGTTGCGCAAATGGGTAAGGCCGCAGATACGCTTGCGGCGGGCTCGATTGAAATTAATCTGGCAAATGTCGCGGAAGGCCAGCAGTTAAAAACTTTGTGGCGAGGTAAGCCTGTTTTTGTTCGTCATAGAACGCCAGCAGAAATCTCAGCTGCGGAAGCCGTGGACGTAGCGACGTTACCCGATCCCCAGACAGACAACGAACGCTTAATTCCAAATCAATCAGGTGCGGTTGATCCGAAATATCTAGTTATGGTTGGAGTTTGTACGCACTTTGGCTGCGTTCCTGTTGGTGAAGCGGGGGATTATGACGGTTGGTACTGCCCTTGCCACGGGTCGCATTACGACACTTCTGGTCGAATCCGTAAGGGCCCCGCGCCGACGAACATGGAGATACCTCCCTATGAGTTTCTCTCCGATAACATTATTAAGGTAGGTTAATTATGAGCGGACATCCTTCAACATACGAACCTAAATATGCCGCCACGAAGTGGATGGATCAGCGCTTGCCTATAATCCGCATGGGCGCAGATTTCATGTCATTTCCGAGCCCGCGTAATCTCAATTATTGGTGGACTTTTGGTGGAATCTTGGCGCTTTGCCTCGTTAGCCAAATAATCACGGGCATTATACTGGCCATGCACTACATTCCACATGTCGATCACGCATTTGACTCCGTTCAGCGTATAAAGCGCGATGTTCCATTTGGCTGGCTTCTGCAGCCAATGCACGCTGTTGGCGCTTCCATGTTCTTTTTCGCAGTATATGTTCACATGCTACGGGGACTTTATTACGGCTCCTACAAAGCACCGAGAGAGCTGCTTTGGATTATTGGTTGTCTAATCTACCTAGTTATGATGGCAACAGGCTTTATCGGCTATGTTCTGCCTTGGGGGCAGATGTCCTTTTGGGGCGCAACGGTGATTACAGGTTTCTTTGGCGCCGTGCCAGTTGTAGGCGAGAGCTTGCAACAATGGCTTCTGGGTGGATATGCAGTGGATAACGCCACGCTAACTCGCTTCTTTGCGCTGCATTACCTTCTCCCGTTTGTCATTGCGGCCCTTGTCGGTCTGCATGTTTGGGCGCTGCACCATGTCGGGCAAAACAATCCAATAGGTATTACCCCCAAGACAAAAGAAGATACGCTTTCGTTTCATCCGTTCTATACAGTCAAAGACGGTTTCGCACTTTGTGTTTTCTTCTTGATCTTTGCCTTTTTTATCTTTTATCAGCCTGACGCACTGGGACATGCCGATAACTACATTCGTGCTGACGCTATGAAAACGCCGCCGCACATTGTTCCTGAATGGTACTTCTTGCCGTTCTATGCCATTTTGCGGGCTGTACCCGATAAGCTTGCTGGAATCCTCTTAATGGTGGCCGCAATCGGCGTTCTGTTTGTATTGCCTTGGCTCGACACTTCCAAGGTTCGTTCAATGCGCTTCCGTCCTGTTGCCCGTCGTTTCTTTTACGTCTTCATCGTAATGTGTTTCTTGCTTGGTTGGTGCGGTGCAGAAACGCCTGATAACATTGTTCCTGGCATGAAGTTTGGCGACACAGGCCTGTCCTTTTATCGTATGTCACAAATTGCTACGATTTACTATTTCGCCTTTTTCCTCGTTATCCTGCCAATCTTGGGATTGACGGAGAAACCGAAAGAGAGACCTGAATCGATTACCAAAGCCGTTCTCGGCGGACATAACGGCGCAGCCGCGCCCGCTGAATAGGAAAGAGATTATGGCTTTCTCAAAAATACTGAAACTTATACTCGTCGGAGCTGTGTCTCTGACGGGTCTTACATTGGGTTCCACAACAATCGCATCTGCTGCAGGTGGTTATGAAAGCGATTACGAAATGGTGCACAAGCATTGGCACTTTAAGGGCATGCGCGGAACTTATGACAAGGCAGCGGCTCAGCGCGGCTACCAAGTTTACCGCGAAGTTTGCTCAAGCTGTCATGCATTAGAGCAGCTGTCTTTCCGCCACCTTGGTGATAAAGGCGCGCCTTTTTACAACGAGGATTACCCAAATCCAAACGACAATCCCCTTATCAAAGCCTTTGCTGCTGATTGGATGATACAAGACACTGATCCGGAAACTGGCGACCCAATCGAACGCCCTGGCATTACCGCTGACAAGTTTCCTGCTATCTATCCTAATGACTCGGCGGCGCGCGGTTCAAATGGCGGCGCACTTCCGCCCGACCTATCAACTATCGTATCTGCGCGAAGCGGTGGGGCAGACTATCTTTATAACTTGCTAATTGCTTATGATTCGCCCGTTCCTGAAGGCATGGTTTTATCCCCTGGGACTTACTACAATCCTGTTATGGAAGGCGGCAAGATCGCTATGAAGGCTCCCCTTTCTGATGGGCAAGTCGACTACGCACCCGTTGAGTACATGTATAAAGGCGAGATGAAAACTATTCCCGCGCCTGAGGCTACAGTGGAACAAATGTCAGCAGATTTGACAGAGTTCTTGGCTTGGTCTTCTGATCCAAAACTTGAACAACGTAAAACGGCAGGTTTCGCGACCATGCTTTATCTTCTCATTCTTTGCGTGCTGCTTTGGTTCTCCTATCAGCGTGTCTGGCGGAATGTTAAGCACTAACCGTCTACAAATTATTGTGAGAACCCTCGTCATAGACGGGGGTTTTTTTATACCCTATGCATAACAAAACAACATGTTACAGGATTTAGTTATGGCCGATAGCACTTGGACACTTGGTATTTTAGGTGGGTCTGGCCTTTATGATATTGAAGGCCTGCAGAATGCTGAATGGATAGAAATTGATACACCATGGGGTTCCCCCTCCGATGCGATTTTGTTCGCAGAGCTTGATGGTATTAAGCTTCGGTTTTTACCGCGTCACGGCCGGGGTCATAAGCATAGTCCAAGCTCACTCAATTACCGCGCCAATATTGACGCACTGAAGCGGGCTGGCTGCACAGATTTATTATCTTTGTCGGCGGTTGGCTCACTCCAAGAACAATATGCTCCGGGGGATTTCGTCCTCGTCGATCAATTTATTGACCGCACATTTGCCCGTGAAAAATCGTTTTTTGGAGAGGGTATGGTGGCGCATGTATCGGTCGCCGACCCTATTTGCGAACGGCTCTCGCAGCTGGCGGGCGATGCCGCTATGAAAGCGGGCGCGAAGGTCCACCAAGGTGGAACTTATCTCGCGATGGAGGGCCCCCAATTCTCGACTCGCGCTGAGAGCAAAATGTACCGATCATGGGGATGTGATGTCATTGGAATGACCAATATGCCCGAAGCAAAACTCGCACGCGAAGCTGAAATGCCCTATGCTACCATTGCCATGATTACGGATTTTGACTGCTGGCATCCAGACCATGGCAATGTAGATGTTGCTGCCGTAATAGCTACGCTTATGAAGAACGCAGATACGGCGAAAGGCACCGTCAGAGAAATTATTAAAATATTGGCCGCGACACCGCGCACAGTCTCCCCACAGGGCATTGAAACTAATCTTGATGTGGCGTTGATTACCTCACCAGACGCGCGCGACCCCAAAACACTTGCAAAGCTAGATGCGATTTTGGGACGCGTTCTGAGCAGCTAATTAGCTCTCGCCTTTGGTCTTCTCTGCCAACCATTTTTCAAGCCAGTGAATATCATAATCACCTTTTTGAAACTCTTCATCATCAAGAAGCTCAGAAAATAGTGGTAGGGTCGTATTAACACCCGTTATAACCGTTTCGCCCAGAGCGCGCCGCAGACGTAAGATCGCGCCTTCGCGGGTGCGACCGTGTACAATGAGCTTACCAATTAAGCTGTCGTAATGCGGCGGGATAGAATATCCCGCATACAGCGCGCTATCCATACGCACTTTCATGCCGCCGGGCGGGTGATAATCAATCACTTTACCCGGCGAAGGGGCAAATGTACGTGGATGTTCAGCGTTAATTCGGCACTCAATCGCGTGGCCTGTAAAGGTCACATCTTTTTGGGTAAAGGAAAGTTTCTCCCCATTCGCAATTCGAATTTGCTCACGTACCAGGTCAATGCCTGTGATTTCCTCTGTGACAGGGTGTTCGACCTGCAGGCGCGTATTCATTTCGATAAAGAAGAACTCACCTTTCTCATAAAGAAATTCGATTGTGCCCGCGCCGCGATAACCAATCTTTTTGATAGCCTTGGCGACAATCATGCCAATTTTATTCCGCTGCCTTGCTGTCAAAGTCGGCGAAGGTGCTTCCTCAAGAATTTTTTGATTGCGGCGCTGTAAAGAGCAATCGCGTTCACCAAGGTGCACCACATTTCCGTGCGTATCTGCAATGACTTGAATTTCAATGTGGCGCGGCCCTGTTAGGTACCGCTCAAGATAGACAGCGTCATCCCCAAAAGCCGCAAGCGCTTCTTGCTGCGCGCCCATTAAGGCTTGATCGAGCTTCTCCGCAGTTTCCGCAAGCCGCATTCCGCGCCCGCCGCCGCCAGCTGCCGCCTTTACCAAAAGGGGAAATCCGACCTTTTTCGCGACTTCGCGCGCTTCTTCTAGGGACGTTACGCCTCCGTCAGATCCCGGCACAACGGGAATTCCAGCATCGGCAACGGTCTGCTTGGCTGTGATTTTATCGCCCATAATTCGAATGTGTTCTGCCGTGGGGCCAATAAATGCCATGCCATGCGCCTCAACAATCTCTGCGAAGCGAGCATTTTCAGATAAAAAGCCATAGCCAGGGTGGACAGCGTCAGCATCTGTAATTTCGCAGGCTGAAATAATGGCGGGTATATTGAGATAACTATCTGCCGCGCTGGCGGGCCCAATGCAAACCGACTCATCTGCAAGTTTCACATGCATAGCGTCGCGGTCAGCCTCTGAGTATATGGCAACAGTGTTTATGCCCATTTCTTTACAGGCTCGGTGGACGCGCAGGGCAATTTCCCCGCGGTTAGCGATAAGGACCTTCTTAAACATCAGACTATGATGAACAATGTTTCGCCGAACTCGACGGGCTGCGCGTCATCGACGAGTAGTTGTTCGATTTTTCCAGATTTTGTCGCCGTGATCGGGTTAAATGTCTTCATTGCTTCAACGAGCACAATCGTATCGCCCTCTTTGACTTTGTCGCCAACCTTCACAAAGGGGTCAGCATCCGGGCTGGGGCGAACATAGGCCGTCCCCACCATAGGGGATTTGACCGCGCCGGGATGAGCGCCCGCATCAGCTTTCTTCTCTGGCGCAATGGCTACAGGCGAGGGGGCGCCAACGTTAGGAGCGGCAGCGGTCATCGGGGCCGGGATGGGGGCTGCAATTGTTTGCATAACAGCGCCGCTATGTTTGGACACGCGAATTTTGAGATCGCCCTTTTTCATCTCAATCTCAGACAGGTCTGTCTCATTGAGGATTTTCGCAAGTTCTTTGACTAACGATGTTTCAGCTGAGGTTTTGCTCGTGCTAGCTTTTGTCGTACGGGAGGGTGTGCTCTTGCCGGCCATAGTGCTCTCTCTATTTTAGTTCTCCGCGCTTTGCTGCGCTTTAAATTACGTCTTTAGCAGATTTAAAAGGGCTTGCAGCCCTAAATTATATGAATTTGCCCCAAAGCCCGAAATAGTGCCCGTAACTGCTTCGGACACGAAAGACCTACGGCGAAAACTCTCGCGTTTTGCAGGCTGCGAGAGGTGAACTTCGATAGACGGGACCTTGATGCCCTTAAGAGCGTCATGAATTGCTACTGATGTATGGGTGTAAGCCGCAGGATTGATCATGAGCCCAATACCCTTGTTGCCGGCCTCTTGAATATGGTCAACAATTTCGCCTTCAATGTTTGATTGGCGGAATTCTAAGCTATATCCGGCGCTTTTTGCTGCGGCGCGGCAATCATTCTCAATGTCAGAAAGTGTTTGATACCCATAAATTTCAGGTTCTCTCTGACCTAAAAGGTTGAGATTTGGTCCGTTCAGAATATAGATAGGCTTAGTCATAGCAGAATCCGTTATTCAGACGTATGTTAACGGCGCCAGGACGAGGCGACAACCGCTTATTAAGTAGAAAGTTTAGATGTGAACCTTACAATTAATGGTGAAGAACATTTTGATTTGCCTGCAGGTATGACCGTTGCTCAACTCCTTGAGCATTTATCTCTGCCGCCTAAAAAAATCGCGATTGAGCGTAATCTCGAGATTGTGTCAAAGTCCACCTTTGAGACGACCGTCCTCGCAGAAGGTGACCGCCTAGAAATTATACACTTTATCGGAGGTGGCTAATGTCATCAGACAAACTCATCGTCGCTGGGCGCACGTTTAATTCACGGCTGATTATTGGCACTGGAAAATATAAAGATTACGCGGAGAATGCCGCCGCGCTAGAGGCCTCTGGCGCTGATATGGTGACGGTTGCTGTCCGCCGCGTGAACATTAGTGATCCGCAGCAGCCCATGCTTGTGGACTTTATAGATCCTAAAAAGGCAACATATCTGCCCAATACAGCAGGTTGTTTCACAGGTGAAGACGCGGTGAGAACCTTACGATTAGCCCGTGAAGCGGGCGGTTGGGACCTTGTAAAGCTTGAAGTTCTATCCGATCCGAAGCATCTCTACCCTGATATGGAAGAGACTATGCGTGCGACTAAAATGCTGATTAGCGAAGGGTTCGAGGTGATGGTCTACTGTTCTGATGATCCTGTGTTTGCACGAAAGCTAGAAGAGCTTGGATGCTGCGCGATTATGCCGCTTGGCGCGCCGATCGGTTCTGGGTTGGGCATTCAAAATCCTGTGAATATTCGCTTGATTGTAGAGCAAACCAAAGTGCCCGTTATCGTTGACGCTGGTGTGGGAACGGCAAGCGATGCCGCCGTGGCCATGGAGCTTGGCTGTGATGGTGTCTTGATGAACACTGCAATTGCAGGCGCAAAAGACCCTATTCGTATGGCTCGCGCGATGAAACATGCGGTTATTGCGGGGAGAGAAGCCTATCTGGCAGGCCGTATGCCCCGTAAAATGTATGCTGACCCAAGTAGTCCCTTAGGCGGCCTTATCTAATGGATATGTCGCCAGATCTTATCTATCTGGCGGCAGCGCTTTTGGCTGTTGGCGCTCTTGCGGGACTATCAGCAGGTCTTTTTGGGATTGGCGGAGGCGCCGTTATTGTTCCGGCGTTGTTTTTTGCCTTATCAAGTCTTGGCTATTCGGAAGATATCGTCATGCACTGCGGCATCGCGACATCTTCCGCCGTGATTGTCGTCAATGCAATCCGCTCAGTTAAAAGTCACCACTCGCATGGGGCTGTGAATTGGGATTTACTCTGGCCTAAGAATCCGCTCCATAGTTATGCGCTATGGATTGGTCTAGGCTCATTCATCGCGGCCATGTGGCTTGCTCCCAATCTATCGGGGCAGACCTTAGCCATTATATTTGCCGTAATGGCTAGCCTAATCTCGATGCAATTTATCTTTGGCCGTCCAAATTGGAGGTTGCTAGACACAGTGCCCAGCGGAATTGCGAGGCCAGTAGTTGGCGGCGGGATTGGCACGCTCTCTGCTTTGATGGGAATCGGCGGCGGTTCGCTCACCGTTCCGCTCATGGCCATTTGCGGCGTGCCCATTCACAGAGCCATAGCGACAGCGTCCGGCTTTGGTCTCGCGATAGCGCTGCCTGCAACAATTGGATTTATTATTTCAGGCTGGAATGTTGAGGGTCGGCCCAATTTATCAATCGGTTACGTTAATGTCTTAGGGTTTATTACCGTTGCAGCGCTGGCATTTTTTACAATCCCGATGGGCGCTAAGTTAGCGCACAAAATGAGCCAAAAGAAACTAAAGCTTATTTTTGGTATATGTCTGCTATTTATAGCGTTGAACATGGTGCGCACAGTGTTAGCTGATTAATTTTTTAGCACCATCTTGTCAGGCGAGACCTCAATTTTGCGTACCTGTCCAAGATAAGTCATGCCGAGTAGCGAAACGTGCAGTCCCTCAGGAATGACAACAGCTCTGACGTCTTTGACCCTTATTGGACCAACCTTAACGGATTTTAGCGTGATTTGGGCGGCCATGACTTGCCCCCCTGCAGTATTTACCGGGATATTGTAAGTAAGAGAGCTTAACCTCACGCCCGCGCGCTTGGCGTCATCAAGGGTCAAGGCAATCGAACTCGCCCCTGTATCGACGAGTAGATTGATTTTTTTGTTATTTATCCGGGCATCTGTCCAAAATTGTCCATCGCGCGGATTCTTGTCCAGTGTAATACTGCCACCCGATGAACGCGACTTAACCACGGGGACTGGCCGAGTTGTTTCTGCAATTGCTATTTGTTCTGGTGAGGTGAAGCCTGCCGCTTTATAAATCGTATCGCGGTTCTTTACGAGCGTAAAGGTCACCAGCCCACAGACCAAAACACCCGCCGCTGATTTCAAAACATCATTAATCATAGCTTTATGATAACAAAACAAAGTTTCAGCAAACTAAATAGCTATGGTAAACACATCTAAAGAAGTCAAATCATTGCAAACAAAAATTTACTTTCTCTTCCGTATCATCATTGGCAGAGCGGACCGCGCGGCGTAGTTTAAAGAAAGTTATAGAAAGATTCGTCATGAGCGGAATGACCGTCGACAGCACCCCCTTTGAGGACATTAGGCATTTGGTCAAAACCATGCCGCCCTCTCAGCAAGACGCTATTGAAAGCGTGACTTCGCAGCTGGCTGAATATGTGCCTTTTCTACAACCCTTCGGCCAATATGCTGGCGCGCTGAAATGGCTCGCAGGTTGGCAAGGGCGCGCAGACCCGTCCATTGACCGGCCGCTTGTTGCGGTATTCGCAGGCTCGCATGGGGCGGCCAAGACCGTCATCGGTGAGGACCCCGTAAAA
This sequence comes from uncultured Caulobacterales bacterium, assembly GCA_937923115.1. GTDB lineage: Bacteria > Pseudomonadota > Alphaproteobacteria > Caulobacterales > Maricaulaceae > Fretibacter. The sequence goes on along the minus strand of CAKZTE010000061.1, from coordinate 1,400 downwards.
GGCGCACAGGAGCGCGTCGCGGGCATGACTAAAGGGGGGGCAGGGGTGCGCGGTATGGCGGCGGCGTTTGGCGCCGCCTTCAAAGTTTACGAAATGGGAATTGAATTCCCGTCGGCGGATATGACAGTCGAGCCGTCTCTATCAGAGCGCGACTGTGCGGCTGCAATCGCTTTTGGTATGGAAGTCGTCGCAGAGGGTGCTGATCTGATTGTACTCGGAAATGCGGGATATGGCTCGGCTACGGCAGCCGCGGCAATCGCCCACGGTTTGTTCGGCGGTAATGCGGCCTATTGGGCTGGCGGAAGTGGCCCAACCGCGAAAGCGCGCATTAAGGCTGTGGATGATTCTACAACACGGCATAAGGCCTTGCTTTCTGACCCTTTGCACGTGCTTCGGTGTTTTGGCGGGCGAGACATTGCGGGTATGGTCGGGGCTCTCATCGCGGCCCGGCATCAATCTATCCCTGTCATCCTTGATGGTTATGTCGTCTGCGCTGCGGCAGCTGTTCTTCACGAGATTTCCGCCGATTCGCTGCGGCACTGTTACGCTGGTCACCTAAGTGCCGAACCCGCGCATGGGGCATTACTCGACCGCATAGAACTTAAGCCTTTGCTAGACGTTGGTATCGGAGTCGGAGACGGCACTGGCGGAACTCTGGCGATGGGGACGCTTATGGCAGCCGCAAATGGCCTTAAAACGGCAGGACAATAGCCAATGACTTCTTTATTTGAACATGCAGATTTTGATGACCATGAAAATGTAACGCTGCTGCGAGACAAAGCGTCAGGACTATTCGCGATTGTAGCTGTTCACTCAACAGTGCTTGGACCTGCGGCTGGGGGAACACGGTTTTGGAAATATGCATCGCCTGCCGACGGCTTTACCGACGCCTTAAGGCTGTCCCGCGCCATGAGTTTGAAGAACGCAATGGCCGCGATACCGCATGGCGGCGGCAAGGGCGTTATTTTGCGGCCAGAAGTCGATTTTGACCGCGAAGCAATATTTTCAGCCTATGGCAGAGGTCTAAACCGTGTCGGCGGGGCCTATTATACAGCAGAGGATGTAGGCGTCTCTCCGCAAGACATGACAACCATTCGGGCGCAAACGCCATTTGTCGCGGGCCTTGATGAGGGCGAAGCTGGAAGCGGTGATCCGTCTCCAATTACAGCGGACGGCGTGTTTCGTTGTCTTAAGCACGCGGTTTTTCACAAATTGGGTAAAGCTGATTTGTCTAACATTACCGTTTCAATTCAAGGGCTTGGAAGCGTGGGCTACAGCCTGGCGGAGCATTTACATGCCGCAGGTGCAAAGTTAATTGTGACTGACATAAACCAAGATGTTCTTCAGCTGGCCAAGAACAAGCTCAATGCCGTCATTGTGGGCCTTGATGAAATTTATGG
>CAKZTE010000060.1 GCA_937923115.1 uncultured Caulobacterales bacterium | reverse complement strand
GAGAATTCTTCTGGAAATAATTTCATTGCCGAGCGCACAGGCATAGGCGTCAATCCGCCCATGGCGCAGAGGGACGCTTCTTCCATCAAGTCACACAAGTCATCAATGATTTGAAGGTTGGCCGAAACGTCCTCACCGGCGACAATCTTATCAAGCGTTTCTTTACCGCGAACAGAACCAATGCGGCAAGGCGTACATTTTCCGCAGCTTTCCAGCTCGCAAAACTCCATCGCATAACGCGCCATTCCCATCATATCCGTGGTGTCGTTGTAGACAACAAGGCCGCCGTGGCCAATCATACTGCCCGCCTCAGAAAGGCTTTCATAGCCCATGGCCACGTCAAAATCTGCTGGCGCGATATAGCCGCCGAGCGGCCCCCCAGCTTGAACTGCCTTTACGGGGCGTCCAGACCAAGTCCCTCCGCCGAAGTCCTCCACTAATTCTTTCAAGCTGACGCCAAAGGCTTTCTCGACGAGGCCGCCGCGAGCTATATCGCCCGCAAGCTGAAAAGGCTGCGTTCCTTTAGATCGTCCCTGCCCATAATCCGCATAGGCATGAGCGCCCTGCGAGAGGATAAAAGGCACAGAGCCAAGGGTCAGGATATTATTCACAATGGTTGGCTTACCGAACAACCCGCTAATGGCGGGAATGGGCGGCTTAACTTTGACCTGACCGCGCTTACCTTCAATCGATTCAAGCATTGAGCTTTCCTCACCGCAAATATAAGCGCCCGCACCGACTCGGATATGTAAATTAAAATCTGTGCCGCTGCCTTTAATATTGACACCAAGCCAGCCCGCATCTTCCATCGCCTTCACCGCACAGCGCATTGTCCTGATAGCGTGGGGATACTCACTGCGGATATAGACATAGCCTGTATCCGCTCCAATCGCGCGTCCGCCAATTATTAGCCCTTCAATGAGGCAAAATGGATCGCCCTCCATCAACATTCTATCTGCGAACGTACCGCTATCGCCCTCATCAGCATTCGCGCAAATGTATTTTTGCGGCTCAACTTGGGCCAAAGCGGTCTTCCATTTTATGCCCGTAGGAAAGCCCGCCCCGCCGCGCCCGCGAAGGCCAGAAGTGAGAACGTCTTCAACAATGGCTTCTGGGCTCATGTTGAGCGCTTTAGTCAAACCTGCAAGGCCGCCATGCGCCTCATAGTCGGTCAAATCGAGCGGGTCTATTACGCCCACACGAGCAAAGGTCAGCCGTTCTTGTTTGGCAAAATAAGGTATTTCTTCTGTCAGTCCATGAGCTAACGCATGATCGCCCCCTGACAAAAAGCCGGATTGAAATAACCCGTCCACATCGGATTTCGATACAGGGCCATATGCCACGCGGCCTTGCGCGGTTTCCACTTCGATTAAAGGTTCAAGCCAGAGCATACCGCGCGTCCCGTTGCGGATAATTTGCACATCATCTCCGCCGCGCTTGGCAATTTCTTTGGCGACATCTTCCGCGCCAACTGAGAGCGCTGCCGCATCACATGGGACATAGACTTTCACGCTCATGTTTTAGCGCCTTCGCTTTGACTTGCAGCAAGCGATCTTAGCTTAGTGATATCAACGCGGCCATAAAGCTCATCGCCGATTAGGACCGCTGGCCCAAGGGCGCAATTTCCAAGACAATAGGCGGCTTCCAGCGCAATATCTTTGGCCGCCGCCCCGAGTTTTGTGCCGAAAGCCGACTCTGCCTCTGAAATAAGGGCGTTCGCGCCAACCGCTTGACACGCTTCCGCGCGGCATATTTTCAGCGTAACCTTAGCGCCTGCTTCGCGCTTATAATCATGATAAAAACTGACAACTCCGTGAATTTCAGCACGCGATATATTCAAAGAATACGCAATCGTGCGCAGCGCTCCATCCGTCAAATATCCGTGTCTGTTCTGTACAGAATGCAGGATTTCTAGCAGGGCATCAGGCGCGTCGCCGTGGTCACGGCAGATATCGCGCGCGATGGGGTCGTCAATCGTATTGAGCAGGGTAACCATGCCGCGTCCTCAGGTATATTGCCGTTCTCGGTACCTGTTGAATATACAGCAAAACAAGACAAAGCGCACATTATTAGTGTATCAAATGTTATCTATTCAGCCGCCAGCATTTGGAGCGCAACCCATTGATGAAACTTATGGGTTGGACCATCCATAACAGGGCTGAATTTACCGCCGTCAAACTTGACGCCGTGCCTGCCCTTTTGCATGCCCTCAACAACACCGACGTCCTCCGAGAAAACGCCGCGCCAGATTCGTGTATTCTCTTGAACCATTGGCAGCCAATGTGGCTGCTGAATTTTCTCATCGGCATAGAAAAGCGCGCCGCGTTCAATCGTGCGTTCAGGCCCTTGCGGCAGGAGGATAGTCGCATAACAGTGATCGCGATGAACCCCCATGAACACATTTGGGAAAAAAGAGATATATTCTGCAATGGCATTCCACTTTTTTGAAATACTTTTGAAGTCTGGAAAAGCTTGCCCATTTTCGCCCGAAAGCTGTCGATAATTTCGGCTACCTTGTCCCGAAAATCCGTTTTCACTTTCGATGTTATAATGCACATCTATTGGGGAAATTTGATTCAGTTCAGGATGTACCCAAGGCAGGTGGTATGATTCGCAAAAATTCTCTATCGCAAGCTTCCAATTCGCGTCGACTGACATTTCAAAATGCGACGCTGGCCCGGCATCAAAAAAAGGCTGATTAAACTCTGCCCATCGTTCCAAAATTTCGGCATTCGCAAGCTCAAAGGGCTCCGCATCACCTGATATATTTACAAACACGACGCCGTGCCAGATGTGGCTTCGGATTGCGAATAATCCAAGTTCATCGGGCTTTACATTTTCATGTGTGTCTACGTCCACCCCGCCGACATAAGGCGTGCGAACCAGGTTTCCGCCGTGGTCATAACACCAGCTATGATAGGGGCAGCGAATGGGACCCTTAAGGTGGGTCGGCTTATCAACCAAAATCATACCGCGGTGTCGACAGGTGTTTTGAAAAACGCGGAGATCTCCATCTTTACTGCGAACAAGAAGTAGCGGCATTCCCAAAAAGTCTACGGGATAGGCATCACCGGGATTAAGCGCGTCACTCTCGAAAGCAACAGCTGACCAATTATTGAAAAAAAGCGTCTCTCTTTCGCGCGCGTAAAATTCTTGCGAAATATAGTGGGGGTTAGGCAGTCCTCTCGCCTCTTCCACAGGTTTTAAGACATCGTGTAGACTCATAGCACTCTTTAAGAGCTTAAAACCAAATTGAGGCAAGTCAGGAAATGTGCAATTAGAAAAACCAAATAGATCACATAAGTGAACATGAATGTAGCTAATCGAGTTCTTGATCTTGGTTCAATAGAATTTTCTCCTCTAGCCAAGGAATTTGCTCATAAAGCGTCGGCAAACAATGATCGCGAAGAATACGCCGCGATTCAAAAGCTATTTTTTGCGGAATGTCTCCCAAATTATCCTCGCGTGATAATAAATCAAAATGCCGGCTGAATGCGCCCCGATTGATTGGTTGTACGTCCAAATGCTCGAGAATCTGCGGGCTTTCGAGCAAACAGAGCGGCGTGGTAATACCCCATCCCAGTCCCTTTGCAACGGCAAGACTGTGGGCCGGCGCACGGTCAAATTCAGCAATTTCTGGAAATTTCAAACGCAATCGGTTTAATTGCCGCTCAATACGCAATCCCATTGCGGAGCGCATAGAAAAGCGAAGAAACGGCAAATCCCTTACGCCTTCATCCAAATCAGTGCGGTTCTTATATCCCTTAGGAAAAATGAGTACATAAGGTTCCTGAAAGACTTTGTACCGATTAAGCCCACTCACGTCCTCCATGACGTTGCTAGTCGCAATAATCAAATCAATATTGTGCGATAGGAACTCCTCGCGGTGATAGGGCGAAAGACCGCTCCAAAACCGCCAATAGCTAGAGACTTCATTCATCGTTTCATAGAGATGAGAGCCAAGCACCGCCGACATACTATCCGTCATCGCAATCGTTAAAGAGGCCAAGCGGCGACGCTCCAACGTGCGGGTCTCGCGAAAGGCTTCTTTGGTTTCTCGCAGAATTTGCCGCCCACGTTCAAGCAAGATACGGCCCGCTGACGTCAACACGATAGGGCGTACAGAACGGTCAAATAATTTCACGCCAACGGCATCTTCAAGACCGGCGATAATTTGCGAAACGGCGGATTGGGTCATGCGCAGCACTTTCGCGCTTTGCGTCATTCCGCCT
>CAKZTE010000059.1 GCA_937923115.1 uncultured Caulobacterales bacterium | reverse complement strand
TATGGTCGAAGAGGCAGGCTTTACCGGCGTTGGGTGGGATGATTACACAGGCGGCATTGCCGCACTGCATTACGGGTGGAAAGTTTAGGCCGTGACAAAGCTTCTACTGGCGTGGGCTTTAATTGCGCTGCTGACAGTATTTTTGGCTTATAAAATTATGGCTCCCACACCTCGCGCGCCTGCGGACGTTACCACGTTCAGCCTATCGTCAGTTCAAATTGCGATTGAAGAAAAATATGAAACGGTTGACCATATCAGCGCGGATGAGCTGACCAATTTTGACAGCGGCGATGTCCTCATTTTCGACACCCGTCCGCAAGAAGAGTTTGCCGTGAGCCATATTCAAAATGCCGTGCAGATTGATCCTGATATAAGCGCGGAGGCCTTTTTACAAATTTATGAAAAGCAAGCCGCCGGCAAAACACTTGTCTTTTACTGCTCTGTCGGCATGCGCTCCTCTATCCTTGCCGCGCGCGTCGCAAGCGGCATTGACGCGCCCGTTTATAATCTTCGCGGCGGCCTCTTTGGGTGGCACAATGAGCAGCGGCCCCTTGTCAGCGCAGACGGTGTGAGCGCAACAGACGCCGTTCATCCCTATGATGAAACATGGGGTAAACTCATAGTACGGCGAGACAAGTTGAGTTACGATTAGGCGGCATTCTTTTTGGCTCAATGATGTGGCACGCGGAACGCACGATCTTTGTAAAGAACACGAACTTGAAAGATAAGTTGCCGCCCAAATAATCTAAAGCCCGAGCACATCCCGCATATCGTAACGGCCTTTGGGCTGCTTTACGGCCCAGAGCGCAGCGGCGACCGCGCCGCTGGCGAAGACGCTGCGGTTAGTAGCCCGGTGGCTGAGGGTGAGCTGTTCAAGTTCAGAAATAAGGTGCACATCATGGACGCCGATAATATCGCCGCCGCGTAGCGCGCTAAATCCGATATCGCCGTCGCGGCGCGCGGCGTCTACGCCTTCCCGCATTGGGGCGCGTACATCCGATAATTTCACCCCGCGCCCTTTGGCCGCCGCTTCGCCGAGCATTAAAGCTGTGCCGCTGGGGGCGTCGATTTTACGTTTGTGGTGCTGTTCAAATATTTCAATATCCCATCCCGTTTTAAGCGCGCGGGCGGCTTGTTCCACCAGCGCTTCGAGCAGGTTAACACCGAGTGAGAAATTCCCCGATTTTAAAAGCGTAATACTATCGCCCGCTTCAAAAAGGGCTTTCTCTTCAATCTCTGTGTAGCCCGTTGTGCCCGTTACGAAAGCGTTGCAGCGCGTATCATGCATCGCAAGCACACAATCAATCGCGGCTTGGGGGCGAGAGAAATCAATCACGGCATCACAAAGCGCGAGTCCTGCTTTTATGTCAGCAGTAATAAGCACGCCGCCCGCCTCTACCCCTGCGAGCTTGGCGGCGTCTTGGCCGACGTTGGGAGAGCTTGGCGCGGTAAGCGCGGCCGTCAGTTTAGCGGCAGAGTTTTCTGCAAGCGCGCGAATAACCGCCTGCCCCATACGTCCGTCTGCGCCTAATATGCCTATGTCGATTGTTTCGGGCATTAGCTAAAGCACCAGGTAATAATTGCCTTTTGCGCATGAAGACGATTTTCCGCTTCGTCAAACACGGCAGACTTTGGCCCGTCAATGACAGACGCTGCCACTTCTTCGCCGCGGTGTGCTGGCAGGCAATGTAGGAATATAGAGGTCTTCGCGGACGCTTCCATAAGCGCGTCCGTGACTTGATAAGGCATCAGGTCTTTGAGGCGCGCGTCTGCATCGCTGTCGCCCATCGACACAAATGTATCTGCAATCACGACATCCGTATTTTCGCAGGCTTTGAGGGGGTCTGGTTCAATCGTAATATCCCCGCCTTGCGCGCGAGCGGCCTCTATGGTTTGCCCCGCAACGGTGTAGCCATCCGCGCAGGAAACGCGGAGTTTGAAGCCAAATTTCACAGCGGCATGGATAAAGCTAACGGTCACATTATTACCATCGCCCACCCATGTTAGCGTCATATCAGAGAGGTCTCCGCCGCGCTCCTCGAGGGTTTGAAGGTCGGCCATAATTTGGCAAGGATGATTGAAATCGGTTAGCCCGTTGATCACTGGAATAGAGGCATTATGGGCCAGCGCTGTCAGCGTGTCGTGGCTATTGGCGCGTAGCATAATGCCGTCGACAAAACGCGAGAGCACTTTGGCCGTATCTTCAATCGTCTCGCCGCGCCCAAGCTGCATGTCACTGCTTGTGGCGGTAATAGAACTGCCGCCAAGCTGGCGCATGCCCATATCAAAAGAGAAGCGCGTTCGCGTGGAAGATTTTTCAAATATCAGCGCGAGCGTGCGGCCATCCAATGGCGCGTCCGCGTCGACCTTACCTTTGGGCCATGAAGCGCGCGCTTTCTTGCGGACATGCGCCTCATCAAGAATAGCGCGAAGCTCAGAGGCGGGAATATCCGCGAGCGATAGAAAATGTTTAGCCATGAAAAAGCCTTTAGCCAAAAATGATGTTTAGCTAAAGGCGAAGGGTATTTCCAGCGATTTAATTAGAGCGGCTAAGCCTCAACATAATCAGGGAGCGCCTGCGCTTCTTTGAAGGTCTCGCGCAATATGCCGACGGCTTCGCGCACATGGTCCTCAGTGATAATCAGCGCTGGCGCGAGGCGAAGCGTATTATCCCCTGCAGAGCCGCCAAGCAGACCTTTGCCATATGCAATCTTGCGCACATCAAGTGCCGTCTTCTTCAGCTGCATCCCGCAAAGAAGGCCTTTGCCGCGCAATTCGCCCACAACATCTGGGAATTCATCCTTCAGGCTTTCAAATTGCTGCACAAGGAAGTTGGACACGCGCACGACCTGTTCCAAAAATTCTGGTTTGGAAATTTCGTCAAACACGGCGCTGCCGACCGCCATAGCGAGCGGGTTGCCACCATAAGTGCTGCCATGCGTGCCCGGCACCATGCCAGCCGCGACGGCCTCAGTCGCGAGGCAGGCCCCCATCGGGAAGCCCCCGCCGACGCCTTTGGCCACGGCCATAATATCAGGCTCTGCATTTTCGGCCCATTGATGGGCGAACAGCTTGCCTGTACGGCCAGCGCCGCATTGCACTTCGTCATATATTAAGAGGATACCTTTTTCGTCGCATAGTTTACGCAGGCCCTGAAGGCATTGCGTAGGAAGCGGACGCAGCCCGCCTTCGCCTTGGACAGGCTCGACAAGGATCGCCGCAGTCGTGTCTGACACGGCTGCCTCTAGCGCCTCGTGATCCGCAAAAGGTAAGCTAATGAACCCCGGCAGGGCGGGACCAAAACCTTTGAGATATTTCGGGTTGCCGCCTGCATTGATGGTCGCAAAAGTACGCCCATGAAAGGCACCAGAAAAAGTTAGGATGTCGTAGCGCTCTGGCTGGCCATTATCGTAATGGAACTTACGCGCCGTTTTCATCGCGCATTCCAGCGCCTCTGCGCCCGAATTAGTAAAGAAAACTTTTTCGGCAAAGGGCAGCGCGTCGCAATATTTCTTGGACAGCTCTTCTGCGCCTTTCAGCCGGTACATACCCGATAGATGCCAGACTTTGTCGGCTTGTTCTTTGAGGGCGTTAATAGGCACAGGATGATTGTGACCCAGACAGTTGACTGAAATCCCTGCAATAAAGTCGAGAAATTTCTCATCTTTATCGGTGTACAGATAAGCCCCCTCGCCGCGCACAAAAAGCTCCTGCGGCGGCACATAACAATTATATAGATTATCGTGAGCACCCATGGTGACCTCCTAGGCTTTGAGCCGCCACCCTGATTTCAGGACGCGCAAGCAAGTAAGAAACAAAACAATATTTATAACAGCGGTAAGGACAATGCCGATCTGAACATTGCCGTCAGCAATGCCCATAAAGCCGTAGCGAAAGCCATCGATCAAATAAAACAGCGGGTTCCACTGAATGATTTTCTGCCACAGCTCTGGCAGAACATTAATGCTGTAAAATGTGCCTGACAAAAATGAGAGCGGCAGAATAATAAATTGGTTCACGACGGCGAGTTGATCAAATTTCTCGGCCCAAATACCCGATAGCATACCCACCATGCCCATCATCACTGCAGCCGAAATACCAAAGTAAAGCACGGCCCACCAATGCACGGGCCATGTCAGGCCAAATATAGAAAGCACAAAGGCTGTAAAAATGGCCACCAGAATGCCCCGCGTCGCCGCGCCCGCGAGGTAGCCTAAGGCAAGCTCAACATGAGAGAGCGGCGGCATAAGTACGTCGATAATGGAGCCCATCATCTTACCCGTCATCAAAGACGATGAACTATTTGCAGATGAGTTATTCAAAATGCCGAGCATAATAAGTCCCGGTATTAGAAAGGCGATAAAGCCATCCGCGCCGCCCGCGCGGTTTTCGGAAAAAGCAAGAACAAAGACTGTCAGATATAAGAGATTAGAAACAACAGGGGCGAGCAAGGTTTGCGGCCCCACACGCCAGAACCGTTTCACCTCTTTGGTATATAGCGTCCATAGCCCCAGCCAGTTCATGCCGCTACTGACGCGGGTCGCGGGCAAAAGAGCCGGCAGAGATGTGGGTGTCGATTCTGGCATATTATATGGCCTTGTCATATGGCTTTAGCGGCATAATTGAATGTTTAGCACGGCCTATCATGGCCCTTGTGCAACGCCAAGCCAGAGATAAGCGCATTTGAGGTAAATTATTGCGTAAAGCCGGCGCTGGCTTGGTCAAGGCGGAGAAAAATCCACATATTTTACGAATCAATATCTAGTTTGCTGTGGATAAAGGTTAACTTTATCTTGTGGTTCTTAACCTTTTGTATACTTTATCTTGTGTTAGGTGAAAGGGCGAGGCAACTTTCAACACTACATATAGTAGGTCAGTTTTTCGAAACGGATCAAAGAACGCCAAAAGCGCGCCCCATTCTAATTGGCTGCGCTTACGGTCTAGATTTTAGAATAGCAGCGAAAGCGGCAGACATAGGGGAATTTCATGGCATGGACAGATGATAGAGTAGAGGTCCTTTCAAAGCTTTGGGCAGAAGGCCTCAGCGCTTCGCAAATCGCGAAACAGCTGGGCGGCGTAACCCGTAATGCCGTGATCGGCAAAGTCCACCGACTCGGACTCTCTGGCCGCGCTAAGCCGTCACGCCCATCTGCGCCGCGAACAGGCAAGCCAAGCGCGCCGCGTACAAGAACGGTGACCAAGGTTACCCCGTCGCGGCCTGCTGCGCGTGTTATTCCAAAAGCGCCGCCCCCGCCGCCCATCGAAGCCAAGCCCTTGGCAAACGGCGAATATGCAACAATTTTGACGCTCAGCGAGCACATGTGCAAATGGCCCATTGGCGATCCGTCGAAAACAGATTTTCGTTTTTGTGGCCGCAAGACAGACCCAAGCGCGCCCTATTGCGAAGCCCATAGCTCTGTAGCCTATCAGCCAAGCCGCCGCCGCTATCCTGGCCAAAAGAGCCTAGAAGAGCAAAAGCGTCGCCTTCTATCGCAAAAACTTTCGGGTCAGAAATAATTTTAGGCCAGATTTGATAAGACAATAATAGCTTGCGGTCATCGTAAGCGCCTCACCACCTTAACTCGTGTCCTAAATTCACATCCTAGGACGCGGGTTTTTTCTTGCCTAAATCTGCGTTTCGAACGATAGCCCGACAGTGCCGCATTCTGTAGACATCCCAAAGGCTGATAAAAAAATCATGCCCGCCAATTGGCCAGGAGAGCTAAAAGCAATCTTAGCGCTCGGAACGCCTATGGCCGCAACGCAGCTCGTCCAGTTCCTCGTCTACACTATTGATGTTGTCATGATTGCACGGGTGAGCGCGGACGCTCTTGCGGCCAGCTCGCTTGGACTTGTTGTGATGTTTCTGCTTTGGATGATCGGCTCTGGCCCCGTGGCCGCTGTCACGCCGCTTATCTCCCAAGCGCTTGGCGCCAATCAACGGGATTATGATGATGTGCGCTATTCTGTGCGAATGTCACTTTGGGTGATTGCGATGATGACGCCGCTTATCATTTTAGGGGTGATGTGCACAGAACCTGTTTTAATTTTCTTTGGTCAAGACCCCATCATGTCAAAAATGGCGGGCGAGTATGTGCTGATGCTTAGCTTTGGTATGCCCTTTGCCCTTGGCGTAATGTGCCTGCGTAATTTCCTTGCCGCGCTCAATAAGACAACAATCCCGCTGATACTTGTCATAATCTCAACTTGCTTAAACGCCTTTTTCAATTACCTGCTGATTTTTGGAAATTGGGGCCTGCCGCGTCTCGAACTTTTAGGCGCAGGCATTGCGTCATCGGTCGTCTATTTCCTGAGCTTTGTGTTTTTTACCCTTTATGTCAGCCTTGATAAAGAGGCCAAAGTCTTTCGTATATTCAAAGATTTTTTCACGCCAAAATGGGAGCGCATGAAAGAAATTGTTATCCTTGGCATCCCGATAAGCCTTTCAACTGTTTTTGAAGGCATGCTATTTAATGCTTGCGTCTTATTAATGGGCGTTCTGGGCAAAGCAGAGATCGCGGCTTATCAGATTGCAATGAATGTTGCAGCGCTCGCCTTTATGCTGCCTTGGGGCCTGTCAATGGCAGGCGCGGTACGCGTAGGCCTTGCCGCAGGGGCGCGCAACCACGCGGCAGTCAAACGGGTCTGCATAATCACGATTTTGCTCTGCGTCGCTGCTATGGTCACAATCGCTATCTTTGTCTCTCTGTTACCAAGCGGCATTGCCGCGCTATATCTGGACGGTGGACCCGATAATCAAGATGTGCGCAATTACGTCATCTTATTCCTGCCGCTGGCGGCGGCGTTTATGCTTTCTGACGCGGTGCAGGTTGCGTCCAACCAATTGCTGCGCGCTCTAAAGGATGTACGCGCGCCCATGTATATGACGGGATTTTGCTATTGGGTCGTTGGGTTTCCGGTTGCGTGGTATTTGGGGCTAAAAACACCTGTTGGCCCAAATGGCATTTGGTACGGGCTTCTTATCAGTTTAACAATCGCGTCTATTCTTTTGGGCGGCCGGCTGTATTGGCTGGTGTGGAAAACGCAGCGCTATAAGTTACTGGTAAAAGAAGCTGAGCAAGCGCCTGCTTAAACGCTATGTTTAACGGCCAACCAGCGCGTCTTTTACAGGCCCGATCCAGCGCTCGCGCTTTTTGTCATAAGACGGGAAAGCGGCGGCAAAATCCCAGACGCACCAAGACAGCCCCGCCTGTTCCATCGCATCGCGTCGCGCTCTAATCCACTGCGCGCGCTCAGCTACGGGCACTTCGCCGATAACCCCAAATTCGCCAACAAAGACCGGAAGCCCTGTGCGCTGTTTAAAGGCGCTGGCCCGCGCAATCGTGCCGCGCATATCTGCAATATCCTCGGGTGACCCCCACTTGCGGCCAAGCGGCGGCGCGTTTTCATCCCAGCTTGCGCCTTGATGGGTAAATTCATGCGGGCCGTAATCATGGTAGGTCGCCACAAGATAAGGGTCTCGCGGAAAACGAACATCGCCAAGTGTATCAATAGCGTTCCAGCTATTGCCGCCCATTATAACGGCGCGCGTCGGATTGGAGCGTCTTATGATTTGCAGGGCTTGCGCATAGAGCCTGTTAAGCTCACCCATATCAGCGTCAGTGGGCTCATTCAAAAGCTCAAAATAAACGGTAGGCGGGGCCGCAGCGAAGGCTTGCGAGATTTGCGCCCAGATGGCGAGGAAGCGCTCTCCCTCAGGCCCTGCATCCGCCATAAGGTCTCTGTAATGATGCACGTCTAGCACAACGCCAAGGCCAGCATTTTGCGCTTGTCCAACAACATCAATAACGCGCTGCATTAAAGCGGGATCAACGGCAAAAGGCGGCTGCTTTGAGGTTTTCAAATCCCAGCGCACGGGAATACGCACGGTATCAAAGCCAGCGCGTGCGATTGTTTGAAAATCTCTTTCTTCAATCGCGTAACCCCATTCGCCCTCAAAATCCGCCTCTAATGCATTACCCATATTAATACAGCGCCGCACAGGGAAATGATTGGCCGTTGGCAATCTTGTTGTGCCAAATTGCGCAAGTTTCACGGACGGGTCAGCGGCGTAGCTGGGCGCTACGTCTACAGAGCCTACAGGCCCCATTGTGACGCCTGTATGAGCCTTCTCCGCTTTTGAACAAGCCCCCGCAAACGCCAAAAGAACCGCACTGGATATGAGTAAAATATGTTTCATGCCGCCCTATAACGCCTAATTTTCAAATAAGATGTAACACTCGCCCGTCAGGCGAGTCAAAAGCTGACGTTTCATCTGCTACAGCTTGACTTCAAATTAACGTACCCCTTAAATTGTAAGTAAGATATTTTCTATTGCTTAAGACTCACGAGATCAAATGAATTTACATACGCCTGCCTGACGGGAAGCGCGCAAATCGCTGAATGTTGGCTGTTTCTGTTTCTGTTCACGGGCGATGATAAATGGCGCGTAGCGGCTGAGCGCTGCCTTGGTCATGTGAGAAGCACAATGCATGTAGACGGGCCGGACGGCATCAGAGGCGCAATCGCGGGGTCATTCCCTATTGGCGGCGGGTATCAACATTTTCGTCACCCCAATTGGGCCGTCAAATTCTTCCTCGACGCCCAGCAGCTCTCATTAGATATCGCCCAATCCGGCAACAGAGCTGATAGTAGCCCTCTAAAGTCAGTCCTCTAAAGCAATCTGGCGAGCTATACGGGATTGACGCGCCGCATGGTTAGATTAATCCGCCCCCCACGCGGGACCAGGGCGCTCTGCCCGTAATAGACTTTGGACACGCCATGATAGCATAACCGTGCGTCCCCTGCGAGCACGACCACGTCGCCAGAGAAAAGCTTAATCCCGTGCGTTGAGCCGCCGCGTTTCTGCCCGCCGAGCCGAAACATGGCGGGATCGCCCAGGCTCACCGAGACAACAGGCGCGCGCACGTCGCGTTCATCATTATCAACATGCAGCCCCATTTTCGCGCCGTCCTTATACCAGTTTATCAGGCAGGCTTCTGGCCGCACGTCATATCCCGTAACCGCGTCCCAAAGCGCGCCAAGGCTTTCGGGGAGAGCGGGCCAAGGCTGGCCCGTTTTGGGGTGAGCCGCCTCGTAACGATAGCCTTTGTCTTTATCCGTCACCCATCCCAAAGGTCCGAAATTACTCATTACCACAGACAGCGGCGCGCCTGTACGCGGCATAGTCGGCTGAAAAAAAGGGGCCTGCGCAACGCCGGCTTTGACCGCCTCAATTAACGCAACTTGTTCTTGCGGCGAAAAATAAAGCGGGTAATGGGCAAAGCCTTCGGGATAGGGGCGCGCGGGAGTGGAATTCATAAGCCTTTATAACGTCAATCGACATGACGTCTATCCGCGCGCGCGTTAAGATGATTAGCAAGAGGCTCCACTTAGGGCGCAGGTGTAGAGAGAAGGTTACAAAAAAGCCCTCGGCCAGATGACCAAGGGCTATAAATTCGCGTGACCGCAATTTAGATACTCTTCTTACTTGTTGTAGATGGACTCTTTGTTGAAGTGTTTCGCCAAGAGGTAATATACAACGGCGCGGTATTTCGCTTTCGTTGAGCGGCCATATTGGTCCATCACGGCATTAATCGCATCATCAAGCGCGGGGCCATCCGAA
>CAKZTE010000058.1 GCA_937923115.1 uncultured Caulobacterales bacterium | reverse complement strand
CCCGATCTTAGAGCAAACACAGGGTTTGGGCCTAAAACTGCCCGTTTCACGGCTATGTGAGCTGTGTATTACAGTGGTTTAATTGAAAAATCGCCAAAAATGACCTATATTGATAGTAAGCGTTCAGGGACGGGACGTGATATTGGAGTAAAGGATATCATATGACCCAAGTTAAATTCACTCAGAAGGCAGCGTCAAAAAAGACCGTCTCTAAGAGATTACGCGTTTTGGCACTCTCAGCTTCTGCAGTTATTCTGGCCGCCTGTGCGACGGCCACGCCCTACCAAGCTGCCTCTGCGCCCGGCGCTTTTGATGGCTTTTCGCAGACAATGATTGAAAATGACCGCGCGCGCGTGTCGTTTGGCGGGAATTCGCTAACGGACCGCGAGACGGTTGAAAATTATCTTCTGTACCGCTCGGCAGAGATAGCGGTTGAGCGCGGATTTGAATATTTCACCCTTCAACAGCGTGACACGGAGGCCAAGAAGCGCGTCTCTGTCTCGCCAGGATTTAACAGCCACGGATTTGGGGCCTTTGGACCTTATGATCCCTATTTTAATTACAGCTTTTTCCGCCCCAATTACGGCTGGAGCCGTGCCCATCGTTTCTCGCGCTTTCACGGCGCGCGTACGGCTCGGTTTGGCGGGTTTAATCGCGGGTTCGGATTTGGCGGACGGTTTGGATATGACCCGTTCTTTAATAATTATGATGTTCGCGAAATCACAAAGTACCGCGCAACAGCTGAAGTTAAATTCTCGCGCAGCCCAACTTCAGATGAAGTAAACAGCTTTAATGCTAAAGAGGTTTTACAGAATCTTTCGAGCGCGATCACCTACCCTGAGATCAAGACCTAGCCCTCTCAAACTTGCGAGGGTCTCGGGTTTTATAAAACTTTAAAAACCGTCTCTTTGGAGGCGGTTTTTTTACGATTTCAGCAGTTTAGGCTGTAGCCGCGCCCCAGTAATTGTAAGACAAAACGCGCGGGCCAGGAATATACATCTGCTCCAGCGTGGTCAGGGTTAGTCCCGCCTGAGAAAATAGGGCGGGTATATCGCGCCCGCTATGACAGCCGCCCGCGATTCTGCTCCAAAACGGATCGATACGGTTTTGCCATTTATGCACGCTGGCGTCCGGGGCCTTGCCGTGCTCTGTGAATAATATTTGCCCGCCGGGTTTTAACACGCGTGCCATTTCTCGCAGTGCCTTAACGGGATCAGGAATGGTGCATAGGCTATAGGTGACAAGAACGGTGTCAGCACTCGCGCTATCAAGCGGTAGGTCTTCGCCTGACAGGCCAATGCGCTCTATTTCAATGGGGCAAGCCTTGCGCCGTGCCTTGCTGCGTTTCCAGATATGCTCATCGGGGTCAACGCCGATAATTTTCGTAACGGTTTGGGCGTTGTAATGCGGCAGGTTCAGGCCTGATCCAATACCGATTTCAACAACGATCCCTCGCGCAAAGGGCACGACTTTCTCGCGCTGCTTTGTAATAGGCCCAATGGCGCAGGCTTTATCGAGGCAGCAGGGCAGAATATAGCGATCATAAAATCTCATAGGATAACCTATCCTGATTAGGCTTATGTGTCACCTGTTGCGGAGGCGGCGGATATTGCCTAGTTTAGCCAGATGAAACGCGGTCAAATAGAGACAGTTGCATGCCGTACGCCTACGGCTGGGCGTAGCGGCGTTACCCATATCCCGCGCTGGAAATATGACGCTGTTCGCGGGGCGATACGGCGCGCGATGTCGCTGCAAACAAGGGCGTCTATAAGTTTTAATGAATTGCGCCTTCTCGCGAAGACGCATATGAGTGAGGCTGAATTGGCCAGCCTTGGGTCGTGGGGGTGGCACTTCACAACGGTCAAACTCAACATGGAAGTTGAGGGCGAATTAAAGCGTATAGAAGGCGTAAAGCCGCAACAGTTGATTTTGGTTTATGACAACAGAGTTTAGCGGCATTAAGCCCATCGCGTTTTATCTGCCTCAGTTTTATGAAACCGAGTACAATAACGAATGGTGGGGTCAAGGGTTTACCGAGTGGACATCTGCGAGGCGTGGGGAGCGCTTATTTCCGGGTCATCATCAGCCGCAGCTACCGCCAACGGGCGAAAATGATCTTGGGTTTCATAACCAAACGGATTTAAAAATACTCAAGGCGCAGGCCGCTCTTGCCAAAGCTTATGGTATATATGGGTTCTGTCATTATTTTTACTGGTTTGGTGGCCGCCGTGTGTTGGATAAGCCTACAGATTTAATGCTCGCCAACCCGGATGTGGACATGCCGTTTTGCTTGTCATGGGCGAATGAAAATTGGTCTCGCCGATGGGATGGCGGAGACACCGATATTTTAATTCCGCAAGATTATGACCCTGAGCGTTACCACGAGCTTGCGTCGGATCTCATGCCTTATTTTTCTGACCCCCGCTATATTACAAGCGGCGGAGAGGTTTTGTTTTTAATCTACCGCCCCGATGAAATTCCTGATTTAGCAAGGCTTGCGGAAGAAATTAAAAAGGCCGCGATAGCCTCGGGGCATAAAGGCGCGATGGTTTTGGGCACGGAAACTTTTTGTTTGCCAGGCCAACAGCCCGACCCAAGAGAAAACGGTCTTGATGGTAACGTTGAGTTTCCGCCTCACGGAACGTCCACAATGCAGGTTCACACAATTGAGCGAGGGGATGAACCCGCTTTCGGCGGGATGGTGTTTGACCACTTTAATGCCTTTCTGACGACGCTGAAACGCCCCGCGCCAGACTATCCGCTTTTCCGAGGACTGTTCCCCGCGTGGGATAATACGGCGCGGCGCGGGCGGCGGGCCAATATTTTTGCGGGAAGTTCTCCGCAGCTTTTTGCCAACTGGTTTTCAGCGCAGGCGAGTTGGACCCGGGAGCATCACGAGGTTGAACGGCAATTTATATTTTTAAATGCGTGGAACGAATGGGCCGAAGGCGCGCATTTTGAACCTGATACAGATAACGGGCTTGCCTATCTTGAAACGCTTAGGGGTGTTTTGTCAGGCGAGAGTCCTGCTAGTCATCCTTATGATTGGGATAGGGGTGATGTTGAGGGGTACCGCGCGGCCGCTGAACCTGTTTTCGGGTTAGAGGCTTTTTTTAAGGCAGGGGGTTTTAATGACGATGCCGCCCTTCCCTATCAACTTGTTTTGCCGCCGGGGGCTATGCCACCTGCTAAAACTAAAGTAGCAGCAAAGGCCGAGGCTAAGTCCCAACCGGTGGATAATATGCATCTTGCGCCAAAGCGGGCATCATGGCTGGAGCATTTAAAACGCGCGCGAAGTCTGAAAGATGTTAAGACCGCCCTCTGGATTGGCGGCGTTCATGATTATCCCCAAACGGGTTTTCAGAAATTCACGACAGCGCTTATTTTGGGTTTGAGTAAATCGGGTAAACCTTAAGCGAGATTTTGATCGAGAACCTTTTGTAGGTAATGGCCATAGCCGCTCTTTTTTAGCGGCGCGGCCAATGCCGCTAGAGCATCCCGCGTAATCCAGCCGTTTCGATAGGCAATAACTTCGGGACAGCAAATGCGTTGCCCTTGGCGTTCTTCGATGACGCTGACAAATTGTGCGGCCTGTAACAACGAGCGGTGTGTTCCTGTATCAAGCCAAGTCGTCCCGTCATCTAATATCTCCACGCTGAGATCGCCGCGGTCGAGATAGACTTGATTTAGCGCGGTGATTTCTAATTCCCCGCGCTCAGACGGCACCAAGCTCTTAGCATATTGGGGGGCGTGGGAATCATAAAAATAAAGCCCTGTGACAGCGTAGTGACTATCAGGCACCTCAGGTTTTTCGACGAGGGAAACGACATTCATATCCTGATCAAAACCAACCACACCATAGGCGGACGGGTCTTTCACTTTATAACCAAAGACGCGCGCGCCCTGGGTTAATTTAGTAGCTTGACGGATGCTTTGAGTGAAAGCGGAGCCAAAGAATAGATTGTCTCCTAGGATCAGAGCAGAGGGCGCGCCGCCGAGAAAGTCTTCGGCAATTATGAGCGCCTGCGCTAAGCCATCTGGGCTTGGCTGCACGGCATATTCAATATTAAGGCCCCAGCGAGCCCCGTCTTGAAGCAAATTTTGAAAAGCAGGGTTATCGTGCGGCGTTGTAATAATGAGGATGTCGCGTATGCCCGCATCCATAAGGACAGAGAGCGGGTAATAAATCATGGGCTTATCATAAACCGGCATCAACTGCTTGGAGACTGAAATTGTGCTGGGATGAAGCCGCGTTCCGCTACCGCCGGCGAGGATAATGCCTTTACGTTCCATGATAACCTTTCACAGTTCAGATGGGATTATGTCTTATTATCGACCCATTCTCTATAGGCTAGCTCTAGCCCTTCGCGCCAATGAGGTAAAGTGCCATGCAGGGACTCAAAGCGGCTCAAATCAAGGACCGAATAGCCGGGGCGCTCCGCAGGGGTTGGATAATCTGCGCTGGTAATGGGGGTCACCTTCACAGTTTGCGCAAGGTCATTTTCGGCGCGCGCAAAGATCGCGGCGGCAAATTTGGCCCAGCTAATTGCCTCGCCGCTATTTGTGACATGATAGAGGCCAGAGGCCTGCGCGCCATATTTGCCGCAAAGCGCGGCAGCAATGGTTAAGCAGGCTTGCGCCAGATGCCCCGCGTAAGTTGGCCGGCCTATTTGGTCATCCACAACACTGAGCGCGGCGCGCTTTGCGCCGAGGCGCAGCATGGTGGTCATAAAATTTTTACCGCTACCGTCAAACACCCAAGAGGTACGCAGGATTGCGGCGCGGTCATGCGCCTCTAGCACGGCGCTTTCTCCCATGCGTTTGGTGCGGCCATAGGCATTAACAGGGTCAGTTGGCGCGGTGACAAGGTAGGGTGTCCTGCTGCGGCCCTTAAAAACATAGTCAGTGGAAATATGCACGAGCGCAAATCCCCTTTGCGCGCAGGCCTTTGCCACCGCTTTTGGGGCGCGTGCATTTACGGCAAGGGCGGTTTGATAATCGTCTTCTGCAGCATCAACCGCCGTGTAAGCTGCCGCTAGAATAACAGCGTCAACGTCAAGCCTGCTGATAAAGTCTTCTATGAGATTTGGCGCGCTGGATAAATCGCACTGATGGCGGTTATAGCTCTTGGCATTGATATTTTGGGTCGCGGCTTCGCGGATAAGGGCGCGGGCCAATTGACCGCTCTGTCCGATAATCGCGATTTTCATGACTATTAGGTTTTTGCGGCACGCGGCGCGTCGCCAATACGTTTGCCAAATTGATTGCCGTCAACAAGTGGACGCCACCAGTCTTCATTGTTCAAATACCAGTCAAGCGTGGCCTTAAAGCCTTCATCCCAAGAGATTGAGGGGCTCCAGCCGAGTTCAGATTTGAGCTTGCTGGCGTTAACGGCATAGCGGCGGTCATGGCCCGGACGGTCGCTGACAAATGTTATCAGCTCTGCATGGGAGAAGCCGTTGTCCAAATGCTCATCCACCAGGCGGCACAGCGTCTGAACAAGTTCGAGATTGGTGCGTTCATTGTCGCCGCCAATGTTATAGGTCTCTCCAAGGCGCCCCTTTTGCAGGACAAGCAAAAGCGCGTCAGCGTGATCATCAACATAAAGCCAGTCTCGGATATTCTGGCCCGTGCCGTAAACAGGTATGGGCTGTTTGTGTAGCGCTTTAAGAATTACGACGGGAATAAGTTTTTCAGGAAATTGATAGGGCCCGTAATTATTAGAGCAATTCGTAAGAACAATCGGCAGTCCAAAGGTTCGTGCCCACGCCCTAACAAGATGATCGCTTGCGGCCTTTGATGCCGAGTAAGGCGAGCTGGGGTCATAGGCGGTGGTCTCTTCAAAGGCAGGGTCATTTACATCGAGGTCGCCATAGACTTCATCGGTGGAGATGTGGTGAAAGCGAAAGCCCTCTTTACGCTCTGCTGGCAAGTTATCAAAATAGCCCCGCGCGACCTGTAGAAGATTAAAGGTTCCGATGACGTTGGTTTGAATAAAGGCGTCAGGACCGTCAATTGAGCGGTCGACATGCGACTCAGCGGCCAAATGCATGACCGCATCGGGTTGATGGGTATCGAATACGCTTTGCAGGGCCGCCAAATCACAGATATCAATCTGAGCAAATGCATAATGTGAAGAGTCGGCGATCGTGGTTAGGTTCTCTAAATTTGCCGCATAGGTCAATTTATCAACATTGACGATTGAATGACCAGCGGCAATGGCGCGCCGTATAACTGCAGAGCCAATGAAGCCTGCACCGCCTGTGACTAAAATTTTCATGGATAAGCTTTATCGTAAGTGTTCGCCAAGGTGAATTCTTATGTTCGGCAAACTTGTTAAAATGGTGAGTTTATATCAGAGAAAACAGGCGCATTGGCATCTTTGGCCGATAGCACCGCCTTTGACGGTTCAAACCCATGCGATAGGCCCCAATCAATGCCGAGTTTTGGGTCATCCCAAGCGATATTAGCATCGCAGTCACCATTATAATAATTGGTACATTTATATTGGACGTCACAATCATCTTCTAAGGTTGAAAAGCCGTGTAAAAACCCTTCGGGCACCCAAAGCATATGACCATTTTCCGCGCTGAGCATAGCGCTGACCCATTGGCCAAAGGTTTTTGATTTAGGCCTGAAATCCACGGCGACATCAATGATAGAGCCGCGTGTACAACGCACAAGCTTGCCCTGGGCAAAAGGAGGCGTTTGATAATGCAGGCCGCGCACCGTATTGGCATGAGCGCTGAAACTGTGATTATCTTGTACAAATGTTATCGGCTGACTGACAGCGTCCTGAAATCCGCGTTCTCGCCAGCTTTCCATAAACCAACCGCGGTCATCTGCAAAGCGCCGTGGTTCTAAGCGGAGGACATCTGCAATTTTCATAGGGGTAATGTTCATGCAGCGCCTTTAGTCAAATCGCCTTTAATGGTCAACTATAGCGTCTGCGTGTTGCCCGCATTTTTCTCTGTGAGCGCGCTGCGCATGTCGGTGCCAAGCGCCGCGAGCCCTACATCATAAAGGGAGTCATTCGTGCCGGCCATGACGTGAATGGCGAGGGCATCAACAATGCGGTGAAGGAATACAAATTCGTCATCCACCATGGCCATCACTCCCGCAGTTATGAAATATGTACCTGGCATGAGGTTGCAGGTGAAATCAACGTCAACCGCGACGGTGTCCCCTGCCTTAGCTTTATGTATCTGGGGCCTTGGAACGCGCATGTTATTTGCCCCTGCAAGCTCAACACCGTTTACGGTTTTGAACATAAACCCATAGAGTAATTTATCGACATTTTTATCAAACGCCACCTTATATCTTACGGCATAACGGCGGCCCGCTGCGATATAATTGACCTGTTTCCCCGCGCGATTACTAACCTTTAGATCAAGGATAGTTGCGCCCTGGGTATCATAGGTGACAGCAGATTTCGATATAAGATCGGGGTCATACCAGCTTGGGTCAATCGGGCCGCTCTCTTTGGCCATAGTTTCATTAAAAGTGAGTTCTTGCTCGGCCGCTCCCGCATATTGCGTCGCGGTGTTTGCAACTTCACCCTCATCATTATCAGGGTTATCGTCTTTATCACGGTTATCGTCTTGCGCGGCCATGCGTTTTATGGTCTCGCGCGTTTTTGCCGCCTGCTCTCCTGTTAAATTCAAAAGCCGCTGATATTGTCCGACAACTCGCTTGGGCGAGCCGCTTATCAAGATTTCGCCAGCGTCCAAAAGCACGGCGCGGTCGCAGAGCTCAATGACGGTTTGCGCGCTATGAGAGACAAACAATATCGTTGCGCCGCGATCTTGCATCGCCTCAATACGGGCAAAGCATTTTCGCTGGAAGGCCTCATCCCCCACGGATAGAGCTTCATCGACAACCAGTATGTCGGGCTCAGCATGAATGGCGACGGAGAAGGCGAGCCTAACATACATCCCACTACTGTAGCTTTTAGTCGGCTGATCCATAAATTGGCCGATATCAGCAAAGCGGGCGATGTCTTCAAACCGCGCGTTTATTTCGTCCTTTTCCATGCCGATAATCGCGCCGTTTAAATAGACATTTTCCCGGCCTGTAAATTCAGGATTAAAGCCAGCGCCTAATTCAAGTAAAGCCGCCACGCGGCCATTAATTTTGACCTGCCCTGCTGTTGGCTGAAGCGTGCCGCAGATGATTTGCAGCAATGTTGATTTGCCAGATCCATTGCGCCCCACAATTCCGACTGTTTCCCCGCGCCCAAGAGAGAGGCTAATGCCTTTAAGTGCGGTGAAGGTTTTAAAATATTGTCCCTTGTTTCGGCCCAAGCGCGGCAGCACCATTTGCTTAAGGCGGTCTTGAGGCTTTTGATACATACGAAAGGTTTTTTCTAAACCTTCAACGCAAATAATCGGTGATTGAGTTTCGAGTTTATCAGATGACATCGGCAAAGCCCCTCCGCGTCATTTGAAAACACAGATAGCCCGCGATGGCGACACTCAAAGCGACTAGCGAATAGGCGCCGTAAAGAAAGGGGTCAGGCGCTTGGCCAAATATGGCGGCACCGCGCAGCATTTCAATCGGTATGGCGATTGGATTTAAGTTTACATAGGGCGCAATCCAATCTGGAATCGCTGTTGGCGGATAGAAAATCGGCGCTAAAAATAAGAGAGCCGTCGTCACCGTTCCCATAATTTGTCCGATGTCGCGCAGGTAGACCCCAAAAGCGGCTAATGCCCAGCCAAAACCGAGTATCATGAGGGTGAAGGGCAAGACGATAACGGGCGTCCAAAGCACGGTTAGCGGGATCGAGCCTTTCACATAAAAAACGGCCGCTAGCAGAATAAGAAAACTGATAAAGGCATGAAACAAGGCGGAGCCCGTGACAACGGGCACTAGAATTTCTAGCGGAAAGACGACTTTTTTTACAAAATTGGCATGGGATAATATGAGCGAGGGGGCCTGCACCAGCACATCAGCGAAATATTGGTACATCAAGAGCCCTGCAAATAATATGACGGCAAAATCAGCCGTTGAGTCCGAGCCGCTCCAGCGCGAGTTAAAGAGACCGCTAAAGACAAAGGTATAAACACCGAGCAAAACCAGCGGCGTTATGAGGGACCAAAACACGCCAAGGACCGAGCCTTTATAACGCTCTGAAATCTCGCGGCGTATCATTTGCGGGAGCAAAGATTTATAGTTTAGAAGCCGAGAGGTCATCTGAATGAAAAACTTATCCTGCGGTGACCCGCACAGGCAACGCCTCGCGTAATCATTGCGCAGCATCCTTCATCTCTAGCCCAAACTGAGCTCTTAGGACATCCAGATAGGCGGCCGCTTTAGCTTTATGAGCGGGCGACACGTCGGCAGTTTGCGCGGCAAAGGCCTGCATACGCGCAATCTCATCAAGCTCGGCCTCACCGAATTTTGCAAGAGTGACGCTTTCGTTATGACGGCGGTGAAGATTGAGCGGCTCTGCATGAAACGACACTTTGGCCTGCTCGCCGCTTTGCGATAAAAGATGCACATAGGCGGCCCAATCACCTGCAACGCGGTAGCTCCTGATGTGGTCCATATGCTCCCTTAGCACGCGCAGCAAAGGTCCGCGCCTAAACACGACGGCACTGACATTGGGTATAGAATTTTTAATCGAGAGCCCTTGGGCAATTTCTGTTGCCGCTTCGCGATGATAGTTTTGCGTCCATCTTGAGGGGTCAATGTCACTGACATAGGATAAATAGGTTTCGTCTATGACGCGGCCGTCTTCGCTCATTTGCGAAGATTGCGTGTAAGACAAAATAACGTCATCATTGACAAACCCCGCCATCGCGCACTCTAAAAAGGTCGGAAGCGCTAGGTCATCAGCTTCTGCTATCCAGACAAATTCACTGCGCGCGGCCTCAACCCCTTTAAGCCATTGCGCAAAGACAGAGCCGCTGTTTTCAGTATTTGGGATAAAGCGGGTCGGTAAAGACGTATCAGCGCATAGAGTGCTGATAACATCGAGGCTATTGTCAGAGGAGCTGTCGTCAAGAATGATAATTTCGCGCACCACATGGGTTTGCGCTTTGATTGAGGCGACACGGTCTTTGAGGTAATGGGCGTAATTATAATTTGGCACAACGGCGCTGACTTGAGCGGGCCCTGCCTCCGCCAGCGCAAGCAGGTCATGGGCGTAGCCTCGAAAGGATATATCCGCGCGGGCGCGAAACCGCGTAAAGTTATCAGCGCGGGTTTGATCCCCCGTCGTGACTAAGGCTCTCAGCGCGGCGGCTGTCATTGCAGCCGTGTCAAATGGGGGAACAAGCAGGCCGCCATATTCAGCTATTAGGTCCGTGGAGCCTGTAACGCCGTCAAAGCCCACAACGGGTAATCCAACATCAAGGGCTTCGAGGACAGTCGAAGGATAAGGGTCTTCGCGGGATGTCAGCATGAAAACATCTGCCCCCGCGTAATAAGGGTCAGTGTCTTCCACTCGCCCTGGCAGAATGAGGCGGCCCTCTTTTTGTAACGCGTCCATACGGGCCACAAGTTCGGGTGCGACCCACGGTTCTTGATGACCGAGCCACAAGCAGACAATATCTGCGCGATCTTTGGGTAAGGCCCGTGCAATATCAAGGAAAAGGTCAAAGCCTTTGCGCGGATCGGCGTAACCAACCCCTAATAAAATACGGGTAGTGGGGCCAAGGCCCAAATGTTTTCGCAAGGTCTCCCGCGCGCTGGCAATGTCATCCAGGCTCCTGAACTGATTTACTTTATATGCGCCTTGCGGGCAGATAACGGCTTTCTCGCTAAGCGGGCCCGTTTCTGTTTCGAAAGCTGTTTGAACAAGCTTTGCGGGGAAGACGATTTTATCGGCATAAGCCGCAACGTCCTTGGCGGCGTCCTGCAAATCATATTGGGCAATAACGCTCGTGAGTTCATGGATAAGGCTGACAACTTGAAAGCCATTGTCTTTGAGGGCGCGGGCAAAAGGGCCAGTGACAGTTGTATTACAAATCGCGAGAGCGCTGCCGTTGACCTTCAATTCTGCTGCAAGGCTATAGGCGGCTTTGCTATCCGGGGCGTGACCTTCTAGGCTATGAACGACCGCAGTTTCTGCATAGGCGTCCATTAGAGGTCCCCCGTTTAGCGCCACGAGGTCAATGTCATAACCATAAACGCTCGACATTTCACGTGCGAGGTTTAGCGTTAAAATTTGCGCGCCATGATAAAGCGCGTCATGGGTCACAAGAACAATTTTTTTTGGTGATGGCGTTTTATGTCCTAAAAGCGCGGCGCGTGTTGCGGCCAGATAGGCGTGGCCATGTCGGGCATCTGGTTCTAGATGCGCGCCCTCTGCCCATTCATTCCAAGCATTGATAAAGATAAGTCTGTCGCGCGGATTATCAATGCGTGCCTCGCTATCAATTAGGGCATTGGCGAGCCAGTGCTGATAGCGCGCGGGCGTGCTGCCTTCAAAAACAGTGCCACCTTGCTTGCGCCGCGCTGTATTATCCCAAGCGGGGCAAACGCTGCGAAACAGGGGATAATCCGGTGCGGTGTAATTGTCGGACCGCGTTGGAAAAATGTCCCAGTCATAAACTTTACCCGCAAAGTCTTCTGACAAAGGGGATACAGTCTGGGTTAAATCTGGCGGTGCAGAATTGTTTGGCGGAAACTCTATGGCACCGTCAAAGCCGTAATCGCGCGGGTCGTTATTTTCAAAAGACTGTGTATAGGCAAGATAAATCTCGCCTATCCCGTTTTCGCGGCAATAGTTTCGCCAACGCTTGGCCGTCGCTTTTGGATCAGGTAGTTCAATTGGGCGGTAGACAATCAGCAGGGGTTTCCCATCAATTCGGCGGTAACGCGCATCTTTTAAATATTTTGCAATATAACTTATGAAAGCAAGATCATCCTCTGGCGTGTTATTTTGCGCCATCAGAACATCATCATCGCGTCCATCCCATCGCCGGCTCCAATTTTCATTGGCCCAGCACAGGCAAAAGGGAACATCCAAACCTTTGTCGGCTAGCAAGTTAAGCAAAGGCGCCTCAAGGAGCCGTTCTCCCCCAAACCAATAAAAATAAAAGCAAAAGCCTTCGACGCCATATTGCTGCGCGAGTTTAATTTGCTTGCGCATTACCTCTGATGTGTGGCGTAAATCATAATAACCCAGATCGCCATTTGGATCAGGTTCATGTGGCTGATAATGCCCTTTATAGAGCGGCTTTGCGGGCCGAACATTTGTCCACTCGGTAAAGCCCTCACCCCACCATTCATTATTCTCTTTAATGGGATGAAATTGCGGCAGATAAAAAGCGTAGAGCGCGGCTGGCAGCGGGCCGGATATGGAGATATCATCGCGTGCAACATAGGTCGGCTGCGCCACTTTTTCGGGTCTGCTCTGTGATGGTTTTATTGGGGTGGCCTGCGTTTTATGGCGCAGCCGTACCGAGGTGTTTTCTTGTGTCTTTTGTTGGGTGCTCTGCGGCGTGTTTACCGCAGCAGGGCTACGGCGCGCCGTCTTATTGCGGGCGAATGCATCTTTTATCGTGCGTAAAGGCGCCGCGAATTTCCAGCTCGTGCTGTTGTAAAGCGCGTCAAGGCTGTGGCGCAAATTATTCGCGTCGGTTAGCGCGTGTTGCAGGCGCGCCTCTTTGACGCGTAAATCCGCTTCTAAGGTCTCATTCTTGGCACTAATCGCGCTTGCCTGTGCTTTGATATCTTGTTGATTGTTTAGCGCAGCTTTAATCAGGGCGCATTCCTGCGGGGACAAGGACAGGACGCCGCTCGCGGTCTCCAGCTTCTTGAGAAGCTCATATTTGCTTGTTTTGGTCATCGCCCATATACCTAAATCATTTTACTGAAAAGCCTCATTAAATAAAGCTTGCTATGCCCAAATACGCCTGAGTTGTCAAAGAGTTGTGGTAAGCAATAGGGGCGGCCCTTTTCCCCTATTGGGCGCATAAGTTTGATTGCGAAAGACGGCCGCGGCGGTCTATAAAGAGTGAATGAAACAGGTGATTTTAATTCTTGGTATGCACCGCAGCGGAACGTCAGCGTTAACGCGCGTGGTAAGCCTGCTAGGGGCGTCCCTGCCAAAATCCATTTTGGGCAAGAATGAAAGTAATTTGCGGGGGCATTGGGAATCCGAAAAACTCATTTCTGCACACGATGGTTTTTTAAAGGCATGCGGGTCGGATTGGAAAGACTGGCGGCGGCTAGCGCTTAGCCGTCCAAATTCCCTAAAGTCGCAAAGGGCGCGAGAGGACTTTCAAGCCTTGCTCGAGTCAGAATACCCAAATGATGGATCAGTATGGCTCGTTAAAGAGCCGCGAATTTGCCGCTTTTCCCAATTATATTTGCAGGCCTTAAAAGAAGATGAGGCGAGTGTTCACGCCGTGATTATGGTCCGTAGCCCGCTAGAAGTTGCCGCGTCATTGCAAGCACGTGATGAGATGAACAAGCTCGACGGGCTTTATCTTTGGCTCACTCATATGCTGGAAGCCGAGCTTGCAACGCGTGGCAATCCCCGGAGTTTTATTGGATATGATGCTTTTTTGAAGGCTCCTGTTGAAGCGGCAAAAACGCTTCAATCAGAGATGGCGTTTACCCTTCCTTATAAAGCAAACGATGTTAAAGCGCAGATTGAAGCCTATGTGAATCCATCGCTTAAGCGCCACTCCTGTGAGAGTGAAGATATCGTTCTTGACCCGCTGGCTCGCGGTTGGGTGTCAGAGGCATATGACGCTTTTCTTGTCTTATGCGCCAATCCTGGGGCGCAGGAGGCATTGGATAAACTTGACGAAATTCGCGGGGCTTACTTTTCCGCTCTGGAGCCTTTGCATGATATCCTCTCCCATGAACGCAGCGTATTTACGCAGACGGTGAAAAGTAGTGTGGCCGAGTTAAATAGCTTGCATCAGTCCGCGACCGAGCGCCTTGAAGTACAGCAAAAAACGACGTGGGCGCAGAGAGATGCTGAATTTAGGCAAAAATGGGAAGCGCGAGATTCTGAGAATTTAATCGCGTGGCGAGAGCGTGATGAGGCTCACGCGGAGGCGATAGACGGGCTTACAAAAAGCCATGAAGCCGCGCTAGCGAAGCTGCGGTCTGAATATGATCTTATGATTACGCAGGGCCGCGAGGCCTATGAAGCAAAGATTACGGAAATTCAGCTAGCACGCGAGAACGACATAGTTGAGCAAAAGTCACGCTATGAAGCGGAGCTGACCTCACAGCGCGAGGATTATGATCGGCAATTGGCTGAACTGCAGTCTCGTTATGAGGCTGAGCTTAAAGATCGTGAGACTCACTTTGAACAGAAGTTGACCGAGGTAAAAGCGCAATATAAAGCCGAATTTGCGCAGAAGGACTTCCATCTTCAAGAGGTGCTCGCGGCTAAACATGAGGAGTTTGGGGCAGAGATTTCGAAACAGCGCGCACAGCATGAGGCGGAGCTAAGTGAAGAAAGAACGCGTTTGCAGGAAAAAGTAGAGAGCGAAAAGGCTGAACTTCAGGATGCTTTGATGGCTAAACATGAGGAGTTTGAGGCAGAGATTTCGAAGCAGCGTGCTCAGCATGAGACGGAGCTAAGTAAACAAAGAACGCTTTTGCAAGAAAAATCAGAGAACGAAAAGGCTGAACTTCATGATGCTTTGACGGCTAAACATGAACAGCTTGAGGCAGAGATTTCGAAGCAGCGCGCGCAGCATGAGACTGAGATGAGTCATCAACAGGTCCAGTTTCAGGCGGAGGCCGAGAAGCAGCGTATTCAATATGAGGCGGAGCTTGCGTCCCGCGCGTCTCAATTCGAAGCAAAAATGGCAGACATTAAAACGCAGCATCAGATGGAGGTTGATAGGCTTGCGTCCGAGCATCAACATGTTGTCAGACGCATTCAAAACGAAACAAGTTTTATGCGCGATGAATTTGGCGAAATTTTACGCAGCTCCGACGCGCGCGCTGATTATAATGCGTCTCAAGTTGAGGCGCTGCGCCGCGAAATGTCTGCGGTGTTAAACTCCACAAGCTGGAAAATGACGAGCGGCATTAGGCGGGTTATGAACTTGCTTAAGGGCAAAACAGGGCAGACGCCTACGCAGCATCTTAGCGGCCCGCCAGAGCCGCCGCGGCTAGAGTTCAAGCCAGAAGAATAGGCATTAATCCCAGAAGAATAGGATTATCCAAAGGGCGCGAAATCAATATAGATATGGTCGATCGCGTCCACCAATATGGCAGGATTTGCGGCGTCGCTTGGTGGCGCGGGGGTTGGCGCAGGTGGGGGCGGCGTTGCCTCAGCGCTGCTAAATTCAGTAAACTCAAAATCAGCGGCGGAGAGCTCGCTTAGGGCGACGCCCTCTAAGGTAAGTGTCTGGCCGTCTGCAAGCGTGATGACAACATCATTTCCCGTCTGCACCGCTGCGGAGGTAAGCTCGGCAAAGCTTGTGACGTTTTGGGCTGATAAAATCACTTTATCCCCCGCAAAAAAATCAGTGATCACGTCGCTGCTCTCCGCGGTGATGACGAAGATATCGTCCCCGGTTCCGCCGGTAAGCGTGTCATTCCCAAGACCGCCGTCAAGACGGTCGCCGCCCGCCTCGCCGCGTAAAGTGTTGTCAGCGTTATTTCCAGTAATCGTATCTGCGCCAGAGCCTCCAATTGCGGCCTCGATGATTGTATCGCGCGCGATAGAGATAATATTTATAAGCGGAACGGTTCCGCCAAGATTTGTATTATTGCCAATGTCTGAGAAGGTTTCGGCCATGAGGCTTATACGCTGCGGGGCGCTATAGCCTGATAGATCGAGCGTGTCATAGCCGCCTGTATCATAGATAGTAATTGCAGGCGGACGGATACCTTGGTTGTTGAAATCTGAGAAATCGAACAAGCCGCCAGCATTAGAATTAAAGCCGTAAACGGTCTCGCCCTCGCGTGTGCCATCTGGATTGACGCCGTATAAATCATGGATCGCAATAAGGTCCACGATTTGCACGCCAAGAACAAGGCGAGGGGTGCCTTGAAAAGCGGCATTGTCAGACGGAAGCTGGTCATTATATGACATGACCGAGAAATTAGCGAGGTCGCGGCTATAGATATTATCGATACCGTAAGTCGCATTGCCATTATACGGTCCGCCATGGCCTAGCCCTAGGGCATGGCCAATCTCGTGAATATAGGTTGTAAATGTGTAGCTATTGAAGTCTGTACCATGGACATCTACCCATTGAGCGTCAGAGACATTAACTCGTGAGCCTGTGATAAAGCCGTTTACCGTTGTTGTGCTGGCAAAAGCGCCCGACTCGTTATCTGTAAATGTGAGTTCTGCGCTAGTGCCTGAGGTGGCCGCTACAAAATTAAGCGGCGTGACATCTTCCCAAAGCTGCATGGCGGCAAGGGCTAATGTTTGGACGGCGGCCGG
Source organism: uncultured Caulobacterales bacterium (assembly GCA_937923115.1). Classification (GTDB taxonomy): domain Bacteria; phylum Pseudomonadota; class Alphaproteobacteria; order Caulobacterales; family Maricaulaceae; genus Fretibacter. The sequence goes on along the minus strand of CAKZTE010000058.1, from coordinate 16,428 downwards.
CAAAGCGGACACATCATAAGTTATTGTGGTTTGGTTCCAAACCGCGCGATTGTCAAATTGGTCAGTTAGGAAAAAAGCGAGCTCGTCTAGAGTGCCCTCGGGACGGTATCCGTCGGCGTTCACATAGATAATGTAGTCGCCAGCAGGTTCACTGCCGTCAGTTGGCACCCATTTGTCAGCAGCAATAAAGTAAGTCCCGCTTTCGGTTGGGGTGTAAGTAATTTTGGAGTTGCGAGACGCCTGTTCGCCTTGGGCATTGAGGATATCATCATTTTCAGCAAGCTCAGTCACGCCGTCCGTCCCGAAGAGACGAATATATGGGTCGATCATAGGATTGTCCCCGCCCCGTAGCTGATAAAACTCATAGGTCACGCCGGCTGTGAGCTCAACCTTATAGAAATCCTGATCGTTCACATCCTCAATTGTGCCTGTGACTTGACCGTTTATTTCGATTGAAGCCGTTGTCGTATTGTTTGCGGGAACGCTATCGGCGCTTGGCGTGAAGGGAGCTGAAAAGTCCGCGCTTTCTAGGCCGCTAAAGGTTTGGCCCGAGGCAAAGTTTGGCGCGGGGGAGGGCCCTTCGTTATAAGTAGTCGAGATTGAGACGTTGAGGCTTAAATTATGGTTTAGAAAGTCGAGACCTATAGGCGCGGCGGTTTGCGGGCTGAATTCCGCAAAGTTGAAGGCTGCGTCGCTGCCGAAAGCATGATATTTTTCAAGGGGGTGATAAGGTTCGGAGTGCTCCGATGTGTCATGATCGTGCGCGTTATCCTTTTTGTCAGGCCAGCCATGACTATGCCCGTCATGTCCGCCGTCATTTGCGTTGTGTTCATCTTCGTAATGCTGAGGCTCTTCGTCGTGGCCGTGGTCATAATTAGGGTCGTGATTTTTATCGTGGTCATGCATCGTCAGAATTCCTCACCAGCCTTGGGCAAGCAAGGCTTTCGAGCTCAAGTTAATGCGTTTTTGGACGCCTTGCTAGCGTGAGTATGATGTTTTGACAGTTAATAAACTGTCATTAACCTGTGACTTCTAGGTGTATGGAGGGGTTTAAATCTGCCTCAGTTGCGCTAGCAGGCGCTCAAGCTGTGCGTCTGTGCGATATTTCAGTCTGATTTCCCCTGATGGGCCTTTATGCTTTAGCTCAACCTTCACGCCAATTTTATCAGAAAGCGTTCGTTCTATTTGGGTAATGTCGGCGGACTTTGTCTCAGGCGCTAAGGGCGCAAGTCCGCTGGCTTTAGAAAGCCTCAGCCGTCTTACCCAGGCTTCAGCGTCCCTGACTGAGAGGCCTTTGCTGATAATTTGTTCGACCAAAGCATTAGGGTCGGGCGCAGCAATCACGGCGCGGGCGTGGCCTGTTGATATTTGGCCTGATTGCAGCGCGTCTTGGGCGCGTTTGGGAAGAGATAGAAGGCGCAGCATATTGGCTATATGCGGCCGGCTTTTGCCAATTGCCGAAGCGATTTCTTCTTGTGTTCGCGAGAACTGATCGACAAGCGCACGGTAGGCGAGCGCTTCCTCAATCGGGTTTAAATCTGCGCGCTGCACATTTTCAACAACGCCGATCTCTAGGACATCCTGATCGGTTAGCTCGCGGACCAAGGCGGGCATAGATGTTAGCCCCGCTTTTAAGGACGCTTGCCAGCGGCGTTCGCCCGCGACGATCTGATAGACGTTCTTTCCACTCTCTGTTTTGTCACGTGACGGAATGGGCCGTACAAGGATGGGCTGTAATACCCCTTTGTCAGCGATTGATTGGGTTAGCTCTTCGAGCAGGGCTTTATCGAAATAGCGCCGTGGCTGGTCGGGGTTGCGGACGATTTGGTCTATGGCAAGGGTAGAGACTCCGCGCATGTTCGCGGGTTTGGGGGTGGGTTGCGGCTCTGTCTGTACGGCGCTGGCTGGTTTGGCCGTTGGTGACTTTGGCGCAGCTGTTTGGGCTGGAGGCTCCACGGGCGCGGGTTCGGGTGAGAGGGCGCCCGTTACGCTAACGTCGGACATAAGCGCGGATAGCCCCCGCCCTAGCCCGCGTGTTGGCGCGGCAGGCTTTCTTGGCGTAATGGGTTTTTTATCTTTTGGGGTTTTAGCCATGAATATCTCCTACTGGCTTTGGCCATTGCGGCGCTTGTGGCGCGCAAGCAGTTCATCGGCCAGCGCCATATAGGCTATAGAGCCAGAGCATTGCGGGTCATACATCATAACGGGCTTTGCAAAACTTGGCGCTTCGGCGATGCGAACATTGCGCGGTATCATTGTTGAAAAGACGGCGCGGCCCAAATGCTTGCGTACATCGGCCGCCACTTGAGCAGACAGGCGGTTGCGCTGGTCATACATAGTGAGCATTACGCCTTCGATTATTAGAGCGGGGTTGATGCTGCCCTTTGCCATTTCCACCGTTTTTAGGAGCTGGCTTAATCCTTCTAGTGCGTAAAACTCGCACTGTAGCGGGACGATGACGGAATTGGCGGCCGCCAGTGCATTGACTGTGAGCAGGTTAAGCGACGGCGGGCAGTCAATTAGGACATAATCATAGTGCGCCTTCTCGCCTGCAAGGGCTGTCTTGAGCCGCACGGTACGGCCTTCGCTCTGGCCGATTTCTAATTCTGCGCTGGAGAGATCAATGTGGGACGGCACGATCGTAAGGCCCGGGACCTGTGTTGGCGCGATAGCATCCGCCAGCGGAACCCGGTCAACAAGTACCTCATATATGGTGGTTCCGCGCGCGCCGCTGTGAAGGCCAAGGCCTGTTGAGGCATTGCCTTGAGGATCGCTATCAATAATCAAAACTTTTTTCCCGCGAAGCGCGAGGCCTGCCGCAAGATTGATTGTCGTCGTTGTTTTGCCAACGCCACCTTTTTGATTGACGATGGCTATCACGTGACAGTCTTTGAATGTGTCGTTATCGGTCACGCCGGCTCCGTGTTGGGACGCGCCATCTTTAAGCCTTTGGCGCTAACCCTCTGATTTGTAATACGCAGCCTGCGGAATCGCTAAGGCTTTCTGAGGTTGAGGCTTGATATATCCACGTCTGCGCGGCTTGCGTCAATTCTTCGCCGGCCCCCTGCCCTTTTAAAAGTAGCGCTATTGTGCGCTCACCCCAAAATGGATGTGCATAAGTCAGAAGACGCGGCAGCGGTGCGAAAGCGCGCGCAGATATAATGTCATACGGCTTCGAGGGTAGGTTTTCCGCTCTATCGGCCCAGACGGTCGCTGGGAGCTTTAGGTCACGGATAACTGCGCGTAAAAAGTTAGCCTTTTTTCCTGCGCTTTCAACAAGCGTGACGTTGCCTTGCCCTGCGTGTTTGCAGTGTATCGCAAGGGCTATGCCGGGAAAGCCAGCGCCAGAGCCTAAATCGAGGCAAGTTTCAAATTGAGTTGGGAGGTAATGCGTGATCTGCCAGCTATCAAGCGCGTGGCGGCCCCAGAAATCCTTGGCGGCGGCGGGCGAGACGAGGTTAATCTTGCGGTTCCATTTCGCCAACAGCGCCTCATAGGCTCGAAAATCTGCAAATGTTTCACGTGAAACATCGCTGAGGTTTGAAAAGTCCTGTGGTGAAAATGCCCCTACGCTCACTATGAGGCCTTTTTAAGGTGTGCCAGAACAGCCGTTAACGCGCCGGGGGTAATCCCCTCGAGGCGCGCCGCCTGCCCTAGCGTTGCCGGTTTGGCGGCTTGAAGCTTGTCACGCACCTCATTAGACAGTCCGCCGATAGCGCTATAATCGAGTGATTGCGGGAGGCGCAGGCCTTCATCACGTTGGAAGGCGGCAATATCGCGGGCTTGGCGCTCAATATATCCTGCATAGAGGGCTTCAGTCTCCAGGTGCTGACGCGCATAAGGCGCAAGCTCTTTAAGCTCGGGCCAGACCTGCGCGAGGTCTTCAAAGCTGATGTTTGGATAGGCCAAAAGATCCGTCACATTTCGGCGTGTTCCGTCATTATTGACCTTTAAACCGTGTTTTATAAGCTCATTGGGCGTTTTTTTAAGGCTCTCAGCGAGAGCAGAGGCGTGCTGGAGGTCGATTAATTTCTTTTCGAAGGCCTGAGAGCGCGTTTTTGAGACCAATCCGAGGTCTATACCAAGGGGTGTAAGGCGCTGATCGGCATTATCTGCCCGCAATAAGAGTCGGTATTCTGCGCGGCTCGTAAACATCCGGTAGGGCTCTGTCACGCCTTTCGTGATAAGATCATCAATCATTACGCCGATATAGGCTTGGCTACGGTCCAGAACAAAAGGGTCCCTGCCCGCTGCGGCGAGCGCAGCATTGGTGCCTGCATAAAGTCCTTGCGCGGCGGCCTCTTCATAACCTGTCGTCCCATTAATCTGGCCGGCGAGATAAAGCCCCGAAAGCCGTTTGGTTTCGAGCGTGGCGTGAAGCTCGCGTGGATCAACATAGTCATATTCAATGGCGTATCCGTAGCGCTGTACAACGCAATTCTCTAATCCGCGCATAGAGCGTAAAAAGGCGAGCTGTACATCGCGGGGCAGAGAGGTCGAAATTCCATTGGGGTAAACCGTATTTCCGTCTGACCCACCCGGCAGACCTTCTGGCTCTAGAAAGACTTGATGTTGGCTGCGGTCAGCAAAGCGAACGACCTTATCTTCAATGGAGGGGCAGTAGCGCGGACCTTTGCCCGCTATTGAGCCGCTATAGACGGCGCTTTTACTGATATTCTCGCTGATAATGCGGTGAGTTTCCTCATTTGTATGGGTTATGGCGCAGGTCAGCTGCGGCACGGCTATCTTATCCGTCATAAAGCTAAACGGTATGGGCTCGGCATCAGCGGGCTGTTGCTCGAGGATGTCCCAATCAATTGAATCTTTGGCAATGCGAGCGGGTGTGCCTGTCTTTAGGCGGCCCATGTCAAAGCCAAGATCGTAGAGACGATTCGAAAGGCCAATAGCGGGGGCTTCACCGTGCCGGCCTGCTGGGGTGCGTTCATCGCCGATATGGATAATGCCTTTAAGGAACGTACCTGTCGTTAGGACAACGCGCTCTGTTCTATATGTCTCGCCGTCCGCCGTTGTTACCCCAAGAACACGCGCGTCCTCAACCACCAAATCCTCGACGGCTTTGGGGATGATTGTAAGATTTTCAGTCGCCGTGAGGGCGGCCTGCATAGCGGCCTTATAGAGACCGCGATCACTTTGGGTGCGGGGACCTTGGACTGCGGGGCCTTTTGAGCGGTTGAGCAAGCGAAATTGAATGCCTGAAACGTCCGCAACTCGTCCCATCAAGCCGTCTAACGCGTCAATTTCACGAACCAAATGCCCTTTTCCAAGCCCGCCAATAGCGGGATTGCAGGACATTTCCCCAAGGGTCTCAAGCTTGTGCGTCAAGAGCAGTGTGTTCGCGCCCATGCGCGCTGATGCTGCTGCGGCGTCGCAGCCCGCGTGACCTCCGCCAATAACAATAACATCCCAGTGTTGGGACATAGCAATCTCCTATCGTGTTTGGCGCTGTATAGAGCGAGAGAGGGCTTTCGTCGAGTAGCTGTATGATGCGCCGCTGCCGCAGGGCTGATTAATTTCAAAAATGTTTCACGTGAAACAATCATTCAGCTTTAACGTTATTGATGGCCAGATTGGCTTTCAAACACCCCGATATGTTAAGCAAATATTTACTTCCCGACACAAAATCTTGAGAAGATGCGGTCAAATACGGCTTCAATGTCTGTCTCCCCCGCTAATTCGCGCAAAGCTTGAAGGGCGGCACGTAAATCATCCCCTGCAAGTTCAGGCGCAATCCCAAGTGCGGGCAGTGCGCGGTCAAGCGCCTCCTTGGCCCGAAGCACGCAATCTCTGTGACGGGCCCGCGTGAGGCCCGCCTCGCGGCCCGGGCTGTAGCGGGCTTGAACGGTTTGGCTGAGCTTGTCTTGGAAGTTCTCAATTCCGTCGCCCGTCTGCGCGCTTAGGGGAAGCGTTTGAATGTTGTCTTCCAAAGCAAGCGGCGGCGTAGCTTGGGGCATAGGGGTCAGGTCCGATTTATTTAGCACACAGAAGTCCCCCGCCCTTAGCAGATCAAGCCCTTCATTACTGGGCTGACTCGCGTCTAGTAAGAGAACACGGATGTCAGCCTCAACGGCACGGGCGCGTGCGCGGCGAATGCCTTCCGCCTCAATAACGTCGAGGCTTTCGCGCAGGCCTGCCGTATCACTGACGCGCACCGCAAGGCCGCCCATGACAAGGTTTACCTCAACAATGTCACGTGTTGTTCCGGCTTGAGCTGTTACAATAGCCGCCTCGCGGCCCGCTAAGCGGTTGGTAACGCTGGATTTTCCAGCATTTGGCGCGCCGATAATGGCTATTTCAATACCTGCCCGAACACGCTCGCCGCGCTCTGCCCTTTCAAGGGCGGCGCTCATATCTTCTGTGAGAGCTTTAATCGGTGCAAAGGCCTTGTGCGCGAGGTCGTCGGGTATATCCGCCTCATCGGGGAAATCAATTTCGCCTTCAATCTGAGCCAAAGCATCAAGCACGCCATCGCGCCAGCTTTCATAACGCGCCTTCAACCCGCCTTGCATTTGGCGCAGGGCCTGTACACGCTGCGCTTCAGTGTCGGCGTCAATGAGATCGGCAAGACCTTCGGCCTCTGTAAGGTCAAGCTTGCCATTCAAAAAAGCGCGGCGCGTAAATTCCCCTGCTTCGGCTTGACGCGCCCCTGCTGCGTTGAGGGCGTTGGCCAGCCCTTCCGCGACGGCGGGCGAACCGTGAATCTGAAACTCCGCGCAGTCTTCGCCTGTAAAACTATGGGGCGCGGGCATCCACAAAAGGAGCCCCTCATCTATTGGCGTGCCGTCCATGTTTTCAAACTGGCGCAAGGCGGCTAGGCGGGGGCGGGGCAGAGCGCGCCTGCTTAGGCTCTGGGCTATGCCTCCCGCCATAGGCCCGCTGAGCCGAAAAACTGCCACGCCAGCGCGTCCTGGTGCTGAGGATAGAGAAAAAATAGTTGAAGCCGTCATTCTGCGTAAAACCCTGTTCTTGAATATGCCTGATATGCTAAGCGGGCCCATGATTAAACCCCTGCTTTTTGTCGCCGCCATTTCTGCCTCTCTGAGTCTCACGGGATGCCAGGCTGATAACGCACCGCCCGTCAGCGCCACGATCGTTTCGCGTGATTGGCCCACACTAATTGAGCGCCTAAATTGCCTGCCCGAGGAAGGCGTGCTGATTGCCGCTCACCGCGGAACATCGCGCAAGCAGGGCTTGGCGGAAAACGCCATTAAAAGCCTTGAAGCGCTATATGCGGGCGGTGTGCGCGTAGCAGAAATTGATGTGGCGCGTCTTCGCTCTGGCGAACATGTCCTCTTTCATGACGGTGTCTGGGAGGATAAGTCCACAGGCCAAGGCGCCGTGGCCCAAAGCCGCTGGGCGGATGTGCAAGATTATCTTTTGCGCGATACAGATGGCGGCCTCACGGCGTCGCGGCCAAGCTTACTCGAGGACGCGCTGCAATACGCTAGGGGACGCTTGCATCTTGAAATCGACTTCAAATCAAGTGCGGATTACGGCGAGGTTATTCAAATGATCCGCGCCAATAATATGAGCCAAGACGTCGTGCTCATCGCCTACAGCGCGGGGCAGGCCAAGGCGCTTGCGCGTCAAGCGCCCGAAATGCTGGTGTCGGTGAGCGTGAAAGAAAAAGGCGATATTGAAGCGCTGGAGAAAAGCGGCGTGAAACGTTCGCAAATGATGGGCTGGATTGGGAAGTCCGAAGACCGTACTTTGCAGCGCTATCTGGAGGCGCAAAATATCCCCGTATTGGCTCAAGAGGCAGGCCGCCGCGCGCCCTTCATCGAAGCCGATATTTTCGTCACAGATTACGCCTTAAGTAAGAGGGTCTTTGAGGGCGCTATGGGGCTCTCTTCAAGCGAAGAAGGTGAATATAAAGCCTGCCTCAGCGGTTTATAGACTTCATGAAAAAACCCGCACTGAGGGGAGCAGCGCGGGTTTAGGATGTTCTTAAGGTGCGGCGCCTTAGCTGCCGTATTTGACGCTACAGCCATATGGCGTTGTTTCGGCCGTCGCGATTGCTTCGCCCGCTTTCACGGAGGCGAGTGCCGCGCGAACAAAATTATTAGCCGTTTTTGCTTTCATAGGGTCCGCGCTACGGTCATCGTCAATCGCGCCTTGATAAACAAGCGTTTGCGAAGCATCGATAACAAACATATGCGGCGTTGTTTTAGCGCTAAATGTACGGCCCTTTACACCTGTTTCGTCAAGTATAACCGCTGTCGGCGCTGCGCCGCGCGTTGTCGTCAGCGCATTGGCTTCCTCACCAGAAACGTGGCCTTGTTTACCCGGCGCAGATGAAATAACCGAAAGCCAGACTGCGCCGTCAGCGGTTGCTTCTTTTTGAAGCGCCTGCATGTTGCCGCTTGAATAATGTTTCTTAACATAAGGGCATCCGTCATTTGTCCATTCGAGAACGACGTTTTTGCCAGCAAAATCTGATAGGTTATGAACTGTGCCGTTACTGTCTGTCACCTGCATGTCTGATACAGTGGATCCTGTAGCAATTTTAGCAGACGCCGTGCCCGTCATAAGGGCTGCGCCCAAGAGCGTTGCGGCAGAGAGTTTAAGCGAATTTGAAAGCGTCATGGTAATCTCCATTAAAGATAGTCTCCTTCTGGCTACGCGCCAAATAGGAGGAGGGATTTACTCCCCCAGCAATGCCGCTCTTAACACAGACTCTGTCAGGACTTGAGGCAAAATGATGGGTTTCACATCATTGTGACCTTCGCCGGCTTTAAGCGGCGGGTAAACGAGATAGAGCGGAACACCCGAGCGGCCGTGGCTGGCGAGCTCTCGCGCAATTTCATCATTCTTATTGGTCCAGTCAGCGACCAAGAAGGCGATATTGGCTTCTTTGAACAGTGCCCGCGTCGACTCTTTTTCCAGCACAAGCCGTTCATTGACTTTGCAGGTTACGCACCACGCCGCCGTAAAGTCCACAAAGACTGTTTGCCCCGCAGCGCGGCGTTCTGCGACCATTGCTGGAGACCATTCCAACTTGTCATAGCCTTGTGCCGAAAGGGAAACGCCCGCAGGCGCTGTGCTGACTGACAGGGTGAGTGGAAGCATAAGGGCTGCCAAGAGCGAAATCGCGGAAAGCCCTTTTACAAGGCCGCCGCCTGCGCGTTTCCAACACCAAATGGCAAAGCTAAGAAGCAGCATGGCCAGCAAGACCTTAAGTACGCCGTCCGCCCCCGCTTGAAGAGACAAGACCCAGACCAGCCAAACCGCCGCAGCCAACATTGGAAAGGCTAGAAGCTCCTTAAAACGGACCATCCAAGGCCCAGGCTTGGGGAGCTTTGCGAGCAGACCTGGCAAATAGCCCAGCATTAGGAAGGGCAGGGAAAATCCGATCGCAAGCGCCATAAAGACGGCTATCATGACGGGCGCCGATTGGGCCATAGCATAGCCAATGGCTCCGGCCATAAAGGGCGCAGTGCAGGGCGTGGCCACAACCACTGCTAGCGCGCCCGTAAAGAACGCACCCGAATTACCGCCCTTGGATGCGAGCCTGCTGCCTGTGTTTTGCAAAGACGCGCCAAATTCAAACAGGCCTAACAAGTTTAAACCAATGGCAAATAACAGGACCGCGAGCAGGCCCACAACGATGGGCGACTGCAGCTGAAACCCCCATCCAATCTCAGCGCCTGCGGCTCTCAAGGCCAGCAATACAAGGGTTAGGAGCATAAAGGTGGCGATAACCCCCAGCGTATATAGATGAGCTTCGCGGCGCACAGAGGCCCTTTCGCCGTGCGCGGATTTGGTCAAGCTCAGCGCTTTCATCGATATAATCGGAAAAACGCAGGGCATAAGGTTAAGCACCAGACCGCCTAAAAACGCGCCAATGATAGCGCCCCAAAGGGTGATGCCGCCAAGAGAAGAGGGCGGCGCCGTGCCGGATTGGCTCGCTTGGCTGCCTTGCGCCGCTACGCCGCCGCCAATCAGCGTGCCAATTGGCATCGATTCCCCGACAGCCGCCTCAACAATTACGCCCATAGGCGCCCCATCTTGCATGAACCGCAGCACGCCCTCAAAGCGCTCGGGCAAAGCATTGTTCCAGCCATATTCTGCACCGACCGAAATCTTAAGGCCGTTTTCCGCCAGCGTTACAGTCTGCGCTTCGGAGGGTTTTATCACGCCCATGTCATTTGGGAAAAACAACGCCTCAGAAAAATCACCTTCTGGAAGGTTCGTGAAAGAGTAAATCACCGTTTCGCCAACTTTCATGACGCCCGCGTCAATCGTGCCTGATTTCGGTGCGCCGCTTAGCGCGCGGTTAATCGCGCTATCCCAGCGCTCGTTCAACTCCGCTTCGCCAATCATAAGTTGAAGCGATAAATCCGCGCTCTCTGGTATGCAGACATCATAACAGACAAGATAATAGACACCCGCTTCTATGATGAGCATTTCGCCTGCTTTGGCGTTGGCGGGCAGGGTAATGTCAACAGGGAAAAAGGGGACGCCTTCAAAGCCGTAATTAATCAAGGGCCCCGTCGGAATAGCGTCGGGGAGAGGCCATGTTATGTCGCCCGCGCTCGTCCCTTCGGGTAGACGCCAGTCAATTTGTACAGGCTCGCCGCTATCGCCCGGATTGCGCCAATAGGTATGCCATTTATCATCTAGCACTGTGCGAAGTGCGACTTTGATCGTGCTTCCGGCTGGTGCGCTGTGGTGGCTGCTGACCAGTTGGGCCACGACCTTACCTGTATCTTTGGGTTCTGACTCCGCGGCATGGGCAGGGCTTAGAAAAAGTAAAGCAGTGGTCAAAAGACCAAGCAGGGCTTTGTAAAGTTTTATCATGACTCATCTATAACGCCCCTGTGTTACAAAACCATGAGCAATTGGTCGCTCTCACGCAAATTTGAGGCCCCGTTAGGGCTAGGCCAACGGTGGCGTGAGGTCTGCGACAGATCAGACCTGCGACAGGGCGCGCGGCACAATGTTATACTATACTATTGAATCTGCCGCGCTCTATGCCCCATATAGGGCTATGGATAAATTTCTTGAACTTTTTGCAGAGACCTCATTGATATGGGGGCTCGTGCTTTTATTGCTTATCGCGGGCCTCTTCTTTCTTCGCGCATTTTTGGGTTATAAAACCGTGGCCCAAGAGGCACCAGCCGATTATGCCTATAAGGTCCGCGAGAATATGCTGCGGCCCGCCGTCTCCGAAGCGGCCTATATTCGGGCTTACAAACGGTTTCATGCGCCGCGCGCGCCGCTTCATGTTGCGCTGGTGCTTTCTGCCATTGCCGTTTTGACCCTGCCAGCCTTGGGGATATTTTATTGGGTGACCTTTACACTCTGGGAGCTAAACGGAAAAGATAAGGTGTTCGCGCCAGGCCTTATTGTGCATTCCCTTTTGATGTTTTTCCTGATTATATTTTTCTGGTCGGCACTCGCCTTCTTTGCGGCGCGGCACTATCACGGCAAAGCCCCCATCAGCCTACAAGACGAAATAGACAAGGAGCTAAACTAATGGAATATTTACATACTATGGTGCGGGTTAGCGACATTGAGGCTAGCCTTGCGTTTTACTGCGGCGGTCTTGGTCTTAAGAATGTGCGCCGTTACGACAATGAGTCGGCGCGCTTCTCGCTTATCTTTCTTGCGAGCCAAGATGACCTAGACCGGGCGGGGCTAACAGGGGCGGAGCGTCCTTTGCCGCCAGGACTGCCCATGATTGAGCTCACTTATAATTGGGACGAGGGCAATTATGAGGGCGGGCGCAATTTTGGCCATTTGGCGTACCGTGTTGAAAATATCTATGATATTTGTCAGCGCCTCATGGATATGGGCGTCACCATTAATCGCCCGCCTCGTGATGGGCATATGGCGTTCGTGCGCTCTCCCGATAATATTTCAGTAGAGCTTTTGCAAAAAGGCGACCACCTTGCGCCTCAAGCTCCATGGGAAGACATGCCCAATACGGGAAGCTGGTAGGCGCAAATTTAGGGCAAAAAACCGCCTCTGCGAAGCAGGGCGGTCTGTTGTTTATTTAAAGCCTGATTAGCGGCGTTTGCGAGCGGCATAGCGCGCGTCGCGGCGGGCTTTCTGCGCTGCGACCAAATCTGCTTTTGCCTTCTCAGCGGCGGCCGCGGCAAGCTCGGCCTTGCGCAGTTCTTCCGCTTCTAGCGCCGCTTTTTCAGCTGCCTTTTTGGCGCGCTCTACTTCTTTCTTGGCTTCGCGTTCTGCACGCGCCGCATTAATTTTCGCGCGCTCTTCTAGCTTCTTAGCCAGCGCTTTTTCATCAAGCTGCTTTTCTTTTGCCCGCTTAAGCATATCTAGCTTAGCGGCTTTTTGCTCTTTCAAGCGGTCATTAAAATTATGGCCGGGGAACCCTGACATGTAATCCTCATCGTGTTTGTTTAATATTAACGTCCTATGCGCGCTTCATACACAGTTTGACTAGATTTAAAAGGTCTGGCCCATAAAAAACACTGCGGCCAACAGTGACGGTAAAAGATGGAAGGCGACACGCTTATAAGACCTTAAAAGTCGAGCGTCACGCCAGCGAATACTTCGCGCGGCTTACCAGGCCGCAGGCCGTAAGGCCGCCGCGCCGCGACATATTCAGTATCAAAAGCGTTTTCGACTTTGAGCTTGAGCTTAACTGAGTCCGAGAGATTATAGTATCCTGCAATATCTAAGATCGTTCTGGGGCCCACTGCTTCGGAAAGGGGGATAGGACCTTGCCCTGCCGAATTGCGCACTTTGCTAACGGAATTGAGTACGCCGTTCAGGCCCCATGCATCTGCTTCCAGTCCCGCGCTGAGGGTGAGCTGATGTTTGGCGACATAAGGCAATTCATCCCCCGCCAGAACATCGCCCCAAAAACTATCGCTGAAATCGGTTTTAAATTCACTATCGGTATAGCTATAGCTGACGGCCAGCGGCAGGGTGATATTGCCAATCTCAGCGGTATAGGAGCCCGAAAGTTCTAAGCCTTTGACATGGACATCGCCTGCATTAAAGGCGTCGCCAATTTCGCAGGTTTCGCCGCCAGAGCTATTTGTGCACTGCCCCAAAAGATTGGAGTAATCGCTAAAGAAGGCAATGGCATCAATATGAAGGCCGTTATCAGCGCGTATCCGAAGCCCGCCCTCATAAACTGTACTCTCTTCGGGCTCAGTGCTTTCGCGCGAGGACACAGGCGCGGCCGCAAAGCCGCGATGAATACCGCCCAAAACCGTTAGGCTTTGACTAATGTCATAGCTAGCCGACAGCGCCGGCAGAAACTCCGTATAGCTGTTTTCACGCGTAGAGCTTGGCGTGGCGCTGCGATCTGGACTGCTCCAGCGCCGTTGCTGGCTGCTTACGTCTTCAATCCGAAGGCCAGCTGTCACGGAAAGCGGTCCGCGTTCAAGGCGGTTTTCAACAAAAGCCGACAGCGCTTTGGCATCAGAGAGGCGGTTTGCCTGCGTGCCTAGAGCATTATCCGTTGTTAGCACTAATGTGCCATTATCGATACGGTAGCCGTCTTGATCCTGAAACCGGTCAACGCCGTCCTTGTGATAGCGAACAGACGCCGTGAGATTATGGGTGATGCCCCCCACTGCCACGACACCCGAGAGCGCGCTTTGAATCCCTTGGGCGTAATAGCTGCGGTTGTTGGACCGGATTTGCAAAACGTCATCGGCACTTGTTTCGCCGGGCAGCCCGCGCAGAACATTCATCTCCGCGGCGCAGGTAATTTCGTTTCGCAATATACTATCAAGGCTTGAGCATTCCGCCAGACCCGAGAGAGAGCTATTGTCAAATCGGTCTAGCTTGCGCCAGTTGCGCGCGAACTCTGTACGATAGGCGATGGTGGTTACCGCCCAATCTTCGCTTAGAGTAATACCGTGGGTGAGTTGATAGGTGTCATGATCATTTGTCATCTTATCAAGGGCGCTGGCGCGGTAACGGCGATAAGGCTGCGCATCATAATCCGCTTGAGATAGGCCTAAATAGGTTTCATCAGAGACCTCGTCTTTATGCTGATATTTAAATTCGAGGCTTTGGCGGCCATCATTTGAATAAAGGCCAAGCTTTGCGACATAGTCCTCAATATTAAACCCGACATCGCCTTGCGTGCCGCCTGGCAGGTCTAGCTGTTTAAAGCCGTCTGCATGGTCTTGGTAAGTTTCTACCAGCCCGCCAAGGGTGAAGCGCCCCATATCTTTTCGCCCGCCTGCATAGGCATGAACTTTGGTGCGGCCTAAATCTGACACCATAATATCGGCATGGGCGCGCGTGTCTTCGGGGATAGCGGTCGAGAATAATTGTATTGCGCCTGCCGTTGTATTCGGTCCGTATTTTACCGTGGCGGGGCCTTTCGTGAGCTCAATCGCCTGCATGCGGCCTGTCATTGGAAAGTAATAAGCGGCAGGCGCAGAATAGGGCGCGGGCGCCATTAAGACGCCGTCTTCCATAATAAGAACCTTGGAGCTGCGGTCGGCGCCAGATCCACGCAGCCCAATATTGGGTCGAAGGCCGTAGCCTTCTTCTTCTTGAATGTTGACCCCTGGCGTTGTGCGAAGCACGCGGCCAATATCTGAATAGGTTTGCAGGGCTAAATCCTCTGGCCCGTAAAAACTCACAGACCCCGTAATGTCGTCGGCCGACGTTTTCGTGCCCGTTACCGTAATCACATCAAGCGGATTTAAAGCTGTGGCCGGCTGTGATTGGGCGAAGGCAAAGGGGGATAAAAGAACCAAAGCTGATGTGCTGGTTAAGAGGAGCGCAGCGCGGCGCGCAGAAATATAAGGCATTATAGGTCTTTGGTTAGTTGCGAATGGTTCTCATTAAAGTTCACCTAACAGTCCTATAGATGCCCTGCAAGTGAAAATCGTTCGCAATTACAAAAAGATCGCATCCGCAGCTATGCCGTAATGCCTATGCCGATATTTAGGATATTATAGCCCCAGTTGGGGACACGCCAATTAAGCCCTAGGCGCTAATTTGAATGGGGTTTTTTGACGCTAGTTCTGCGGCTTGCTGAACTTCCAATCGATTATGAGTCTGGCGACGGACAAAACGAATGGAGTCGTAAAGCTCGGTTGCGATGATGGGTTTTGTCAAAAAGATATTGGCGCCTGCGGCCATGCATTGCGCGTTAGTTTCCGCCGTGGCGTCTGCTGTGAGCGCAATAATAGGAACCGAAGAGTTTTGCGACGCGACGCTGCGGATAAGCCGCGTCGCCTCAATGCCGTCCATTTCTGGCATGCGAATGTCCATTAAAATGACGTCAAAGTTCTGCGCCTGAATAGCCTGCAAAGCTTCAACGCCGTTATTGGTGCACATGATCTCGCAGCCCTCAGGCTCAAGAAAGATTTTCATCACATCTTGATTGGAAATGATATCTTCAACGATTAAAACTCTGACGCCATTCAAATCATCAAAATCAGGCTTTTTATCAATATGAGGCATGGGCTGGTCGGCGGCCGTCTCTCTGTGGGTGTCCGAAAGGGTTAGCACCGCATCACCGGCCAATTTTCTTGGGTCACTTTGGGTGGTGGCCGGCGTCATATGCGCGACCTCATCGACCTCAGTGAACATCGCGTCCATCGTATCAAGCAAGGCCACATCTTCAATCTCTTGCGCCCTTATGGACAGCGTAAACTCGGAGCCTGCGCCCTGACGCGAGACGACAGTCATGTCCCCGCCCATCATCCGTGCGAGGCTTCTACTAATTGCTAGACCTAAGCCCGACCCGCCATATTGGCGCGTGATAGAGCTATCGGCTTGCACAAATGGACGAAAAAGGTTGCTTTGCACCTCTGGTTTAATGCCCATACCCGTGTCTGCGACGATAATATTAAGCATGGTCGACACGCCTTCTGTGGGCGCGGCTGTAACGTGCACATGCACCCGGCCCTTTTTGGTGAACTTCGCCGCGTTAGAGACCAGATTATTGACGCATTGTTTGACCCGCATAGCATCTATCTTCAGCAGCTGCGGAACAGACGGGTCAACAAAGCTGGTAAAGACCACGCCCTTCTCTTCGATAGTTGGACGCCAGAGCATGTCTACGGCCGCAATGACATCGCGGACATTTGTTGTTTCTGGAAAAATTTGCATTTCTTCGGCGTCAATACGGGACATATCTAAAATTTGCTCCACGAGGCTCAACAAATCCTGACCAGAATCGTTGATAATACTAATTTTTTGACGCAAATCATCTGTCGGCGCTGTGCGCGATAGTAAATCAGCAATTCCTATAATACCGTTAAGAGGCGTTCTTAGCTCATGACTGATGACCGCAAGGAACTGTGATTTAGCCTGCTCCCCAGCCAAAGCGTCCTCAGCCGCTTCAGCAAGTTTCTGGGATGTGCGCGAGCGGTACGTCATGAAAGCCGCGATAAAAATTGCCGATAAGGCGAGTAATATCATAAGCGCCAGACCGCGCTGCGTCGCATTTACGCGCTG
>CAKZTE010000057.1 GCA_937923115.1 uncultured Caulobacterales bacterium | reverse complement strand
AGCAACCACAATCGCTGTTAAATAACTACTGTATATAATCATGATAAAGAGCGTAATAACCACCATCAACCCATCAAGTAAAACTGCTACAAACGATTTAGTAACAAGCTCTTGAATAGGTCGCAAAGACGATATCCGACTCATTATATCGCCAATATCTCGTTTTTCAAAGAAATCCGGCTTAATCGAAAGCAGTCGTCCTATCAGGGACGTCGTAATTCGTTCACTGAACAGAGCTCCGAAATACATCTCTACCCAAGAGCGAAGTGCTTCGATAAGCACCTGTGTCAGTTTCAAAGCGCCAAACGCTACGATTACAACATAAAGTAGTCCGATATCGGACTTCGCTATAGCATCATCAATAATAATCTGATTGATGATGGGGGCAACGATTAAAAAAATTTGAACTAAGATAGTCAGAACTGCGATTTGTAGCAAATAGCGCCAGGATTTGTGTAGATCCCACATGAGGTCAACAATACGGAATTTATTAGTAGATTTTGATATTTTAAAATCCAATCGCGGTGATGTTTCGAGAGCTACTCCAGTAAAGCTCGAAGATGCTTCCTTAATGTCGATCGTCCGCTTCCCCACTACAGGGTCAATAATTAACCATTTGTTTTTGTTGGCTTTGACCAGCACTACGTAGTGGTCATGGTTCCAGTGCAAAATAGCGGGTGCTCGGAGCTTCCGTACATTGTCCAAACTACATCTAATTGCTCGCGTATCCAGATCATGCTGATCCGCAATTTTGATAAGTGTTGATAGATCAAGACCTCTAGACGAAACTTGATGAAGTTTCCTTAAATCCTTAAGTTCTACCTCTTGACCATAATAGCAAAGCAGCATTGCGATACATGCCAAGCCACATTCAGAGCTCTCTCCTTGAATTACGGTCGGAACTTTTCGATTTTTCTTTAAGCTTAACATTTTAGCACACTAAAATAAATTTTTCTAACACCATATAACACACTAATCACGGGAGGCACCCACTGATTTAACTCTACGGTGGTGGTGACGCAATATCACAATCGATAGATTTCTGGCAAGAGAAAGCAGGTCTTTATCGATTATCAATGACCTAGATATTTTGCACGCTAGCCTTTATGACGGCTTTGTCACGTGAATTCCAGTTTTCAGACAATCCGCTAAGACGCAGTGACGAAAACCTCAATATACTCTCGTCATAGTATAGATGTACTTTAGGTTCAATTTAAGCTTCCGGGTTGTCGAGGAGCTCCTGATTGAGCGCGGCGTTGATGTGTCTTATGAAACAGTCCGAAGGTGGGTGAATAAGTTTGGGTCAACTTTTGCAAAACGGGTTAAACGTCAATCCGAAAGCCACTCACCTGTTTGGCATTTGGATGAAGTCTATACCAAGATAAATGGGAAGATGGTTTATCTTTGGCGAGCCGTCGATGACGAAGGAACTGTGCTCGACGTTCTTGTTCAAAGACGGAGAAATACGAAAGCAGCAGTGCGATTATTGCGGAAACTCCTACGTAATCAAGGCGTCAAGCCTAGACTTATCGTCACAGATCGACTCCCATCATATGGCGCAGCCCTGCGAAGTCTCGGCATTAAAGGACTTCATGATGTTGGAGGAGGGAAAAACAACAGAGCCGAATGTTCACACGTTCCAACTCGGCGCAGAGAACGAAAATCACAAAAGTTTATGTCGGTGAAAAACGCGCAGGAACTGCTTTCAGCTTATGGCCAAATCTACAATCTCTTCAATCACCGACGCCACCTCATCTCCAGAAACACCCTTCGAAAGTTTAGATCTCAGCTAATGCAGAATGGGATTTCGTGACGGCTCCATTTTACGCCTAATTGGACCTTTAGAAGAAAAAAACAGCCAGTGCAGTTAACGTGACAAAGCCAAGATATCTACAAAGCTAGGGGCACATCACTCATACAGATGAGCTTCAGTTTCCAAGTTTGATGGTAAAGATGCCATGATTATCTCCTTATAATGTTCATGGTAAGGTCTGGCTGGGCAGTAACTATGCCTAGCCAGACTGCTTCCATTTGAGCCCCATTTAGGAGAGAGCGTCTAGACAGCAAGTCACGCTGCCAAGGGTCAGTCCTCGCATGAACAGGGTAAGCACAAACATTTACAAATCACGACTATTTCGATGACCTTATCACACTGGACAATTGGCATTTACTACTGCTTGTGTTATCCATATTTAATTGATGAGGAGCAAAACATGAAAGAGATACTCTTAGATCCTGCTACATTAATCTATTCGTTATTAATCACCTTCTTCATTTTGCTTCATGTGGGTATGTATTGGGATTACAGGCGCCAGAAACATTTTGAAAACGTCGACTAAGCTATCTCAGCGTTCTAAACCGCATATTACCAAATGAGTCTTGGCCCTCGCGGCTGACAGGAATGCAATACTTCGCCAACATCCTCTAATATTCTACGGCCTGTTGTATGCTGGCTGATCTCCAGACTTCTGTAGCAAGCGCGCCGCACAACACCCAAACATGCGCTATCAGCGGGCAAGGTGAGCTGCTGAAGCGCTTGAAAACTGCCAGATTCAAGGGAGGCTAAGATCTCGCAAAGGCTAGGTTTTCACGGCTTCTAAAGGAGATAAATCCCCGCTTTCAAATTCGCCCTTATGCTTGGTCCATCACTAAACATAAGGAGCTTAAAATGGCCGCCGTAGAAAAATTTGACCTCTCATTTTTAAAGAAGAACTGGGACGCGGAAGTCCCGCTCTATCGGTTTGAGTGCCTAATCGACATAATAGAGAAAATAGCGGACGGGCTACCAGAAGACCAGACCACCCAAAACGCGCTGAACGGCGTCCAAGAGCAACTATGCGGGCTTCATAAAGAGTTTAAAGGTAGGCTGATGTGAGAGGCCGCAATCTCTGCGCGGCTCAGCATGTGGCCTAATAGACCGTCAACAAAGCCAAGCTTGCGTCTGTTGGAATAGCAGAGCCAAGCCCATACATATGCACTACAGCTGCGAGCACGCCGCGGCCAGATGGCCCAATCAGCCCCCTGCCCTGCATTGTGATATCATTTTCGGAGTTTGCTGATTACGTGACGTCTGGCCTGTAGTTACAGCCATGGCTAACCGAATGTTATTCGAGGACTGACACTTTACCATCTCGAAATTGCTGATGACGTCATTCTAGCCGGAATATCCTGAACACGAAGCGGCGCAGTTAATGATAAGCCTTCCAAAGTGCGGGCCCTGGATAAGGCTACATAGGTTTGCCCAGACGCGAAGGCTCCGTTGCCTAGGTCAACTCTCACATCATCGAGTGTCAATCCTTGGGCTTTATGAATCGTCACAGCCCACGCTAGAATGAGCGGAATTTGCTCAAAAGACGCTTTTGTCGTTTCCTCCATTGTTTGGGCCGCCTCATTCCATTTGTAATTTATCGCGTCCCATTTCGCCGGCTCTATTTTTCGTATAGAGCTGCCGCTATCAAATTTTACATGCACAGCGTCATCTGCCAATTCAGTAATAGTGCCTAGTGAACCATTTACCCACCTCTTTTTCGGGTCGTTTTTTACAGCCATGACCCGAGCGCCCTTTTTCAACTGGAGCTTAGGAGGCGCGGGTGCGCGAGTCGCATTGAATTTACCTTTGGTGACGCACTCATATTCTACGGTCTGATGCTCTAAACTATTTAGTCCTCTAGCATTGTATTTTTCAGCAATTGCATTTGTAGCGGTCAACAAAATAGGCATATGTCCCGACCTGTGACGCTTGACACACAGTTCGTTTAATTCGGAAACTGCGGCATCGACATTACGAGCTGAGCGAATATCAGATAATATGCTGACGAAATGCGGGTCTTTCTGACGATACACCTTCGTGAGTTCAAAATGCACAGGTGGGTAGTTCTCAAGCACTTTGGCGTCATAAGCATAAGGACCACTATATCCAAACTGAACGAGAGCCGCCTCCTCACGCGCTGGTATAACTGGAGGCAACTGATGAAAGTCGCCAACAAAGAGCACCCTGCAGCCTCCGAAGGGAAGACCGGCATCTTGCGCCTCCCTGAGGACTATATCGATGCCGTCCAAGATATCGGCCCTCACCATGGAGATCTCGTCTATCACAACAAGGTCGAGCTTCTTCCACAGCCTATTTGGACGTTGATCGGCCAACGCTTGCTCATCTATCACCTGGAAGGGAAACCGAAAGAACGAGTGGATCGTTTGCCCGCCCACATTCAAGGCTGCTACGCCTGTTGGCGCAAGGACGACTGTGTTGCCAATATCCTTTAGCGTTTTGATATAGTTTACGAGAGTTGATTTACCTGTGCCTGCCTCTCCCGTTACTAAAATTGGAGCCTTGTTGTCAGAGTGCATGAATTCGAGAATGTGCGCGATTATCGGCTCATTCTCATAACTCTCTGGAAGCGGCTGAAACGATGACAATCTGGACCTTTCCGGCAAATTTCACCGAGACTAAATGATAGCGTTCGAATGCATAAAGTAACTTGGCCAGCAGTTGAAGACCGGAAGGCATATGCTTGGCTTACTTGAGGCAATTTAAGACACTCATAAAATGCAGTAAAACGTCCTCCCATCTACGTGTCTTTATTTCAGCACTAAATACTTATAGTTTTACCACAAAATACCTATAGTTTAGTCACAATGAGATTTTACAAAATGTAAACGCTCATTCTGGGGACATTATGCGACTTAAATTTTCCGCCTTATTTATATCATTATTTTTAATTTGCTTAGCGAGCTTAACAGCTTGCAAAAACTCTAGCTCGGATGCCCCAGAGGAAAATCCAGAACAAACAATAGCAGAAACAACAATAGCCAGTCCGCTAATTTTAAAAGGCCCACCCCTTTCAGATGACCAAAAAGACGTCAGAATATTGCGTATAGTCCCCAGCGGCGACGACGTTGCCATAACCCGTCAAATCACGTTTCAATTTAACCGCCCTATCGTTCCCATAGGCCGTATGGAACGAAACATCGAAGACATCCCCGTCACGATTACGCCGCCGCTGGACTGTCAGTGGCGCTGGCTTAACACGAGCGCTTTAGCCTGCAATCTAGACGACACGGCACAAATAACCCCTGCCACACAGTATAGATTGGTTATGCATCCCGGCATTACAGCAGAAGACGGCGCAACAATATCTGAGACAATCGTGCACAGATTTATAAGCCAACGCCCGCAAGCGCGTTATGCGAGATTTAAAACATGGCGCGGTCCCGGCTCTCCTGTGCTTCGAGTTACTTTCAATCAACCTGTCAGCAAAACCTCCGTTGAAGAATATCTCTCATTCCATTTAAAAGGCGAAGTCTCAACGACGTTTAAAGTTAGAGCTGAACGCGACCCTGACACTCGTGAAACGCCGCGCTACATATCGGTTCCCAGCGAAAATTATGATTTAGAATTCGGCCGCTCACAACGCCAAGAAAGCAATGATGAGCCACAAGAAATTGCAGGCGGGGAAGCGCGCCGTAACTGGCTTGTCAGTTCGGACACTGTCATGCCGCTTGATAGCAACATAGACCTAAATATCACGGCAGGTCTTGTATCGGCTGACGGCCCTGAGCGCGGCATAGAAAACCGCGTTATTGTCAATTTCAACACATTCCCAGAGTTTAAGTTTTTAGGCGTATCATGCCGCACAAATGATAATGATAGCCTTCTAATCACAGCGCAAAACGCCGACACAATTGGCAAATGCAATCCTCAGCGCAATGTCTCCTTTTCTTTTTCTGCTCCCGTGCAAAATTCACAAGTCAGAGACAATGTTATTTTAACGCCGGACCTGGCAGGAGGACGCAAAGATTATAACCCTTGGGAGAACGTGGGTGATAGATCACGCCTGAGCTACGCGCACCGCGAAGGCGCAATCTATAGCGTTTGGCTACCCGAGCGGTTAAAGCCTTTTAAAGGCTATCACGCTGTATCAAATGAAGCCCTGCAAGATATCTTTGCACGCAAGTTAGACACTCGCTTTGACGTCAACTTTAAGACGGACCACCGTATTCCAAATTATAAAATCGCGCACCAAACAGCGGTTCTTGAAAGCGAAGTTGATTCTGATGCTGCGCTTTATGTCACTAATCTGGATAGGACATCCTATAGCTTTAAGCGCCTAACACCGAAAGGCTCTACGACCAAGCAAACGGCTAAGATCACGGACACCAAAGATGCTGAAGATATACAATATGTTGTGCCCGCTAAACTCCGCGATAAGCTTGGCAGCTCAAGCGGGGCTTTATATGGCCATGTCTCTAGCAAGCCATATGTTGAGAAACATAGCAGCGAAACATCACTTTTCGCCGTCATCACCCCCTATCAGCTACATGTAAAACTAGGGCATTTTAACACCACTGTCTGGGTCACCGATTTAGCAACTGGAGAACCCGTCGACGGCGCAAACGTCAAAATATATAAAGACAAAATCAGCACGCTCTCATCGGGGAACGAAACGTTAGGCCAAGCCGTGACCGACGCGTCTGGTATTGCGACCCTTAAGGGCACAAAAGAGCTAGACCCTAAGCTTGTATTATCAGATTGGTGTTCAGGCCACCAAGATAATTGCGACCGTCTTTTTGTCCGTGTTGATAAAGACGGTGAAATGGGCGTTATGCCGCTGGACCACCGTTTTGAGATCAACACTTATCGCGTTTCAAATCGTGCCATTCAGTCGTCAACGCGGCAAGAATATGGCCATATCCACACATGGGGCACGACCGCCCAAGGCGTCTACCGCGCAGGCGGCACGGTTCAATATAAAATCTATGTTCGCGACCAAGATAATGAACGGTATATTCCCGCCCCTCGAGAGGCCTATCATCTCACAATAATCGACCCAACAGGCAAGAGCGCGCATGAAATCAAAGACATAACCCTGTCTGAATTTGGGGGTTATTCGGGCGATTTTACGATCCCAAAAAATGCGCCTGTGGGTTGGTATCAATTTAAGTTGTCTTCAGACTTCCTCAAAAATAGTAACTGGACGCCTATGCGGGTCTTGGTCAGTGATTTCACCCCCTCCCCCTTCAAAGTAAACAATGAGCTCAATGCAGATTTATTCGTAACGGGCGATACCGTTAAGATAGAGAGTGCCGCAAAATTGCACTCTGGCGGCCCATATACGGATGCTGAAATCCGCGTCACAGCGACTCTACGAAATGTAGGATTTCGTCCTAAACACCCCCTCGCAGCTGGGTTTTCTTTTGATACCTATTCACACACGCGTAGTAGCAATCTTTTCCAAATAAATGAGCAAATTGGAGAGGACGGGGAAGCAAAGCATGAGTTTAAAATTGCTCAGCAATCCATAATTTACGGTCGTATATCGGTTGAAAGCGCTGTGCGGGATGACCGCGGTAAATATATCGCCATCCGCTCGGCCGCAGACTTTATTGGCGTCACACGCCTCGTGGGATTAAAGCAAACAAAGTGGGTCTATCAGCAAGGCGAAAAAGAACAGTTCAAATACCTTGTCGTAGATAAGAATGGTAATCCTGTTTCTGGAACGCCTGTCGACATTAAGATTGAATATGAGCAGGTTAAGTCTGCAAAGGTCAAAGGTGCAGGCAATGCCTATATTACGAAGTATACTAAAACTTGGGTAGAGAGCGGGAATTGCAAAGCTAAATCTAAGAAAGAGCCTGGTATTTGCACCTTTACGCCCGAGCGACCGGGCAGCTACCGCATGACCGCAAGTATAAAAGATACAAAAGGTGTCAATCATTCAACAAAAACTCGGGCCTGGGTGGTTGGCAAAGGGCGAGTAGTTTGGGAGCAACCCAATAACAACTCCCTGCAGATTATCCCAGAGCAAACCGAGTTCGAAATCGGTGACCGTGCACGTTATCTAATCAAAAACCCTTATCCGGGCGCGAAAGCACTCATCACGCTAGAACGTTATGGGGTTTTGAAATCATGGGTTCAAACATTAGAAGGCGGAACCCCAGTCATTGAGTTTGATATTGAAAAAGATTTCATGCCAGGCATTTATCTCTCTGTCACTGTTATGTCGCCGCGCGTGGATGCGCCTGTGCCTAAATTTGGTGAGGTGGATTTAGGCAAGCCTAGTTTCAAAACAGGTTATGTCAGTATACCCGTTAACGATCCCTACAAACAAATGGATGTGAGTGTCGAAATAGATCAAGAGGTTTATAAGCCTCGCGATACCGTCACTGTCAAATTATCTGCCGCGCCGAAGGTAAAGGACTCATCAGAGAAAATTGAAATTGCCGTCGCGGTCCTTGATGAAGCCGTGCTTGATTTAATCCAAGGTGGTGAGACCTATTTTGACCCATATAAGGGATTTAACTCGCTGGACGGTTTAGATCTTCGTAACTTTAGCCTTTTGACCCAGCTGGTAGGTCGCCAAAAAATTGAGAAAAAAGGAGCTAATGCAGGCGGAGATGGCGGCGCAGATATCAGTATGCGAACGCTGTTTAAATATGTCAGCTACTGGAACCCCTCTATCATCCCTGATGAAAATGGCGACGCGACTATAAACTTTGAAGTACCTGATAACCTGACAGGGTGGCGGGTCTTAGCCTTTGCTGTAACGCCCACAGACCGCATGGGGCTGGGCCATAGTAATTTCAAAGTCAATCG
The DNA here is from genome assembly GCA_937923115.1 of uncultured Caulobacterales bacterium. Taxonomy (GTDB): domain Bacteria; phylum Pseudomonadota; class Alphaproteobacteria; order Caulobacterales; family Maricaulaceae; genus Fretibacter. The sequence goes on along the minus strand of CAKZTE010000057.1, from coordinate 28,134 downwards.
CCCGACAGAAGTTCGCCCCCTCATGCCTAACCAAGTTACGGAAGGCGATAGTTTTATGGCGGGCTTTAGCGTTATGAACCGCACAGATGAAACACGCAAAATTAATGTTGAGCTTACAGCTAGCGGGCCTTTAAAAACAGGCGGAAAACTGTCAAAGACATGCCGCGAAGCGGCCTCACTTGCCCCCGCAACTTGCTCTTATAAAAAGACTATAAAACTAGGGCCTTATAAGCGCGAAACTATTTATATGCCGCTAAGCGCGGCGGCTTTGCCTCAAAACCGCACAGCTCCCTTTGGTACGATTAGTTTTAAAGCCCGCGCTTATGATGCTGTGGACGATGATGGGGTAACGCATAAGCTCAAGGTTGCCAAACGCCGATCTTTGGACACAGCCGCAAATTACGCCTCAACAACAGAGGCGAGCAGCTCGGAAAACCTCGTTTTTCCATCCGATATTCACCCCGATATAGGCGATATCTCTGTTGTCCTTTCGCCGAGCGTGATTGGTAACGTCGACGGTGCGTTTCTGCATATGAAAGACTATGATTATGCGGGTTGGGAAGCGAAGCTGTCCAAAGCCATCATGGCAGACCATTATCAAAATTTGATCAGCTATATGCCTGAGGATTTACCATGGAATGGCAGCGAAACGCTTGCGCAAACTACACTAACCGAAGCGAGTAATTACCAAGCTCCAAATGGCGGCATGGTGTATTTCCGTCCTCAAAACTCTCATGTTAGCCCATACCTCTCAGCTTATACGGCGCTAGCCTTTAATTGGCTGGAGGAAAGTGGCCATGACGTACCAGCCCCCGTAGAGGAAAAGCTTCATGGCTATCTTGACCGTATGCTTAAACAAGACATTGCCCCGACATTTTACACCCGCGGAATGTCATCTACTGTTCGCGCTGTTGCCCTCGCGGCGCTGGCTCCACATGGAAAAGTCAGCGCAGCAGATATACACCGTTACCGCAAAGATGTGAAATATATGGATTTGATGGGAAAAGCCCATTATCTGCATGCCGCGCTTAAGGTGGAAAGTTCACAAGACATCATTACTGAAGTGACGGATATGATTCTTGCAAGCTCTGACCAATCAGGCGGAAAATTCTCATTTAGCGAAATATATGATGATAGCTATTCACGTATTTTAGCAACGCCTCTACGCGCTAATTGCTCAATCCTATCTAGCTTTACAGCCTATGCGAAAACCGAGACAGGTGAAACGGCCGTGGGAGATATTCCGTTTAAACTTAGCCGCATGATTACGCAGGCGCGCGGTAATCGAGACCATTGGCCTAACACGCAGGAAAATGTGTTCTGTATGAATGCATTGGTTGATTACGCCAGAACTTATGAAGCCGTGGAACCTAACCTAACGGTGAAAGTCTCAATCGATGACGATGTGATTGGCCCTTCTAACTTTACGGCAGTCACGGACGCGCCCGTTACGCATACGCGCTTGATTACGGCAGCGGATGTCGGAGCGTCACGCAAGGTTACGGTCTCAAAATCGGGCGAAGGACGGCTCTATTATACCACCCGCATGAGTTACGCCCCATTAGATACTGCCGCGACGCGCCAAAACGCAGGCATGGATATTCGCAAGGACTATAATGTTGAGCGAAATAATAAATGGGTGCTCCTTGATAACCTGTCTCAGATTAAACAAGGTGAGCTTGTCCGCGTTGATATTTTCCTATCTCTACCGGCCGCTCGCCATTTCGTTGTTGTCGATGACCCTATTCCCGGCGGCTTGGAGCCCGTGAACAGAGACCTTGCAAATAGCTCCGAAGTGGACGCCGATAAAGGCAAGTTTAAAGCCGCAGGTGGGTCATGGTATTTCAAATTTAATGATTGGCGGAGTTACAATGTCAGCCGTTATAGCTTTTACCATAAAGAGCTTCGTCATGATGCGGCACGCTTTTACTCGGATTACCTCCCAGCCGGAAACTATGTTCTATCTTATAGCGCGCAAGCCATCGCTCAGGGTGAATTTATTAAAATGCCTGTTTTATCCCAAGAAATGTATGACCCTGATATTTACGGCAAAGGCCTCCCCGGAACGCTGGCTGTTGCTGCGCCAAAGGGGAAGTAAGTGAGCTTAATGCGCAAACTGCTTGTCTTTACGGGCCTTGCCATAGCGGGACTTGGGCTAGGCCTTAGCCTTGTCACGGCCGCTAATCTACGCTCTGTTCCCGATAATTTTAGCGAGGTATTGTCTAGCGCGCAGCACCGGCAAATCTTAGACTACCGCGCCCAACCGCTGAATGTGACTTACCAAAATCATTGGAATGTCCACGATAGGCGAGAGTTGCATGAGGTCCCGCAATTCCTCAAAACGGCTTTTATACATTCCGAAGACAAACGGTTTTATGATCATGACGGCATAGATTGGCGCGCACGCCTCTCGGCTGTTTTTGCAAATATCAAATCTTTGCGCTCTGTGCGCGGGGCCAGCACAATCACAGAACAATCCGTGCGAATGTTAGGCCCACGCCCACGGACAATATGGTCACGTTGGCTAGAAGGTTTTGAGGCGAACCGCTTAGAAGACCAATTTACCAAAGAAGAGATATTTGAATTTTATCTCAACCAAGTGCCTTATGCCGCAAATAGACGCGGCACCGCTCAAGCTGCAAATTATTATTTTGACCGCGACCTAACCACACTGAGCCGCAAAGAAATGCTAGCGCTCGCCGTCTTAGTCCGCGCGCCTAGCCGTATGGATTTGTGGAAAAGCACAAAACGTGTTGATGCTGCGATCGAGCGTCTCACGGTCCTTATGGTCGAGCGCGGCGTAATAAACCAAACCGAGCAAACTCTGATACTCGCAGAAAAGTTCACCCTAAACGCCCCGCCTAATCCCGTGAGTGCGCGCGAATTTATTGCCCATGTGAAAACTCATCCCATGCTTGACCATGCAGGGTGGCCTAAGGTGAAAACATCCCTCGATGCTCACTTGCAAGCCCGCGTCCAAGCCTTACTCGACCAAAGGCTTGCAGCCCTAAAAGATAAAACCGTTTTCAACGGCGCAGTTCTAGCGGTAGATCATATTAACGGGGATATTCTGAGCTGGAACGTTGCAGGAAAAAGCGAAACAGAAACCCCTAACAAGTTCATCGACGCCGTGACGACGCCGCGTCAACCCGGCTCTGCCCTGAAACCTTTCCTCTATAGCCTAGCCCTTGAAAAAGGATGGACTGCCGCGACCATCATTGAAGACGCCCCTTTGGTAGAATCTGTTGGTAATGGACTTCACAGTTACCAAAATTATAGCCGTGAATTTTATGGAAATGTAACATTGCGGCAAGCGCTAGGAAACTCACTGAACATACCCGCGCTTAAGGCCCTAACCCACGTTGGCGGACAAGACTATTTAGATCATCTCGCTGACTTTGGATTTACAGGATTAAATCAACATCCTAGTTTTTACGGAGATGGAATAGCCCTAGGAAATGGCGAGGTGTCCTTATTTGAATTGGTGCAAGCTTACTCAGTTCTTGCCAATGACGGTGTTTTGACTCCGCTTTCCCCCTTTCAGGACGGCATTATGCCTGACAATAGGCGGCAAATCATTGCGCCAGAACTTGCTTCAGTTCTCGGAAATATTCTCTCTGACAACCGCGCGAGGGAAATGGAATTTGGCACCTCTAGCATCTTAAACTTCCCTGTGCAGACAGCCGTCAAAACAGGTACCTCAAGCGATTACCGTGATAGCTGGGCGGTTGGCTTTAATCACCGTTACACAGTCGGAATTTGGATGGGAAACCTTGATCAACGCCCAACAGACGGCCTAACAGGCTCACTTGGTCCCGCCCTGCTGTTACGCAGTGTCTTTGCAGAATTAAATCAACGCGAAGACACACGGCCCTTATCCCTACACCCAAGCTTAGAGCAGATAGATATATGCGCGCGAACAGGACAAGTTCGCGGACTTAATGATGGCTGTCAATCATACCCCGAGTATTTTCTAGAAGGCACAGCCCCGCAGGCACATAAGGCTGATACTGCCCCCGATTTAATCTCGCTACGGCAACCGACGCCGGGTCTGCATATCGCCTATGACCCGCGCCTATCCCAAAAAGACCAAGCCTTTGAGTTTCAACTGGCAGGCTTGCAGTCCCTAGATACGGTAGAGTGGCATATTAACGGCAAGACAATAAATGCCCAAGGCCCGCGCTTTCCATGGAAGATTGTAAAAGGCGAACATGAAGTCGCAGCTACCATCTGGCGCAATGGACAACAGATTCAGAGTATCACGCCAACACGGTTCTTAGTGAAATAGGCCGAATACTGAGCACCTTATTTAATCGACACTATACCCTCAGCAAAAACGCATAAGTGGCCTATTAGACGACCCTACTATGGTTTTTTACTCACTACTGCTTGCCTTCTTCATTGTTGTGAATTTCGTTTTATACTGGGCTTACAAACGGCAGAAACATTTTGAAAACGTCGACTAGTTTTTAAGCTGTAGAGATAACGGCGGCGCGCAATGAACTCTTCGGAAAGGGCCGCCAATCAAGAAGGTTAGCTCCCTTACGCTTGGTTAGCAGCTGGCGTCTTGGCATAGCGAGACGCTCTCCCAAAGCCATCTCGAAAATACCTCAGGGTTGATTATTGACCTTTGAAGGCGCGCGTTGATCAGCAAGGCTATAAATATTTTCGCAGTTGATCCATCACCTCAGTCGCGCGTATTTCGACAACTTTCATTTGATCTGGCTTCATACCTACCGTTTGCGCGAGAGCTGAGCCTACAGCGAAACACAATATTCTTAACAGGTGCTCATCACTGATAATAGCTTTAGCAGTACCCGTAAATTTTCCTGGTAATGCGGTTTCAAGATCGGCTTGTATCAACTGTCTCGTAAACTCTGCTGTAGAGACCCCATTTTCTTGGGACCGTCGTTCCAACCTCATATGATCACTGGCACTCAACCGAATACATATCTGTTTACGAAGGGGATTTGCTTGTTTTGCAATGTTTGTTTTCATACTTATAGACATACAAAACACGTCCTAATTATGCAAAGAAAAAGGCCTTTTTCGCCTCTGGTATCAAGCGGTATCAGGGTAAGTCATTGTTATAGATAGATTTATTGTAAAAATTACATTTCGTGGTATCTGAAGATATCATGCGAGCTTGAAGCCCAATAAACATAACAAAAACAATTACTTAAACCCCTAAAAGGGGGCCTTAGCCGCAGGCTACATTGGTGTACCCAAAATTCCCGAGACTTCGGCCCCATGCCGAACGCTCGGGAATTTTACCCTCCCCTGCCCCTAGCGGGCTTATTAAATGGCCGGGCGCTTGGCCGCCCGACTCCCCTTTACGGTCGGGGCATGGTCCCAAAAAGCTTGAGGGGCGCTAGCTTTTGGTCATGGATGGAGCCGAACGGCTTGGCGATGCGGTCCCCTTGGAGCATTGGCGTGAAGGTTAGCATCTGGCAAAGCGTTTCATCATCGAGTTCTGCCATGAGGTGGAGGGAGAGCAGCGCCAGCTCGCGGGTTTTAAAATCTATGCCTATGACCGGCGCGAGGCGCGCCGCGCTGAAGCGGCAATATCTCCAATACCGTATATCTATCTTTACCGTACGCACGCGCATGCTTTGCCTTTTGTGAACAGTACGGTAGCTCAGATCATAAGTTTGAGAGAGCGCCGCATAGCGCGGGGCAAAATCCATGTTCGTGTAGATGCAAGCCGCGTGGCATGTATTTCTTTGGGAGGTGCTGAACGGATATCGCCTCCTATAAAAATCAGAGCCCTTTAAGGCCTTCACCCGCGCGAACAGCGATGTCGCCATATCCTGATAGGCTGGGTCATACGGAAAGGTCAGCTGCGTTGTCTTGAGCGGCGCGGCTGCAGGGGCGGGCTTATTACGGTTTATGCTCATTCGTTTTTCTTTCTCTCGTCTCGTCTTGTTTTTACTCGTCTCCTGTCAGCCTCGTTGACGGGGTTCAAACTCTAGGGCCTTATGGCATGGCTTTGGCTGACAAGTCTCCTGAGTTTGTTTAAGGAGGCCCCATGATAGACCGTTCCCAGTTCACGCCGCCCCAGTTTATGCCTCCAAAGACGCGCCAGATTGTCATTCCCGCGGGGAAGGCCTTTCAAGAGGGCATAACGCAAACACTTACTGCCCTTAAAAAAACAAATACCGGCGCGCCTGTGAGCCGCATAGCGCTTATCAACGCGGCCTGTGTTTTTATCGATCCCGATGACATTGAGCCTTATCTCGAGCTGGCGCGCAACGTCCCGCTTAAAAACCCGCCGCGCACTGAGCTGTCTGGGCTCCCGCATGGGGGATGCGTTGTTGAGGATATATACTACCGCCATGCCCGGCTCTGCGCGGCCCGTATTTGCGCGCGCTATGCTTTGAACATCACAACGCGGCAAATGATACTGCTCAGCCTGCTCAGGCTCATGAGCCTGCCGGTTGAGACCATTGCAATCACTATGTCACAGGCCCCGATGATTATGTTAGCAAAAAGCCCCTAAGAGTTGAAGCCGCAGCCGAGCGCCTGCCCGCGGGTCATGCTTATGACTTGGGAACTGGGAGGCACTTTTTGATAACCTCTTGGAGATTGCCTTTGGCGAGTTCCTGCTTCAGCCGCTCATGGCTGATCATAAACCCCTCGCCCTCGCCTGCCACATAGTCATCGGTGAGCTTATTATGCGGCGGTTTTATGAGCGGCATGTAGAAAGTCTTCCAGATCTTCATACAGGCTTTTGACTCCTTTCGGCCCTTTGGCGTTAAGGCGATGACGGTCACGGGTTTTGAAAGCGGCGGGACTAACACGTCCTGAGATCTTAAAGACCTGCCGTCCAAATGCATTACGGCCATAGAATGCTCCATAATGCCAAAAGCGGCAAAATGCGCAAAGCTATGGCAAATATTTATATGCTCGTCTTCTCCTAGAAGGACGTCGTTGGGTCCAATACCTAAATCTTTATGCATGCCTTACTCCTGTCAAAGCGGTTTTAAAACGCGCTCTGGTGACCGGGGAGTTAGAAAGATGTCTTGGACACCCGCAATGACCTTTAGCAGCTCTAGGGAGCGCCTGGACATACGTCACTGCCTCCCCGACCTCATAAGAGTAGGAAAGCATCGTTACGGTCGATACCAACCGCCAAGACAGGTTTTCTAAGACCTGGCCGCTAGAGCAGCCCATTTAACTTATGGTGATTTTAGCGAAGGTCAAATGATAACTGCCCTTCTCTGAAGAACCTAAGGCATGAGCCATGTGGATCTTTGCTTTTAAGCAGGGCTGGATGAAGCCCCCTGCCCGCTCGCTCGCACATCCCCCTGCCCTAGAACCAAGCTTTAGCGCGATTGTGGCGGCAGTCTTTGTATCTTAGTGCGTGTTGCGAGTAGACAGTGGCGTAAATATGGACAGAGGCGCGCGTAGAAGGGGGCTCAGCGAAAATTTAAAAAATTTTGGAGGAACGGCGCGCAAAAGAGGTTTTGGCGCTCAGCGGCTATTCTGGAGGGATAAAAGTTCGGCGAGGGCTTGGTTTAAAAGACACTGAAGCGCTTAAACTCAATTTTTTGCGAGAAAGGGGACTAAATAAATTATTATGGCTCGTCTTTTGAGTTTTCGTTTTGAACTAATAGCTACCAGATTTCTCGAGATCGCAAGAATAGCCTTCTCAAACTTTCTTTGTTTCACCAGAACGATAGCTCTCAATCAACATGGCAAGAACGGCCCAGCTCGGCGGATTTCCATGTTCTGCTTTAATCGCCTCAAAACCTTCCCTTACCCGCTCTGGTCCATGAATTGTCATGCAGCCGTTTGTATCATCTGGGCGGCGGTAATCAGCAGGCATTCCATCAATCATTGGCATTGCTTTTGTTTTCTTGGCTTTGGCTTCCACCTTTGGCCGTCCACGTTTGCGCTCCGCTTGCTCGGTCGGATGCGAAAATCCCGCCTCGGCGTTCACCTTTGCAATTCGCGCATCGTTGTTATCAATCGCTGCCCGCTTTTTCTTAGGCGCAATTGTGGGAATTTTTAGCTCCGGCCCGTCTCCAAATCCTAAATCCATTACGCGGCCTCCGATACGCTGCGGCTCTTAGCTAGATAATCAAGCACGGCCTGAGTAAACGCCACGGCATTTGCCTGAGCCTTGGCAATTGATCCTGACTTGTTTTCTTCTAGCTCTAGCACTGTAGCTCCCTCTGTGAAGATTGCGCGGTAAGCTGACCGCTCTTTGAGATCTACGGCCAAGACAGGCTCTTCATGGGCCTCGAGCTGTGAAATAATGCCCTTGTGCTCTCGCGTCATGATCGCCGCATTAGTACGGCAGAAGGCAAAAACATACGGTAAATCTATTTTGAAGGTTTTCGCCATGCGCTTAACAAGCTGACTGGCTTTCGCCGCTTGACGTGCATCCATAGAACTTGCTGACATAGGGATAACGGTCAAATCGGAGCGCCCAATAGCATAACCGACGATTTCGCCCGCTGTACCTTCAAGGTCGATAATCAGGAAGTCAGTTTCACCCTCCTCCTCAATACCATCAATTGTATCAATCATGGTTTCAGCTACCACGTCAGATGTGACTTCAAAAAGCGCAGCCCTTCCCTTCCCTGCTCTTTCATCTGCCCAACGTGTCAAATTAGCAGACGGATCAGCGTCAATCACTCTCACCCGTGGCTGCCGTCCGGACTTAGGCGCAGCTAAAGTCGTAGCTAATATTGTCGAAACTGTGGTCTTGCCAACCCCGCCCTTTGGGCTGGCACATGAAATCGTAATCATATTCACCTCTGTCATTATCTTAACGAAGCCTAACGCCTTATAGTTACCAAATCGTTTCGCATTAGCATAATAATTCGCTATATGCTTATATTTCTATCAATCGTTATATATATAGTTCGCGTGATATTTATATAACTATACTGCATATCGTTCTAAATATCCAGTCATAGCCTAAGCCGCAACATGGACCGCAGACCCAGAACGTGCCTTTTCCTGATTGTAAGCCCGCACGGCGCGGGTTAGCTCACTTGGAAGTTCATAGACCTGTTTTGCCAGCAGAACCGCGCCAAGCGTCAATTCTGGACGGCATTCGCGGGCAGGGCGGCTCAAAATCCCTGAAAGATAACGGTCTGGATCTTTCACCACTTCACGCTCGTTCCATTTACGCTTATCAGGAACGGGCTGCAGCCGGATTTGTTTAACAAGCTGCGTATCAAGGAAAGCCAGTAAAGCGCGCCGCTCTCCATGTGCTCTGACGCCCTTATCCCAGAAATAGCGCTTATAGTTGGGCTGCTTGGCCTGTTTTAGGGCCTCAATATGCTCAAATAAGTCTGTTTCACTCGCATGATCGGGGAGGGGAGCGCCTAATTCATCCAAAGCCCCTCTCGCAACAAGCGTAAAAGTTTCAGAATCTAGGCCAGGACTCGCCTCAACTTCTTCATAACGCCCAGCTTTTTGCCTACAGGATATAACTTTAGGCATGACTGGGTCCTGCTCTTTGAGTTTTAGCTCCTCTGTAGATACAGGAACATCCCCCCTTGGGGGGTGTGACTCAGTTTTTGCCCCCTTAATAGTAAAAAGACTGAAGGCCCATTTTAGAAGCTGGCCGCATTTCACTGTGTATTGGTTCCAAAGGTTCATCGCTTTGCCTTTGAGGCGCCGTTCACGAATGCCCAATAGCCCTTCGGCTTCCAAACGGCGTATGGTGAGCTTAACGCTGCCCCGGCTAACGCCAGCCTTGGCAGCGATCCAGTCATGGGCAACCGCAAAGGTCTTTTTGCCCTTACCCGCCGCCATAAGCGCGCAGAGAACGGCTTTCTGGGCCTTTGTGAGGTCGAGCCCCGCATAATACGGAAAGAAGCGCATAGCGGCGTAGGTAAAGCCGTGCCAGCGTGTCCTACGGGCCTTCAGAGCCGCTTTATGGGCCTCTGACGCCTCAGCTTGCTCATAACCCTCAGCATCGGCCTCATAGTCCGCAAGCTGCGCTAGGCGCTCACTGTGACGCCATTCCATCTCGGATGCATCCATATCTCCGCGCGCATGGGCGATAAAATCGCCCTTGGTCGCGCGTCTATGCTCTTCCATCAAGGCCTCATATTGGGCCTGAATTTGGGCAATACTCATTTGGTCGTCCCCTTTTACAGAGGCCGCGAGCAGGCAAAACGATATTGCAAAGTGCCGAGGCACGTTTTCGCTTGCTAAATGTCGGGTGATTCGCTAGATGAGTAGTTGAAGCATCTCTTCTAGAGAACCAAAAAGCCCTCGTCCGCCAAGACGGGGCTTTTTTTATGGACGGTTAACTCGTGGCCGTTGTCTCCTGTGATTGATGGGATTCTTGCCATTCTCGCAATATAGCTGCCAAGGTATGGCCGCGTGATGCGTAGCCGCGCTCCTTCCGTTCCCGGTCGATAAGTTCGACAAGATCGGAGGGAACATGAGTGGACATTTGTTTGAAGCCACGCTCGCGCATTTCTGCACGGTGTAATTTCATACGCTTGTTCGCCTCAACATTTGACATGACAGTTCACCTCATAACTAGTTCTTGAACGATTCAAGAACCTAAGCACTAAGATGAGTCGGCGGTTAACAAAGGGTAAACTTTACGACTTGTTAGCCATATTCGGTCGATTCAATGAAAATTCATTGCGATACCGAGTCAATGAAGGCGTTTACACGCTCTCAAATCGCACTATTTCTAGCTTCGCGACAATTATCCTATCAACCGATTCTATTGCCATATCGAGCCAAAATCGAGGGTGGGAGCCGTTTTCTAGCTCTGCTTGGGACATTCAAAACAGGGTTTTGGTCCCCGTATCAAAACCCATGATTGGCCTCTAAGAAGCGGGGGTGTCCAGTCCATGCCAGTAATCTCCTGAGCGTAGCGAAGTGAGGTTTACAGGCTTGACGGGGCAGGGGGCGCGGCCCCCTTAAAACAAGGATGCAAGCAAAAGGGATAGTTACCCGCAGGGCCGAGACTGGCAAAGCCAGGCTTGGTGAGCGGAGCGAATATAGCCCGGTGACGGCAGCGCGTCTTCTGCGCGTCCGTCATTTGCCCAAACGCGAGATAGATTGCTCGAAGATTTATATAGACTAGGCATATCGTTTTTAAATCGTTTCGCCCGCACGCGACACCCAGACCAAAGCGTGACGGTCTGCATCATGTATAGATTTAGAGTATTGAACGTGACGCTGTGGCCCTAATAGACCCTTCAAGCGCTTCGCAAGAACTAGGCCTGTCGCGTTAAAGCTATCCCAGTCAAACCCGCTCAAATCCGCAAATTCTCCGCCTGTGTCATGCGCGGCCTCGTAATCGAGAAAGACCTGGCCCCAAGCCTCAAAATCTTCATCCAGCCGCACCATATCGCGGCTTCCGCCAAACTCGGTAGCGCACTCTGTTGCTATCCAGCCATGCCCCGCATCTGTCATTTCCCAAAGATAGTCATCAAAGTGTCAGCGGACTTCATAGGTCGGTAAAATGGCGGTCGGGGTGTTCATATCAGCTCATGCTTGCGCGCGACTGCTTCGGTCGCTTTGATCGCGCGCACCATGCCGGCAAACACAGCGGTAAATTTCAGAAAGAGCATTGCGCCTATCACAAGGCATATCAGGCCCAAGACCGAAAAACCGCCCATAAGCCGCTGCGCTCCAAATCCCGCCAAGCTCAAACCCACAAAAATAACGCCGCCATTGGTCACAATCATCATGCGCTTGAAAAAGCCAAGATGTGCGCGGGCCTCCTCTTTCGATACCGTCAGCGACTTAATCAACTCCTCATTGATCCCACGGTCACGGGTAAGCGCCTTCAAATCCGCTAGAGCCTGCGGGGAGGGGGGATGCTTCTCTTCCAACTTATGCCCTCAACCGCCTCTTACGGTTTGAAGGGAACTCGACGATTACCAATTTTATGGGAAAAAGGTGTTGAATACCCAAGCGTAACGGCCAAATTTTGATAGACTTGTGGGCTAACTTGGAAACCGTATGCCGTTCTGAAAGGCTTGTATTTACTATTTGGAAGCGGTGCTAGGGCGAAGGACTTGTTATAATTGGCAACATCTTTTTTATCTGAAAAGAGAATGCACGTCACTTTTTTACGACCTGTTCCTTCAGTCCAAGCTGCCCAATCGCTTTGAGCTAACTTTCCAACAAGCTGTTTAATAGCCATGTGAGGGCTTGGGACGTTTTTTTCATCCGTATCCTCAACAAGTTTAGGTGGGCGAGCGAAGCGTTCTAAATGACCCACCAAGCCCAAACCAGTGCCATACTTTTTTATAAAGTCAATTTTTACTCAAATTCATAATTGCTCTCTCAAAAATTTATAAACCCTGTGTTGGTCTTGTCCGCTAAAATATCAGGTATGCGTGTAGAATTGACCAACCAGTTTGATGTCGGCGCGCACAGCCATGCCGTGTAGCTTACGATTGAATCGTAATCTGCCTGCAAGTGACGTCCAAAAACAGGTTCATGGTGAGCTATACGGTTACGAAATCCGCGCAAATAATCGACAGGCGCATGAGCCTTCTTCCTATCGAGTCTAGCGGCAGCGGGAAACGCTTTGCGCAGCGCAGGGCGCCATAACGTCATTTCGTAATTTGCTTTAGCGTGACCAATCCGGCCGCCCTTACGCAATAATGCTACCCAAAATCCAAATGATAAGTTTGCTATCATATGCGGCGGATCAACCGCCTTACCGTCACGGCGGAGCTGACGCTTTGAGGCGTCCACCAGTTCCAAGGCACGATTATCAAGCCCTGTGGCCGGGTTATCATACCAAGCCGCACCATAGACGGCCGTAAGCTCACGGTGAAACGCATTACGCATCGCCACCTCTAGGAGCTGTAGCGCAGCATAAAATGCGCCGCTCGCGGCCGTATTCCATGCGTAAAGACGCAGCGCTGCCACTTTATCGTTGCTTGTAGCGTCCATATATGTCTGAAATCGGTCTGCGCTCAATGAGGCAGCGATTGCATCAATATCAGCAGGGGGCCACAAGACAGTATTGACTTCTGGGGGATTATCGGCCATATAGTCTCCGTAGACCCCGAACCCGCCTCTGTTTCGACATGCGCTCGGGGTTTAGCTGTTTTAGGGGCTTTGTTTTCATGATGCAGCCTTTGCACTTGATGCCTTTTTAAGCCGCTTGCGCATTTTATGACCTGGCGTCGCAACATCTTTACGCTGAGCCTTAGCCTTCTTCTTAACATCGGTAAAATCAGGCTCTAGTTCTTTTAACTTTGCTTCAAGCCCCGACAAATCATAAATATTTGCAATTTTACCATTCGTTCCAGCGTGATGACGTTCTATACGCTTCACGAGGCCCGCTTCTTCCATGTCCACAATAATACGCTGCAGTTGGCGAGGGCTAATATTACAGCGTTCAGCTAGCAATGCTTTAGTAGGGTAGGGGTAACGCCCATCTTCCCAATAAAAATCCAATAGCTGAACTAAAACGCCCATATGGCGGGGTTCAAGATGTAGTCTGCGTTGTGCCTTAAAGAGAAGAGACGGCACAATACTGAACCCCAAATCCATGACCGGTTTACCCCACTTGCTCTCTGAAGCTTTCTTCGCCTTAGCTGGGGTTAATTTTACAACATTGTCTTTCGTCTTATTATCTGGCATAACAGCCTCCTGTTCTGACTGTCATATTGTCCGTAAATGATAAATTTACAAGAGGTGCCCTCCAGTCATTTATGACTATAGTCCCCAGACGTATATGTCCGAAGCATCAAGACGTAGATGTCCACTAAAGCAGTATAACCCATTCAGGACGTATTTACGGTAACACGAAATAGTACATATAAGGACTGGTCACAAATGTCCGATGGTCTTGCTGAGAAAAGTTACGCCGCCTCAACAACTCTGGTAAATATCTTCTGCAATTCGGCTTTTGGTGGCTCATAAAATTCTTTAGTTTGACAAAATCAACTGGCTAAAGGGCTCCTAAGAAGATTTGCGTTAGTTTAGACGTTGCACAAGCTCTCTTGACCGATACAAAATGTGCTGGCGGAAATTGCCACTAAATGTGATGTTGAGACATGGACCCAAAGAAAAATTACTCGTCGATTAATTCGCAGTCAGTTGACATAGAATATCATGGTTCCGCTGGTATAACTCAAGGCTGCATAGAGGCTTTGCAAAGAACTCTGCAATTTGGAGACGAATTGGTTCAGGTTATCATACTGAGTTCCCAACATGGACTGAGTTCCAATCAAAAACATGGGCTGTTCTTAAAAAACAGTTTTGAACACTCAATTATAATCCTACCCGGCTTTACCTCTGGATATAATGGGGAAGGGCCGCGCGGATTTTCTTATAGTTTAGCTCTATTAGAAGCGGCTGGAATCCCGATCGACGAAGTGATGTTACCAAAGGAAATGTTTAAGCGACTGGAGGAGGGGGCATTACTATTTGGCGACATAGAGTTTTTTGAAAGTTCACGACCAGTGCGCCCAAAAAGACATAGCTATTTTATCTTGGAGCAACATTGGAAAAAGAAGCGAGATGGAAGCCTGTGGAAGGAATTTAAACCTGTAATACCTTTAGGCCTTATCGAGCCAAGACTCATAAAATTAGCCCGCAATTTTTCAGATGACCCAGATAATATAGTATTCCAGGCATTCAGGCTTCTCGAAGACACAGTTAGGCAAAGGATTGACACTGAAGAAACAGGAAAAAAAGTATTCTCAACCGCGTTTCATGGAAATGACTCCCCTCTTTATTGGCCAGAAATTGAAATGGGGGAAAAAGTCGGAAGGGCAAACCTCTTTATAGGGGCCTATCTCGCCTATCGTAACCCAAAAGCTCACAAAGAGATGAATGAGGACCTCAATGACCTTATGCGTCAATTCCTTGTAATCAATCAGCTCTTTTTTCTGGAGAACGAAGCTATTACCCGTCTATGAGAAACCAGCTAAAGAACCGCGTTAAAATCTTAAGCCCCGTTATCATTTACTTGAGCGCGGCGAAGGTTTTCAGGGAGAAAGCAGTCAATCTCAGCTTGGCTGAATGTAAGGTCCTCTCTGTTTTGCAATCTGTCCTGTGCTTCAGCGTAAGCTTTTCCGTTGGTTTGCGGGGAACCTGAATATATGTTCGCAAGATTTTCTTGTAGTTCATCACGGCGTGTAGCTGCGGCTATCCTATCTAAGGTGGGGAGATCCGTAAGAAGAGAAAGGTAGTTTTCACGAACACCCCATAGTTTTGCAGCACAGTCCCTGTGTTTCTGAGTGATTGATCCGAGGTCAAAATCTTTAAGATATGTAGAAACAAAAAACGTACAGAATGATAACACAACTGTTGAAATTTCAGCTGCAATCTCATCTGTAATAATTACGCTAACAGCACTTGCGCTTGTTAGACCCGTTAGAACAATCTGAAAAATTTTAAAATGGCTAAGTTTCGTTGCTAGTTGATCTGCCATCCTCTCATGAGTTTTGTGAGAGTATACTACTCGCGCGAAACACTCTCTAACTTGATTTTCTAAATTTATGTCAATTTCATCAGGCATAAGTATCTTCCTCAACGTCTTCCTTGGTTATTGGCACAAGGATGCCGTCCCGCGCAATTACTACACCGTTTAGTACGCCGTAGCACTCAACAACGTGCTCACCACGAAAACTCGTTCTCTCAGTTTTTTCTTGATGACCTTTGTCCGCGATGATTTCGCCGCGAACCTGATCGCGAGCTTCAGCTTCTGGACCGCGATTTAACACTTTCCAATATATCATCGTTCCATGGGGAAGGTCTGATGCATCCGAAATGTAGAAGCCGAGCTCTTTTTTAGGAAATAGAAATCCACTGCTTTTGAGCAAATCTCTGAGTAACTTTGGGCGAAAGCCTTTCTGTTTTATATTGCAGTCAACGCCAATATGATGTCGAATATCGACTGGAAACATGTCTTCAATAAATTCCTCTGTTTGTCGAAATGCAGGTGTGATAGTTGCAGAAACTGTTTTACTCTCTGCAACGAGGTTTGGTGATGGGTACGAATTTCCAAAAATATCACGCCATTTTTGACGTTCATTTTTTTGACCTGCTGCATCTATAGCAAGATTACATAGTCGAGCAGCTTTCTTAGCCTGTCGTTCGAATCTTTTTTTTACTCTTACCCGCTGATTACTACCCAATGCGCCATATTCACTTTGTTTGGGTTGATCACCTAAGAAGACAAAAAAGTCCCGACACATTTCGTCATAATAATTGTAGCTTCGTTTATCATAATCCTCTGTTGCTTCTAGAAATCGATATGCAAGGGTATCGACAAGAAGTCCTCCCATTACAATGCCATGTTTGTTCTTCCAGGCACGCGCCATCTTGCAGAGATTCCTTAAATTTCCATTTTTCCGATCATTCGCGGCCTTCATTTCATCCATTTCTGGGTGAGGCTTGGTCACTTTCCATGAGCCATCTCCCAACGTGTCCGGATAATGATAACTTCCGTCCGAAAGCTTAAAAGCAGGCATAACTTCAATATGAAAATTAACATATAAAACCCGTACAACCAACCTATCAACGCGCACAATTGTTTTTGGATATCGGGCGCTGATTGCGTTTTTCGTATCCCTTAATAGTGAATACGAACCAGATTTTTTATAAGATTCGTATAAACCTGCTGGCATCACATATATCATGTCTAAATCTGAAATTCCTTTAATCGCAGTCCAACGACCATACGACCCGACTTGAAGACTATTTGCCGTTTTAGATTCTGTATTTCGAAAAGACTTGTTTAAGGCCGCAGTCACTTCACCATATCGGCTCGAAAAAGTAACAGAATTATCAACTCGAATATTTGATAAAAAAGTTTTGAAATCTTCTGCTGTTGCCATTTTTAATATTCCCATTAGCTTGTGTTCCTGCTTTGTACCAACCCTTGCTTTTCCGCAACTGAGATACGTAAGTTTATTGTGTACAACCTGTGGAGAGCGGAATAGGATTCAAATACTTAATGGAGTGAATAATGAAACGACTAGTGTTTTGCTTTGATGGAAGCTGGAATAAAATTAATGAGGACAGCCTTACAAACGTTGCGTTGACAGCTTCAGCAGTTGCAAAAGCACAAGTAGTGAAAAAAGATGACAAAGCGCTATTGGCCAAAGGCTTTATCGTCGGTGACATAATTCCCCAGATCGTTCACTATGACGAGGGTGTAGGAACTAATCGTAATGAAAGATACGGCGGAGGCATTTTTGGAAAAGGCCTTTATACAAATGTTCGCGAGGCGTACTTGTTTCTATGCTTAAATTATGAGCCAGGCGACGAAATCTACCTATTCGGTTTCTCACGTGGAGCATACACCGCGCGTTCATTTGCAGGACTTGTGGGAAACTGCGGTATTATGCGCAGTCAACATATTGAGAAAGTTATCGAGGCAGCGAAACTATATAAAGCCCGTGGCGAAGCAGACACAGCCGTAAAACGCGAGGCTTTGCAAGTAGAGTTATTTAATCTCATACGGCATTTCGGCCATCCAGTAACGACTTGCAAAGCTGAGGATGATTGGAAGCGATGCCAACATGGATTAGAGCACCATAACCATCCGCAGGTTGATATAAAGTATATTGGACTATGGGACACAGTAAAGTCTATTATATCGCTTAGAGAGACTTTCGGGCTCCCGGATTCTGACACTGAGTTTCATGATGAAGACATTCCTGAATGCACAAGCTCCGGTAGGCACGCCGTGGCTTTAGATGAACACCGAAAATCGTTTAATTTCACCCCTTGGGAAAATATCAAAGTAGCGAACCTTCGTTCATATAAAAAAAATGGATTTGAAAGGACCTTTGAAGACTATAAACTTTCTAGCGATAGAGCTTTTCAGGAGGTATGGTTTCCGGGAACTCACGGTAGTGTCGGCGGCGGCGGCGAGAGACGCGGGCTTTCAGACACAGCACTGTTATGGGTACTAGATGGTGCACGCTTTGAGGGTTTAACAATAGATACAACTGCGCAAGCTAAAGTTTTTCAACTCCAACCTACGCCAATTGAATATATTGATAATACAGAAAAAGACGGTGCATTTGAGCAAGTATCGGAAATAAAAAATGCCATTCCGTTTATACGGTTCACTCGATCTGGACCAAAGCATATCTCCGAAGTCTCACGTAGTGCAATTGTGCGTTATGCGGCTCCATCCACCGTGCTTCCAGATGGCGAAGAACGTAAGGATTCTAAATCTTACCGTCCTGAGGCACTTACGCATGTAGAAACCGATGTTCAATCTCTAGCCTCTAAAGAATACACTGCAGAAGATTTTAGCCTCTACAACGGATATAGAGATAACCCATGGGAGACAATCGAGGCTGAACGAATTGAATCAGGTTGGGTGTATGGGCTTTATACTGTCAAACAGGGCGACAAGCTTTCAACTATTGCACAAGATCAACTTGGGAGTAACAATTATAAGGCGCTTCAGGCCTGTAACAAAATCATGATACCTGATGCTGAAAGAATTCACCCCGGGCAGGTTCTAAGTATTCCCAAAAGGAAGGTCGCGCGAGGCCATCGTAATGAATAAGAGACGCAAGGTTATCGAGGGACGTAGCCCCAGTTTTTTCGTTCCAACAGATTAAGATATGAGGGAACTTGCAAAAGCTATTGAGAATATTAGCAACTTCATTGATCGTCTCAACGGCCTGCAATTTGAAGCCAAATTCGATGCCTCAAATCAAACCGATATAGAACGTGCCAAATCGGAAATGAGAGCTTCAGTAACCAGTGCACTCTCCGAATTTGGTGACACTAAAGAACTTCGAGATATAGCAGATAGCTTTATATCGGAAGCAGAGAAGCAAATATTGGTAACGGCAGAAATAGCAACATCTGAAACAGTGACTGACAGTATGGAAAACAAAAAAATAGGGAAGACGCTCACAAAAGCTGTAAGAGCGATAAATAGTTTGCGCCAATGTGACTGGGATAATGCTGCCGCGCATCTGCACAAGTTAAAAATGCTTTTTAATGCACCAGAACTAGCTCCATTCACAGAGCCTCTCAAAAGCGGAGTGAAATTAGATCAGTGGGTCAAAGAAGCGGAGGCAAGAGGTGGATCATTTGTAGGTTCATCCCGACTAGATTGGAAAATAAGTGATAGTGAAAGATTTGGATATATTCTTTGTTTGATTGATGTGTGGGGTGATACCCCAAACAGCCTGTTAGATTTCTGCCTGAATCACGCTTATGTAGATAATAATTTCACGCGAAACCTTAACGGCTTGGCAGGCAATATTTTAACCCCTTTTATTCAAGATTTTAGTGAATGGATTGAGGATGAAACGAAAACAGAGGAGGCCCCTGTGGCAGAGAATGATACAAATACAGGGAACGGAAAGATTTTCATAAGTCACGCCGCCGGTGATAAAGACTATGCTGAAGCTGTAGAAGGCCTAGGCACAACAATCGTGCCCAAAACGAGAATTTAAAAGAACAAATATCGAACAATTTAGCTCATTACAGGGCAGTGGAAAGTTTTAAAACCGTCTAAAATAATTGTCTCACGTTTTTTTGCCAAAAATGGCGATATTTCATCCCGTAAACGGGTGCCCTCTTTAACGATTTATCAAACAACATAATACAGTTTATGTTGCATTAAAGCTGATTCTAGCCCCAAAACACATGCTCTCAGGTCAAGCTCAGTGTCTTAGTCCAGCCTAAATTTGTTTTGCGCGGCGGTCCGGACTAGGCGAGAAATCATCTATATCCAACTTCCTGGCCGCAATGGCCAACACAGCCGTCCATTATGACCCCGGCATTAAGCTGGAGTTTGCCTCACAGCCCAAACCGCCAAGGAAAATGAAAAAGCGGTCGCAGTTCAGGATTTCGCCTAAGAATCTGCCCAGCCTATACGAGTTGTTTGAGATAGTGAATTTGCAAGAATAAAAATAGTATTATTTATTTCGGCTGTTGATTTTTTTACAAATCAATGCAGAAACTACCTGACGTTGATGATAACTAAGTCACGCGGGCAATAAAAATCGGCATTCGCCTCGTGACTACATAGCTGTACGCTTTGGCCAGTAAAAGGACAAATAAGTAAAAGCTAGCAGGAGAGGCTAAATCCATTGGGTGAACTCACACAACTTGATGCTGTAGAAGAAGTATTGCGACTGGAGTCTCGCCCAATGAGTTCCCGTGAGATAGCAACGCTTGTTCAGCAAACAACGGAAGTCTCACTGACTGGATCGACACCATGGAAAACTGTAAACGCACGACTTTCTGAGGACATACGAACACGAGGCGATTTCTCCAAGTTTCTACGAACTGGTCAAGGCCAATTCGGATTACGTGAGTGGGAGGGTGTCAAAGAATTCCATAGCTTCAAGCGAAAGCTAAAGCCTTTAGATGAAGTAATCAGAGTAATTCCCAGGGACCTACTGTCCACTCATAAACTTACCGAAGTCCATACAGGTGTATTCGATATAGATATTCGTTCGGTTCTCTTAGACTCAATAGAGATGGTAAGGTTAGAGGCAGAAGAGGTCGTTGAAGTCACACAACTTGTGCCCACTTTTCTTGTTAGACTGGGTGATGAATTGCTATGTTACACAAGAACAAAACGACTACCTGAAGCTAGGTTGCACCACAGACGATCAATCAGCTTTGGTGGACATATGCAATCAGATGACGTGCCCACTTTATTTTTTCACGATAATGCAGTTCTGTCCCAATTTTTGAATCGTGAACTATATGAAGAGTTGGAATTAAAGCCTCTCCCTTCATCGATTGAATTCCGAGGAATGATACACCTTTCAGGTAATGATTTTGAACTACAGCATGCAGGTTTAGTCTTTGAAGTAGTGCTTAATAAAGAGACCGAAATTAGAAGCCTCGAGCCGGGTATGCATACCGATATGGCATTTGAAAAACTTGTAGATTTAAGTGCCAAAAAAGATGAATTAGATACGTGGTCGAGAACGTTCTTAGAGCTTCTAGAGGATCATAATTAGTGCCCACATTTGACCTAAACTCAGTAGCGAACAATATTGTCGCAGCACTTATATTTGCTGCTCTCAGCATTACTATGGCATGGGTATGGAAGTTCATACTAAAGAAAGCAAACAAACGGTTCACTTTTAGCTTTTTCTATAAACTTCTCATTCCAGAAGTATTTATAGTAGCTCTGATGGTTTGGAAGCTTCCAAAAGAGCACACACTTTATGTTTGTTCAGTCGCAATAGTTTTCATTGCGTTTCAATTTATCTTTCTAAGAGACATCCGCAAAGTTGGCTTAATTGACGCATACCCAACAACAAAACGAGGTATTGATTACCGAAGTTCCCTAACCCTTGCTCGAAACTCTATGAGCTTTTTGGGTATCGGAGCACACAAACTCACTTCTCTACCTGAATTCAAAGAAGCAATCGAACGCTGTGCCCAATCAGGTAACGTCGCTAGATTTCTGTTGTCTCCACCAGAAAACCCTCTTCTTACAACACTCGCCCAAAGACATGGGGCCGCTGAAAACAAGTACCAAGATAATGTAAGCGAAAGCCTCAGAATACTCGCCAAACTAAAGCGAGAAGGCTTCAACATAGAAGTAAAGCACTACACCGCCGAGCAAACTAGGGACCTACAAAAGTTTCGACTGTTCATTATCGATGATGTATTATGCTTGGTAAGCTGGACTGTCTGGACAACGAGTAAAGGCAAAGATAACCCTCAAGTCATTCTCAAAAAACAATCAGATGACAGTTCTGTTCGCTCCATGGCTTCGGCCTTCATGTCATATTTTGATGATTTATGGGATGACCCATCAAGTAAATCCGTGGATTTAGATACTATAGAATGACGCCACCGTTGATCCCAGAATGGTTCGGATGTGGTAATAAATTATCATACGAGGAACTCGTAATATTAAACTCTCTCGCGCCAAACGGAGGTGGAATTACTGACGCCAATCGACAAGACATTATGGGTGTCAACTTGGTCACGTCTATTGATAAAATCTATCAAGTAGGTGCTAGTCCTGAACAATTCGCTGAACTAGCTCTACGTCACGCCATTGCTGATGTTGTCTGTGCAGGAGCAACGCCAAAAGGCGTAGACATCTGCTTCGAATTTTCTTCTCAGATGTCAGAACAAGATCGTTTGAAATATTCTAAATCATTTTTTGAAACTGCTCAAAAGCTATCTCTTGCAGTTGGTAAATGCCACTCCACTTTTGGCGTCTCCACATCAGTCACCGTGGCTGTTAACGCAGTAGGAATTACTACAGCCATCAATCCCGGTTCATCTACAGATGATGGATGTGTAGTCATCTCGGGTCCGTTGGGAGTTATGGGGGAACTATATAAAAGTGCCCTTTCAGGAACATCTGAACCAAGAAATGGCATTCTCAAATACATAGAGAAAATCGACCTTTTTGGAACAGCTCACGTTTGCCACAATTTTAACCGCTGTACTGACATATCAGGAAGTGCATTGTCAGGGGCTGTAAAGTCTCTCGCATCAAGATATAATGTGGATATTACGATTAGTGCAACAAAACTGCCAACAATAGCCGACTTCAACGACATGACTCTAGCGCCCTGTCTGCACGCGGCAGGAGCACACAATGAAGTCCAAGAAATTTCTAATACAACCTTAAACTCTGTTTCAATCATGAGGGAGTTATGCGGGCCTTTCCTCTTCCTGTCTTCGATTGAACACTCTGAATTACTGATTAACTCTCTTAAAGACTTGGGGTGGTACTCTCCTAAATTAATAGGCTCTTTTTGCGCCTCTTCCGAACCAATTATTCGCTATAAAGAAGAATAATCTCTCATGAAATTTGCTTCAATCCATGGCCGTTTTCAGCCTTTCCATAATGGACACTTAGAGTACGCTAGAGCAGCCTTACTTAATTGCGACCAGCTCTACATCGGGCTTACTAAAGTTCTAGACACTGTATCAACGGTAGAGTCCGAACACGCTCCTCACCGATACCTCGAAGATAGCAACCCATTCTCATACAAGGAAAGGCATGACATTATTGACGCGGCTCTAAAGGGGGAAGGCATAAACCAGAAGCAATATAGAATTGGGCCCTTTCCGATTGAGAACTTAGAGAGACTTCCAGACTTTTGGCCCAATGATTCTGTTTGTTACACCACTATCGTGGATCAATGGAATCTTGAGAAAATTGACCTCTTGAGAAGGTCGGGATATTTAGTAGAAGTACTTCGTGAGAGCGCTTGGATAGGAGAAACTCTAACGTCTGGAACAAAAATTCGGAAGCTCCTAAGAAGCAATGACCCCAAATGGAAATCCTATGTACCTATTGGAGCGCACAAAATTATAAATGCAATACAGAACCAACGAAGATTATAGTCTTATTGATCACGTCACAATCTAGTCTTATAGATAGTTATATTATAACATAATTTCTCATAAGATACATTATGCGATACCAATTTATAAGCGCAAAGTAGAAAGGCGACACCATTCCTTGGCGAAGCCAAGCACGCATAAGTATTAATAGTGAAGCTTTCACTTTTAATACTACTAATTCTATTCAACTACGTTAGATAATGAGGTTATCCATGATGTCAGCGATGGTGGTGTCCTCGACCGTTATGCTATCACTGCCGATGGTGAACACAACGTCTGCTCCGACTTGGGCGGCAGTAGCCATAGCAGCGGCTGTGTTAGCAAAGCCAAAGTCGTTCAGGTCAAGCATGTCATCAGCATCGACCCAGTCGATGATATGAGCCGTCTGCTCTTGTGAGATTAAGACATAAAATTATGAATAGGCTGGATAGACCTCCTAGCGCGAAACACTCTGGACACTAATCTATGATAAGAATTCGGAGGCCCTACGCGGTTAGACAATCAAATTGTCCGTAATCTCGGTCACTGTCGTGTCTTCAATAGTGATAACATCGCTGCCGATTGTGAAGACAACATCCCCGTTAACATTGACCGCATTAGATAGAGCATCTGCGATATCCGTAAACCCAAAGTCAGAGAAATCGAGCATGTCGTTTTCGCTATCATCAAAATCTATCACACGGTCGCGGAAAGTACCGATTTCGAAGACAAAAGTGTCTGCGCCTTCATCGCCGCGCAATGTGTCGTTTCCTGCTCCGCCGTTAAGCGTATCATTGCCGCCCTCACCCGTGATATAGTTTGTGCCGCTATCGCCTGTGAGGTTATCGCCAAATTCTGAGCCACGTAAGCTCTCGATACTAATATAGGTGTCGCCAAAGGCCTCGCCGCGATTATTGCTGACATTGCCAAAATCGACTGTGACGCCATTGGCCGCATTGAGATAATACGCCCAATCTGTGCCTGAGCCGCCGTTAAGCGCATCAGCACCGCCGCCGCCTTCGAGGAAATCGATACCACTTCCGCCAAAGATAGCGTCATCGCCGCCAGCGCCGCGCAGATAATTATTTGCAAAATTACCGATGATTTGATCCGCGAAATTAGAGCCTAGAACGCGTTCAATACTTATGAAGCTATCGCCTTCTGCATGACCGCCGGAGGCCGTGCCCGCGCCGAGGTTAATCGTGATAGCCGCATTACTGTTGATGTAATCCGCATAATCATTGCCTGCGCCGCCATTGAGCACATCTGCCCCGAGGTCGCCGCGGAGGAAGTCATTTGCGCCGCCGCCAAAGAGCATGTCATCGCCGTCATTGCCGCGAATGATATTACTATTGCCGTCACCGTAAAGCGTGTCGTCAAAGCGAGTGCCTTGCAGGTTCTCTACGCTGCTATATGTGTCACCAACCGCTTCGCCTGTGTTCAGGCTCGTATCTGCAAGACTTATGGTCATTGCTTGTGTTGAAGAAACATAAGTGGCCCAATCTCTCCCTGCACCGCCAATGAGTTCATCTGCACCCGCATCACCTTGTAAGAAATCATCGCCGCCTTGCCCCGACAAAGTATCGTCACCGTTTGCGCCGCGTATGTAATTGACGTCATCATTGCCGATAAGAACATCACGTTTTGAGGAGCCAAAAAGGCGTTCAATAGAGATATAGGTATCGCCCTGCGCATCACCGTTAAGACCAACATTTGTTGCAAGGTTAACGGTTACGCCTACCGATGATGTTGAGTAATAGGCCCAATCATTGCCTGCGCCGCCATTGATGACATCTGCGCCCGCATCGCCCCAAAGGAAGTCGTCGCCGTCACCGCCCAGAAGTTCATCTGCGCCGTCTGCGCCGCGTAGTTGGTCGCTGCCGCCATTACCGTTTATGACGTTACTAGCGCTGTCCCCGTAAAGGACATCATTAAAGTTTGAGCCCGATAGATTCTCGATATCGACAAAGCTGTCGCCTACTGCGTCGCCAGTTTGCGTGATTTGCCCTGCAAGACCGACGCGCACGCCAGCCTCCGCATCGCTATAGCCAACCGTATCAACGCCAACTCCGCCATCAAGCGTATCACCGCCAGCCCCGCCGATGAGCATATCATCGCCGACTGCGCCAGACAGAACATCATCACCGCCGCCGCCAGAGATCATATTGCTATCATCTGTGCCCGTCACAGTGTCACCAGCGTCACCGCCGAAAAAATCGGTAAGTCCTGTTAAGGCAAGGTCGATGTCATCACCAAGATTGGAACCGACAAACTCATCAACCAAATTGAACAAAGGAATGGCGTTGAGAACATCATTATCAATAGCTTGAGTGGAATTTGAGAAATCAAGCATGACGTTGCCAGTCTCCGTGAGTCCTACAGTAGCCCCGTCGGTCAGCCCAGCAAAGAATTCCGTTTGGGCTGGCTCGTTAAATACGCCTGAATAGGTTATACTCTGCGTTACTCCGTTCACTTCTAGCCAGACAATGCCTTGGCCTTCCGCCGTTAGATATGTCGTCTGCGCTCCCGCATCAAGCAGCGCTTGAGAAATCGTAATCGTATCTTGCCCGCCTTGCATGAATAAAGGCCCGCTATTTTTCAGGTCTGAGCTATCTCGCATAGGCGCATTTTGAGTTGGAGCGTTTGGGTTACCCAAAGTAAACCCAGCATTAATTGTAATTACTATATCTTGTGGAAAGCTATCTATATTGAAAACATCGTTTTGTAAGGTTCCCAGAATAAACTCCGCATTATAAATCGTATCCAAGCCCCCCGATGATTTTATTACAGATACGACATTGCCATTAAGTGTAGCTTCAACAAATCCACTTAGTTGACGATAATCTACTGTATCTTCTCCGAATCCAGCCCTGATTTCGTCAAACCCTGTTCCTGCAATTATTGTATCGTTACCTGTCCCTCCATCAACAAAATCGTTTCCAGAGCCTGCTTCTAACCTGTCATTACCAGATCTTCCAAAAAGGAAGTCATTACCCGCACCAGATCTGAAGTCTGCTTGGGAAGTAACATATTGTCCAATGCCTTGGTTAAATACATCAATATCAATCATGATATCATTACTACTCTCAGCAGGGTTATCAGTACGAATTAACCCAGAGCGTAAAATTGCATTGTCAATCATCGCCCCATTAGTTAGGTTTAAGCCTACTTGTAGCTCAGGTAAAGATCCCGCAAATGTGTCTCCGTAAATGGCCAATCTTTGACTTAACTCACCAATTTCACTCAGTATAATGTTGGTTGTAGTTTCCACGTCTCCGAGATAGTCAAATTGTCCTTGGTAATAAAGTCCTTCTGAAATATTAAGCGGAACCACGTCACCTGTCGTAGGGTCATTCGGATTTTGATAAATGGCATGAATCATTTCATGAACAAGAATTGCTGTTTCGCTAGGATTGAACAAATTCCCTTGGCTATCTATTGCGATACGACTTTGAGCAAAATTTGATAATGGGTAAGGAAGGAAGACCGCGTTAGTTGCAGCACTTGAAGAAGGGGCTGAACCCACGGGAAGGCGATTAATTGTTAGCCCCTCAACAGCAATTAAATCGAGTAAATTTCTTGTTTCACTGCCTTCAACCGTTGCAAAATATAAATCTCGAATAGTATTCCTAATCTCTGTTTGTTCAGTTGGAATAAACTGATTTGAAATTTGTATTGCCGATAATATTTCATTTATAGTTGCCATGGGGTTTTCCTTTATTTTAAATCAATAATTACTCTACTTTTATAGGGCCGAGGTTGTCCGTGGTATGCGGAAGAACTGCTGAACCTGCATTCGCTTAATTCAATGGATTGATGACCTTCCAAGAATAACTCTCCAACTCTGCCAACGGGCCTCACTCGAACTTGATAATTAGTCGGTTGCAGTTTGGAAACTCTGTCTTCAAGGCATGCGTCTGCGCTATCGTCCCTGTAGAGTGTATTAGGCACATAGGGTTCTCTCAAATAAGAATATAAAGGAATGGATAGTGAATGAAAATTACGGGGCCGCTCAACTTCTAAAAAATGCTTTTGAAAAAACGCAAAATCGAGCACCGTAATACTCAACCCACCACTCTTCGAATGATCAAATCGCAAAAGATTTTCGGATTCAAGTATTTCAAATAAATATTCACTTAATTCGGCACTAATTGAACTTCGGCGATCATGCGTATTTATCTGGGTTAAGAAGATACCATCAATTGCCCAAGACATAGTGGTTTCAATGTTTTTATAACGGTCTTCTGATTTCTCGATGGCTGATATCTCCATATAAAGCGCATATGGTTTGAGAGAATATTCATCCAGGCTCCAAGACCTCCAAACACCATCCAACTCTTTCAATTCATCTTCACTAGGAGAAACTTGGAATCTATCGGTAATAGGCACCTCTTCAACCGTATTTGGAACTTTAGCACCCGAACACCCCAAAAGCCCTAGCGCGGCCAAACTCGCCGCGGCTGCATGTTTAAATCTGTTCTGTTCCCACAGTCCCACACTGTCTCCCAAAATCACGCCCCGACTTAAGATTGCGTTAACCCTAATCTAACGCCTCCAAAGAGTCAAGATGAGGAGAAATCTGCGCCCACCGCTCGCCTAAAAAGAGAATTTCTGTCACGCAATATTTACGTTTTTTCTCATCTAGACATCATCACCCTTCAAACTAAAATCACTCCCGAGTTAACGGCCAATTACTTAGATTTCCAAATTCATTCCAAATCTGGTATAATAGGGGTCTGTTAGGTATTAGCGCGAAATGACACTCTAGGGGACTTTAAAAGGTGGTGGTTTTTGGGTATGCTTCTGGTTACTAAGACTAATGAGACAGTTGAGCAAGTTAGAGATTAAACAGTTTCGGCCTATCAATTATTC
>CAKZTE010000056.1 GCA_937923115.1 uncultured Caulobacterales bacterium | reverse complement strand
GACCTTTTTTGTGCAAAAGACCCCAATGCAAATCTTTCTCTACATTTTTTACATCTGGAGCGCTTTGATTATCGCTGGCTCACTTATTCCACTATTGCGCGAACAAACCTATTGGCTACGCGCTTGGACTTATGCGCGCCTTCAAATATTGACGCTACTTATTCTTACCTCAGCCCTATTACTCACAGTGTTTGGGCTTCAGCTTTTGTTGCACAAGGTGCTATTCGCGATGTTCTTTCTTTGCATAATTCTTTGTCTTTCGGATATCTTGCCTTTTTCGGTCTTTGGGACCAAGCAAGTTCGAACATTTGAGGAGGGAGCGCGCCACATTAGTTTAAGCTTGCTCGTTGCGAATGTTTTAATGGAAAACGAAAACTATCAGGCCTTGGTAAATCAGATTGAACATTACGATCCAGACATCCTTTTTTTAGTCGAAACCGACTCTAACTGGGCGAGAAGCCTGTATTCTTTAACGGATCGCTATCCTCATCAATATCTCCTACCGCTGGAGGATTTTAACGGTATGCTGTTTTATTCTAAATTCCCAATAATGAATGTACGAGAGCGATATTTAGTCCAAGACCATATACCTTCGCTGACTATTGACTTGGATGTTGGTCACGATGAGCCTATTCGTTTTTATGGTGTCCATCCACGGCCCCCACGTCCAGAGGACGCCACGGCTGACCTAGATAAAGAGCTTATGTTTGTGGCTCACGAAGCCGGACATCATCTTGCGCCCACTCTTGTGACGGGTGATCTGAATGATGTGGGGTGGTCGTCAACGACGAAAAAATTTCTCAGAGTAAGCGGACTTAGAGATCCACGACGCGGACGGGGGCTTTATAATAGTTACAACGCAAAAAACCCTTTTGTACGCTGGCCTCTGGATCACCTTTTTCAATCCCGACATTTCGCTCTGAAAAATATGCAGCGGCTTGAAGCCTCTGGATCTGATCATTTTCCTTTGTTCATAGAATTAGCGCTTTTGACGGATTAGATTTTAGGTGAGGAGATGGCTGCTAGGAACGATTGCGCAGTCATGGCGTTGTGTTAAGTCAGCCTTATAAAAAATAGTAATCGTCACCGTTTTGAGAACCATGATTTTTTCAACCCGAAATGTATACCGCACAGCTGCGGTCTGTGCCGTATACGCCGCACTGTCGGGTGCTGCAATTGCGGGTGAACCGCTCGTCACATTAGAAGGAGAGATGCCGCCAGGCCTCCAAGACCTAATGGTTCAGGTCTTGGGAGAGGCCGAAAACCCACCGCGTTCAATTGCACAGGCGAGGCGGCGCGCTCAACAGGGGGCTGACCAAGCCATGTCACTGCTGCGTTCCCAAGGCTATTATGGGGCAGAAGTTATAGCTCGGATTGATGAACAGCTTGAAACCAATAAAAGTGAGAAGCGCCGGGCGCCGAGACCTGTTCTAAACGTTAGACCAGGCTCCCGCTTCAAGGTGGCAAGTGTAGACATCGTTTTTGACGGCTTTCAGCCAGAAAATTTAGAAGGGTTGCGGGCACTTAATATATTAAAAGCTGGCGCCCCAGCCGAGGCATCCAAAGTTGTCGAAACTGAACTCCGCCTTGTAAATTACTTGCGCGCAAATGGGTATCCCGAAGCGCGTGCGTTACCACGAAAAGCCGTTGTAGACCACGCCGCAAAGACCCTAACCGTGACTCACAATATTTTTGCAGGTGATAAAACGCTTTTTGGCAAGATTGTTCAAAATGGTACAGCCAATATCGTCAAGAGTTGGCCTAAAATGATTGCGCCTTTCGATGAGGGTGATGTCTTTGATGATCGAAAATTAAATAAGCTAGCGTCTCGTGTTATTGGCACAGCCGTTTTTGACGGGGCTAACGCCACGTTGGACGAGGAGAAAATTGCCAATGCAGACGGGTCGGTGACACGAAATATTTTGCTTAATGTAGAGCAAGGTGCAATTAATACCGTAAGCGGCGAGGTTGGTTATTCCACAACCGACGGCAGTGGGCTGGACGTAATTTATGAACGTCGCAATTTCATTGGTTATGCACAAACATTGCGTCTTATTGGCATAGTAAGGACAAATGAGGTCAGCGCGGGAGTCACCTATAATATTCCATTTGCGTGGCGCGTTGATAGGGAGCTTGATTTTGGTGCTTCGGTCGCGAGAGTAGATACCGATGCCTTCACTGGGGAGCGCGCGAGCGGCAACGCTCTTGTCACGCAAAAATTTGCACCACATCTCAAAGTTGCGGGTGGCATATCATTCGAGGCCTCTCAGTTTGACGAGGATAATCAGCGGGTACGATCCTACATCATTGAAGGGCTTTTGAAGGCGAATTACGACACCCGTGACTCCCTTTTTGATCCTAGCAAGGGTTTTAATGTCGAAGCCGATGTCACGCCAACTTACAACTTTGGTAAAGCCGAGGGCTTATTTACGAACGCTGAACTTGGCGTGAGCACATACCGCCGCGTTTTTGAAAAATTCGTCGCAGCGGGGCGTGTGAAAGCGGGAACGATATTTGGAGCAAGCCAAGCCTCCGTTCCGCTCAATAGGCGTTACTATGCGGGCGGAGGCGGCTCTGTTAGAGGTATTGGTTTTCAAGCCATCTCGCCCTTAAATGCTGACGGCAATCCAGTTGGCGGGCGCTCCGTTGCCGAGGCAAGCGCAGAATTGCGTTATCGTGGGGATAGCCCTTTGGGCTTTGTTGGATTCTTAGATGTGGGCAGCGTATCGCGGGAGGATCTCCCCACTCTGGCAGACTTGCGCTATGGAGCCGGTGTCGGCGTGCGGTATTATACAAGTTTTGCCCCGCTACGGGCTGATATTGCCATCCCGATTAACAAGCGCGAAGGCGACAACGCCGTACAAATTTATATCTCAATAGGGCAGGCGTTTTAATGTCCGAGGCAAAAAAAACGTCACAGCCACTCTGGCGAAAGCTGTGCTTTGGATTTGTGGTCCTTTTGTGTCTTCTCGCACTGGCGTTATTCGCCCTTCGGGTTTTTGTCACGACTAGTGCAGGTCACCGCTTTCTAGAATATCAAATCAACACGCGCAGTTTTGGTCCAATAGAGTCAATGTCCGTATCTCACCTTTCGGGCGATCCGTTAGGCGACCTAAAAATTGGCTCCATAGCAGTCTCAGATAAAGAGGGCGTGTGGCTGAAAGCAAGCGATATTCGAATAGAGTGGGCCCTTCTGTCCCTCTTTACGAAGCACATCGATATAAAAAGGGCTGCTGCCAATCAGGTCACTGTGCGTCGCCGCCCCGCACTCGAATTTGCAGAAAGTTCAGGTGCAATTCCGCAGATTTCTGCGCCTAAAATCGCTATCGCTTCATTGTCAATTGACCCTGATATTTTAGGTCAGGTCGCGCGTTTCTCTCTTAATTCGGGCTTTATCTTCAAAGGCGACAAAACGAATCTTAATCTTAAACTCGTGCGGTCGGATGCCTCCGGTGAGGTTTTAGAGCTTGATATAGATCACTTACGTAGCGGTGATGTTAAAGGAACCTTCTCACTTCGCGCGCCAAGCGGCGGCCCAATCGCCGCGCTACTGCGCGTGCCAAATGGGATGGATGTGATTGGTACAGGAGAAGTCTCAGGCACTCAATCCAATGGCGATGGACAAATATCAATCCATGTCGGTAAGACTGAGGCCGTTGAAGCCGCGCTGAATTGGACGCCAAAGCAAGGCTCCGTTGATGCAAGAGCATCGCTTGACGCTTGGCCAGAATTTGCCATCTTGCCAGATATCTTTGGAAGTAAACTGTCTGTGAGCGGAAGGGTCGAACGAAATCTCGGTGAGCGTCCCTTTGAGTTTCGGGTTCTGTCACCACAGGCCGATATTTCAGCGAAAGGTATTATGCCTATAGATAGTTTTAAGGTTGCCAGTGCATCTATCAAAGCGACGGTTGCAGCACCCTCTAGGCTTGGTCTGCTGCCCAAGGGGTATAGCGCAGGGCCCACATCACTCTCGGGTGTTGTCAGTATGACGCCAGTTAAATTTGATGGGAGAGTAAAAATTGTAGCGCCCACCACGCCATATGGCCAGGCAAGCACGTTATCGGGCCCAGTCAGTCTATCGCAGGCTCAAGACAAGACGTTTGCCTTTAAAACGGCCCTTACCGCACAAGGATTAAGTCTTAGTCGGGCGCTTCCAGTCGACCTTGAAAACGAAGCCGTTTTATCAGCTACAGGGCGCTATAATACTGCCGCGCGAAGGTTGAACTTGACCGAAGCAATACTACTCAGTGGAACTCAGTCTGCCACCAGTAGTGGCCGTTTGCAGCTCTCCCCCTTGGCGTATAAACTGGCAGGAGACTTAAATTTAAAGCTTAATACCTTTGACGCAGTGGGACCTGGACAGCTCTCTGCAAGTTACGCCATAGCTCAACAGAATGAGTCAGGTCCAGCTTTGACGGCACAAGGGCGTTTTCAGCCAAAGACTGCTTTTGCCGCGCCGCTTGACGTGCTTCTTGGCAAAGCTATAAAATTTGAAACGCAAATGCTGCCTATAAGCGGCGGCGTCAAAATCTCATCTGCACAGCTGTTCGGAAAGAATGTCCGTGCAGCTTTTGAGGGCACGGTGAGCGAACAGCTGGCCCTATCAGGCGAAGCGCTAACAACGACACGCTTTACGTTTGGCAGCACTGAAGTCGGGGAGCGAGCCGAGGTTTCTTTAAAGATTGACGGGCAGCGCGCTAGTCCGAATATTAAGTTGCAGTCTTCTGTATCTGGCGTCAACGCCGCTGGGCAGAGCTTGGAAAACATAACGCTGAAGGCTGATATTTCCGATGTTATAAGGTCTCCCTTGGGGGCAATAGTGATCAACGGGGAGTCCGACTACGGTGCAGTGCAAGTTCAGGCCGTCCTTTCGTCCAAAGACAGAGACATAACGATTGCAGACCTTATGCTTGATGTTGGGGATGTTTCTGCGTCTGGAGATCTGGTTTACTCTGAACGCGGTTTGTTCACAGGGGAGGTGGCGCTTAACCTTCCTGAAAGTGGCGATAGCTTTGCGCGCGCCTCCTTGAGTCTTTCTGAGGACTCCGGCACCAGCCAAGGTGTGCGCGCCTCCATTGCCGCTCGCAATGTCAACTATCAGGCCTTTGACATTGACGCGATAAATTTGGACGCATCGGGTACTTTATCGAATTTGGCGGGGGATATTACAGTGAAGGGCCGCCGCAAAGTTGGCGCTTTTGCACGGCCAATTGAAATCACTGCGCCCTTCGGCATATCCCGGGATGACGCAGGCACAATCATGGCCGAATTCGACCCAAATGGTAGATATGCTTCGCTCGATTTCGCGGCGCGTGAGGCGGTAAGTCTTAAATTTGGCGATGAGACGATTTCGTTTAAAGCGCTCATGACGTTGATGGATGAGCCCATTGATGTGAACTACGCACGCCGCTTAAGCTCCAGCGGCGCGCCTCAAGAGCGCTTGAAAATGAGCGCAAATAATCTGCCTATCTCTCTTTTTCCTTTGCCCGGCAACCTTGCCGATTCTCGGGGATCAGTCTCTTTGGAAGCTGACTTCCAAAGCGAAGGCCAATCGGTATTGGGCGGAGACGCTGTTCTTAGGATAAATGATTGGCGCGGGTTTGGTATTGATGCAGGGGAAGGCGTATCCCTTGTCTTCACCACAAAGGGTTTCCCACAAAGCCTTAATACAGTGCTGGAAGGAAAGTCGAGCTCAGGCTTCTCCTTGAATGGCAATCTCGCCGTTCCACTTAGTGCGGGCATTGGGCTCAGTACGATGCGGCCTGATATGAACGCGCGAATTGAAGGACGGCTACGAGCGGCTGGGCCAGCGGAGTCGCTTTTGGGTCTTATCACGCCGCCTTCTGCTGATCTTGGCGGCAGAGTCGACTTATCAATCGATGTTGCTGGTAATTTGTCCGCGCCAAATGTGGTTGGTAAAGCAAGCGGCCAAGCCTTGCAGTTTGAAACGCCAGAGCTCGGAACACAAATACGCAACGGGCGTTTCAATGCTAGCTTCAACAACACGGAGCTAAACGTGAGCGATATCTATTTTACTGATGCGAGGGATGGTGTGGTTAAAGGCGGCGGACAATTTACCCTTGGCGAATTTGGACGGCCGATCGGACAACTTTCTGTCGAGACGTCGAGGTTCAATGTCATTGACCGGCGTGATGTTTCTGCGCGTATAAGCGGCAATGTGCGATATCAAAGTGAGCCAAAAAGCGCAACAATATCAGGCACGATTAAGGTCGGCGAGGCTGAACTAAAGCAGATTAAAGCTGGGAATGACGTAAGCGTTATCGAAATTGATGTCGAAGAATTTAACCGTCCCGATGGTTTAAATCAAAAAGTTGCTGAAGATCGTCCTAAGGTCTCGACCAATCTTGATATTAAGATAAATGCGCCCCGCCGGATTTTTGTCAGAAGCAGAGGCCTCGATGTTGAGCTTTCTGCGAACATCACGCTAAAAGGCATATTGGATGACCCGATTGTTCAAGGTTCGGCTGAAGTTGAGCGCGGCAGTTATAAAATTGCTGGAAAAGAGCTAAAGTTTACTGAAGGGTCTGTTCGGTTCGATGGCCCAATCGGCGACGCGCGCGTG
Organism: uncultured Caulobacterales bacterium; assembly: GCA_937923115.1. GTDB lineage: Bacteria > Pseudomonadota > Alphaproteobacteria > Caulobacterales > Maricaulaceae > Fretibacter. Next base: position 2,225 of record CAKZTE010000056.1, on the reverse strand, counting down.
TCGCTAAAAGCCAACGCCCAGACATCTAACTTGAACGCCTCAGTCTCCATTGACGGCACGGTTGCGGACCCTGAAATAGAGCTCTCAAGTTCCCCTGACCGACCTGACGATGAAATTCTGTCGGCCTTGCTATTTGGCCGTTCCGCGACGGAGTTATCAGCTCTGGAGGCGGCGCAGCTTGCGGGAGCTCTTGCTCAGTTTTCCGGCAATGGCATTGGTTTTGACCTTTTGGGAGGATTAAGAGACTCTATTGGAATTGGACAACTAAATGTTGGGGTTTCAGAGGACGGAAACGCACAAATTACCGGGGGCCGTTATCTTGCGCGTAACGTATATTTGCAGGTGTTCTCTGGTGTCGGGTCGGAACAAACAGGCGCTATTATTGATTGGGAATTACGCAAAAATATTTCCTTAAGGTCCAGAATTCAAGCAGATAACGATCAGAGTCTATCGCTCAGCTATAAATATGATTTTTAGGATAGGCCTCTCATTCTATATTCTTTTGAGAGTGTGCAAAGACAAACTCTTACTTCACTTTGGCAGTCCGAAATCCAATATGATTTGTCGGAAACCCTGCTTCTTGTGGCTGCCGTGCGGCCGGGCGGTAACGGCGGCAATAGTTTTCTGCGCACAGAAACGAGCCGCCTTTAATGACATAGATGGGCTCACCTTCACTTTGTCGATAGACCGTATCCGTCCATTCCCATACATTTCCAATCATGTCGTATAGCCCGAAAGCATTTGGAGAATAACATCCCACGGGGGCCCGACTGAGATAACCATCGTCTTCGGTGTTTTGAATAGGGAACGCGCCTTGCCATGTGTTGGCTTGCTCAACACCGTCAACTGTCCGGCTCTCTCCCCATATATATCGTGTTTGGCTACCTGCGCGCGCCGCATGTTCCCATTGCGCTTCTGTCGGCAAAGTGCGTCCTGCCCATGCGGCATAGGCTTTCGCGTCCTCATAGGAGACTTGCACCACAGGATCGCGCCCGCGGCCCTTTATTGAGCTCTCAGGTCCATCCGGATGTCGCCAATTCGCACCTTCGACAAAGCGCCACCATGAGGAGTTCGACTCGTCCGGCGGAGTGAAGACCGCGGCTCCGGCCAAATCAAAACCTGGCTGAAGTTTCTCCGCAGAAGTTATATAACCTGTCTCAGAAATGAACGCCTCAAATTGCGCGTTGGTCACTTCGGTGACGTCAATATTAAACGCGACGATTTCAGCCTGCCGCGCTGGACGTTCCTCTAAATATCCATCATTTGATCCGAGTGTGGTGAAGCCAGACGGAACATCAGCGTTTGAAGCTTCCCCTGTAAAGCAAGTCTCGGTAACGTAAATAGAACTGTCCTTAGACTTTGGCTGACTTGCATCGCCACAACCTGTTAGGCTGATTAGGCCTGTCAAGGCAATCAGGCGTAGATGTCTCTCTAATAACATGGCCTATAGCTACCTTCTTGGGCCTCACCTTAGAAGCCCTATCTTTTTCTAAATCGAGAGCTGCCCTCTTGCGATAAGCTGCAGTTGAGAGAAAGATCGCGAACACTACTCTCATTGACGACGACGTTTTACGGGTCCGTTTTCTCCAATCAGAAACATCTTTTTAAGCTCTGTTCCGCCTCTTTTGGGCGTTATGATCATCTGGGCATCTGGATGCGCATTTTCAATGAGGGCGCTAATGGCGAACCCGCCGCGGCCATATTTGAAAAGAGTTTCTTCTTTATCAAAGGTTTCGCCGGCATCTGTGCTTTCAAGTCGTGCTAAAACACCGTCCCCATTGTCGTCACTATATGACATGTACAGGCTAACATCAGTCGCCGAATTTACCTTCAAATCTGCCCGTGCGCCTAAGGGGCCAACGACCTTTCCACCAGCCCAGCGCGTACCATCCCACCGATAGTGAATTGGGCTTTTCGGGCCACCTGTAATTTGTCCAATATCTTTACCCGCATTCATTAAGATGTGAGGCCTGCCTTCCGGGTCGAGTGCCGCCGCGCCGTTAAACGTCCAGAATTCACCTGAGTCTGTGACCTTTGTTTTTACGTCGGCAACTTCGCGTGTGAGTGGCATGGGCAAGACTTCGCCTTTAACATTGCGCCATGTTTTCGTCTTGGTGTTGAAGGTCATATAATGAAGGTCTTCGCGATTGGCTGTATGACCGCGGGGTCTCGCCTTGCCGTCCCAACACAGGTGATAATCAAAGCTAACGATGATATCGTCGCCT
>CAKZTE010000055.1 GCA_937923115.1 uncultured Caulobacterales bacterium | reverse complement strand
GGGTGGGACCGTTAGCAGTAGTACGAAATCATCCCACAGTAATAAGCGGCATAAAATTGTATCCGTCGTGACAGGTGATAATAACGGAAATCCGTGGGAGAAAAAGTTTGAGATTGAGGTCAAGAACGGCAATATCACAGCTTTCGAGACCGATGAAAAGACGGGTCGTAAACGCCAAATGGCGCTTAGCGAAATAAAGAACTTTGACGCGGATGTGATGAACGGTTCGCAATGGTCTTTGCGTGTCGATGAGCGTGGGCAGCTTATTTTGCTTAATCCCGATACGGCGAAAGCCTTCCAAGCCGAAGGTGGACAAGGCCTGCTGATGCCGCCACCGCCGCCAGTGCCAGCCTTTCCAATCCACCCGTATCAGAGCGCAGAACATGGTGATATTCCCACGCCTCCAGCCCCTATGATGGAAGCATTTGTCATGCACGGTCCTGAAATGAATAATATGCAAATGGCCCATGCGCGTCTTGAGGTGGCGCGCGCTATGCTCGAGGGCACAAAAGATGCCTCCATGTCACCAGAAGTTTTGCAAAAACTTGAAAACGCCCGGCAAACCCTCGCTGAGGCGCAAGCTGCGCTAAAGGCAGAGAAATAACTCTTGCGCCGTTAGCGCAGAACTCTTGCAGCATTATTGGCTATCCCTTTCACCCAGTCATCGATGCCCAGAGTTGGTTAGGCGAACCCGTGAAAAATGCGGCGTCCATATTTTGACTACTAAAACTTCGTCAAAAAGGACGCGTCTGATATCTTTATTTTTATAATCAAAAGCCGACCCAGAGATTAGTCTGGGTCGGCTGATGCCCGTCAAATCCGCACATGAATGCGGATCTAGGGGTGCTTGGTTGCGGATTAAATGATGATGTTATCCATTATCTCCGCAGTTGTCGTGTCCTCGATGGTGAACATGCCGCCAGCACCAAAGTCAAAGACAACGTCTCCTGACACATCGGAGGCAAAGTTCATTGCAGAGGCGACTGAACCGAAACCAAAGTCGGTGAGGTCAAGCATGTCTTCCGCGTCATTGTAGTCAATAACTACGTCATTGCCGTTACCAAAATCAAAGACGAATGTGTCGGCACCCGCTTCGCCGCGAAGCGTATCATTGCCTTGGCCGCCGTTGATGATGTCATCACCCCAGAAACCGCGAAGAATATTGTCGCCGCTATCGCCTGTGATGTTGTCATCGAACTTAGAGCCAAAGACACCTTCGATAGAGGAATAAATATCGCCAGCAGCTTCACCTGTATTATTGGCCGTATTGCCAAGGTCGACTGTGACGCCGACCGTCGATGAGGCGTAATAGGCCATATCAGTGCCGTTGCCGCCTTCAAGCGTGTCAGCACCGCCGTCCCCTTGCAAGAAGTCATTTCCGTCCCCGCCTGAGAGAGTGTCATCGCCATCGCGTCCGCGCAGATAGTTAGCCCCTGAGTTACCAAAAATCATATCACCGAACATCGAACCTTCGGCACGTTCGACATTTGTGATAATGTCGCCTTCCGCTTCACCGCCTGAAGACGCCGTTCCGTCCAGTTGAACAGTGACGCCTGTTGCGGCGCGAAGATAGGTGACCCAGTCGACGCCAGCGCCGCCGTCCATTGTGTCCGCACCCTCATTGCCCAGCAAGAAATCGTTACCATCTCCGCCGTTCAGGATGTCATCGCCCATGCGGCCTTTGAGGTAGTTGTTACCCGCATCGCCCGTTAGCGTGTCGTCAAAATTAGATCCGAACAAGTTCTCAATAGAGGTGAAAGTGTCACCTTGAGCATGGCCGCCGAGCGCTACGCCGGTCAGAAGGTTAACATCAACGCCTGCATCTGAGCTTATATAATAGGCCCAATCTGAGCCACTTCCGCCGTCCAAAGCATCGGCTCCAGCGTCGCCTTGGAGGTAATCTTTGTTATCACCGCCAAATAGGGCATCATCTCCCTTCCAGCCGCGCAAGTAATTGATGCGCGCATTACCTGTAATAGAGTCGTCGAAACGCGAGCCCATGATGTTTTCGACAGAGAAAAGTGTATCGCCTTCTGCGTCGCCGCCTAGGTTCACATTCGTATCAAGGTTCATTGTGATTGCTGCGCTAGACGTCGAGTAATCGCCCCAGTCAGCGCCTAATTCACCGTTGAGGACATCGGCGCCAGCGCCGCCTCGAAGATAGTCTACGCCTGACCCACCGTTCAGTATGTCGTCTCCGTCCAGACCCCGTAGATAATCAATTCCTGCTGTGCCGTCGATGATGTCATCGCCAGCCGTTCCTAATGTAATAATTGGCATTTTCAGCCCTCCTTATTTAAAGTTGCACCCCCTAAACTCAAATTAGGGACCCTTTAAACATGCATAATTCTACCCTGCGAGGGCGTGACGGCGGTCACGCGAGTCGCATTTTTTAAAGTTTTGTTAATGATATTTGGCGGCCCTCTGTATCAAAACGCGTAAACTGCCGCTCCTCCAAGCGGTTTAAGGGCTATTTCCCCTGCGGCGGGTTCCATGTTTACGCCGCAATAAACGCTGCCTATAGTCAAGAGAGCAACTTAAGGGCCGTCATGCGCGCATTTTTCATTATCATTTTTTCCGTGGTTATTACGGCCTGCCAGCCCTCCTCGCCGGCTGGTTCCAGCTCCAGCTCGGATGCTTTAGCGGGGCTTGATTATCGCGCAGGCTTCATCGACCTCTACGTGGATGAAGACAAGAATCGCGTGCTGGCAAAGCTCCCGCAGGCTGGCGAGGACGGTGTGTCATTGCGTTTTATCCATACAGCGCGCCTAACCGCGGGTCTTGGCTCTAATCCCGTGGGGCTTGACCGCGGCTGGGGCAATAGCGGCGCCATTGTTGTCTTTCGACGCATCGGAAATAAGGTCATCATTGAGCAAGAGAATCTCGCCTACCGTGCCAGCCCTGACAATCCGCTCGAAGAGCGCGCTGTGCGCGAAAGCTTTGCGACATCCTTTCTCGCAGCGGCCGATGTGGTCAGCTCTAAAAACGGCCTTGTGATTGATTTAACAGATTTTCTTACCTCTGATGTTTTGGACCTCGTGCAATATCTCAAAGACGCCGATCAGGGCAGTTTTTCGATCGCTAAAGACCGAACGCTTGTGGATACGAAAAACGTGTTTGCCTTTCCCGATAATGTCGAAATTGATGTATTCTTCACCTTGACGAGCGCTGACCCTGGCCGCGAGGTTGCAACAACTGCCGCCAGCGGCACAGACGCGACCCTTATCCAACACCATTCATTCGTGCGACTCCCCGAAGCAGGCTATACGCCGCTTAAATCTGATCCGCGAGCGGGCGCTGTCGAGCAAGTGCATTATGATTATTCGGCGGCGCTGGACGCGCCAATTGAAACGCGCTTTGCCCGCCGTTACCGCCTTCAAAAGAACGAGGCAGGCGAGACGGTAAACCCAATTGTATTTTACATCGATGGCGGCGCGCCCGAGCCGATCAAAGGTGCGCTGCTTGACGGCGCGCGGTGGTGGGAAGACGCTTTTGCAGAGGCGGGCTTTCCCGACGGTTACCGCGTTGAGGTCTTGCCGGAGGAGGCGCACCCGCTCGATATACGCTATAATGTGGTGCAATGGGTTCACCGCCAAACGCGCGGCTGGAGTTATGGTGGCGGCGTCTCTGATCCGCGCACAGGCGAAATGCTTAAGGGCCATGTTAATTTGGGAAGCCTGCGCGTGCGCCAAGACCGTATGATTTTTGAAGGCCTTGCGGGCACAGCCAACACGGGTACAGGCGCGGATGACGATCCAATTGAGCTTGCCCTTGACCGTATTCGTCAATTGTCTGCCCACGAAATCGGCCATGCGCTTGGTTTTGCACATAATTTCGCGGCCAGTACGTATGCCAAAGGCAGCGTTATGGATTATCCCGCGCCAGATGTCCGCGTCACAAATGGGCAGATGGACTTCTCTAATACGTACGGCGTCGGCATTGGTCCGTGGGATAAATTTGCCGCTAGCTGGCTATATGGTGAAACCGACGACGCAGGGCGAGAAGCGCTTGTGCAAAATGCCCTCTCTCGCGGCCTTGTATTTGTTGCGGATACGGACGGGCGAAGCATTGGGACAGCCCACCCGAAAGGGAACGTCTGGGATAATCGCGCTGACCCGATAACAGGCTTGAAAGACGCGATGGAGGTCAGGGCATTAGCGCTTGAAAATTTTGGCGCTGACCGCATTGCCGAGGGACAAAATCAATCTGATTTGAACAAAGTTATCGTTCCGATTTATTTGTATCATCGTTATCAAACGGCGGCTGCGGGAAAGCTGATTGGCGGGGTAGACTTCAATTATGCGCGGCGCGGCGATGGTCAGCCGCCTATGGAAATCGTACCTGCCGCTGTGCAGCGCCGCGCCTTGACGGCTGTGCTGCAAACGCTCGCTCCTGGGGCGCTGGACATGAAAGATGAGACGCTTAACCTGCTTAGTCCGTCTGTGCGCAGCTGGTCTTTTGCTGACAGTGACCGCGAGCTGTTTCGCCCCGCAGCCCATCCCGCCTTTGACATAAGCGCCGCCGCAGATACCGCTGCTGACCTGACCTTTGACGTGCTTTTGCATCCGCGACGCGCTGCGCGCCTCATCGAGTTTAATCGCCGCGACGCGTCAAATCTTGGCTTTACCGAGATGCTGGAGGAGACGCGCCGCTTTGTGATGCGCCCGCCTACGCCTGGCCGAGAGGGCGAAATTGCTAAAACTGTTCAGGCGCGATTTGCCTTTGCGTTGATAGATTTGGGAAGCAATGCTGCGGCAACGCCTGGTGTAAAGGCACGCACTGACGCCATGCTGCGCACGCTTCAAGCAGATTTGAAATCACGAAATTCGGGCCATGGTCTCTGGGTCGTCTCGCGGATAGAGGCCTACCTCAATCAACCCGCCATCCCAGTGCCGTCTGTCACTCAGGCTAAGACATTACCGCCGGGGGGGCCGATTGGCATGGGCATTATGGAAAGCTGCTGGCATTGCGAGGCGCGCCCGTAATTTCTCTGCGCGTTTTAATTGGTTGGGGGCTAAATTAATAGCTAGGCCTACCGCTTAGCCTCGCCCCGCTAGGGCGTCCGCGCCGCGTGTCCTGTCCAAAGGTGTAGACCCAAAACAACCCGCCAAAGGCTTGCGTCGGGCTGCCGCGGTCTCGCACGAGCGGCGCTTGCCGTGCGTCACCCGTTAAGCGCGAGAGTGAGCCTTGCAGGAATAATGCGCTGCGATTGCTAACAGGGGCCGTCGCGCTGAGCGCTAACCCTGCCGAATAAAGTCCTCCAGCAGCTTCGAAAGTATCTAATCCGCTGGCCTCTGACTGAATTGATGTGACGCCATAATAGGCGTTCATATAGCGGCTGTTTCCAAACTTAAGGCTTGGTCCGGCGCTGATGCGAATAGGCGGGCCGTATCCGCGAATAGAGTGACTATATTGCGCGGATATCTCTCCGACAAAGCCGTCATGACCGCTAATGGCTTGGCGCGCGCCGCCGGTCAAAGACCAGTTTCCCGCCCTGTAGCGCAGCGTTCCGCCAAGTTCTACTGTGGCGGCCACATCGCCAAGGCCTATCAGATCTTGCGTGCGCTCACCCGCGATTCGAAACGGCGCGCCGCCGTCTTCCTCACGGTCAAAGGTAAATTTTGCGGTTGCCATAGCGCGAAGTCCGTTTTTCTCGTAGACCTTCACATTTGCGCCTTCTGGCACTGAGACATAAAAAATGTCGCCATAACTGACGCGCGCGAAAGGCAGGGCTGAGACGGCATAATTGTCATCACCGCTATAATGCGGAGAAATGGCCGCGCCGCCTCCACCGCTAAAACCCCATTTCGTGTCTGATTGATTCTGGCGTGCCTCGGAGGCGCTTGCAAACCCGCAGCACACCACACAGGCCGTTAGTAAAAATAAAGCGCGCATATGACATCCTTTAATGTCTTACGTTCAAAACCCGTCTTTGGTTGAAGGATTAGCGCCCCGTAACAAGCTTTTCTGCATTGCGGGCATCCTGACCGAAGGCTTTGACCCAAAATAGGCCCACGGCGCTTTGGGTGGTATCTCCGCGCTGCCTGACAAGCGGGCTGTTTGCCGCAGACCCTGTTAATTCGCGCAGCGAGGCATATAAGATAAAAGCGCTGCTTCGAGAGGTCGGCACGAAGGTGATGGCGTTAACACCTACGCTATATATTCCCCCGCCCGCCGCAAATTCGGGCAAGCCAGAGGCGAGCGACTGTTCTGGCGTAATGCCGTAATAAGCCTGCGTCAGAGAGGCTTCGCCTATTTTTATGTTGGGAGAGAGGATGACGGCAATAGGCGGTCCTGGCGTTTTGAAGACTTTTGTCATACTGACTGAGGCGTCCCCCACAAAAGAGCCGTGTCCGCCAATTCCCCGGCGAAGCCCTGCGGAAATCGTCAACGGGCCAAATTCATAATCAAGCGCGCCGCCCAACTCTACTGATGCGTTCAAATCGCCAAGGCCTCTGAGTTCATCCGTGGGCGCGCCCGAGATGGCAAAGATGGATTTATTGTCCTCTTCGCGCGGGAAGGCGATTCCTGCTTTTGCTTTTAGCGTCAGACCATCCTTTTTGTAGAACTCGTAATTTGCGCCTTCTGGTATGCTAACATAAAAATCATCGCCATAGGACGCCCGCAGGAAAGGAAGGGCTAGCACGCGGTAATTATCATCTCCTGAATATTTTGGCGTGACGAACGCACCTGCGCCCGCCAGCAATCCCCATCTTGAGGGGACATCCCCTTCGGGTGCTTGCGCTGCGGCGGGTTGAGCCAATGCCGCGAAGACGGCTAATATTATGAGAGGTTTTGAATGCGCCATGAATGTCCTTATTATGGGTCCTATTCCCAATGAACGTTACGCGCCACAAGAACGCAGAGTTCCAAGAATATCAAATCACGATTGGTTACCGGCGTCGTCGGCCTTAAGGCAGGGATTACGCGGCGCGGCTCATCCAAAACAAAGCCCCCCTGACAGTATCAGGGGGGCTCGTATTAAGCTGGGTCTAACGGGACGCCATGCCCGCTTTGCCGTATATTAAGTTCGGTACCCAATTTCGCTTTTACGAAAGTGCTGATCTAACAGCTTCGGGCAGACCCCTTAAACAAGATAAACAAAATCAACCTCCTTTCATA